>NZ_JBNAGK010000013.1:0-160747 GCF_049803835.1 Tropicibacter sp. S64 | reverse complement strand
TTTCCGCTATCTCAGTTTCATCATCTCGGCTCTGAAGGCCTCGGTGGGGGTGCGCCAACCAAGGCACTTTCTGGGCGTACCGTTCAGGCGGTCGCAAATCGCCTTCATCTTGCGATTTGACAGCGCCGCGAGTTGGGTATCACGCGGCAGATACCTGCGGGCGCGTTTGTTCAAATTCTCAACTGATCCTTTTTGCCAGGGCGCTTGCGGATCGCAAAACCAGCTTTCCGTTCCAATGCCGGATTTCAACTTGCGCCATTCGCGGAACTCGAAGCCCCGGTCGAAAGTGATCGACTTCCGCGCGGGTTGGGGAAGGGGCTCCATCACATCCATCAGCTTGTTAATGAAGTGTGTCGAACTGCGGTCGTTGTTGCGGAACAAGACGGCAAACCGGGTCTTCCGCTCGACCAGCGAGGCGACGTTCATCTTGCCCTGAGACCGCTCGAAGATCATCAGATCGCCTTCCCATTCGCCAAAGGTTTCACGGGTGGCGACGTACTCAGGGCGTTGATGGATGGACCGATCCGGCGGGAAAACCTGGCCTCTGGGTCGCCTGGCATAGCGTAGCCTGCGTTTCCTGCGTCGGCTGGGAAGGTGGCGTGCCAGGTCTTCCGACTGCCCCTCCTTGCTGTAGACATAGGCGTAAATCGTTTCGTGGCTGACCCGAACAGGCTGGTCTTCGAAACCGAGACGGCCCGCGATCTGTTCTGGCGTCCAGCCTTCGATGAGCCGACCGACGACGTGCGTGCGCAATGCTTCCAGGCGGATCAATTTGCGTCTGCGAGCACGGCGCTTTGATGCTTCACGCTGCGCGACCATGCCATAGTAGCCGTTCAGATACGGCAGCTCTTCGTCGGTGAAAAAGTTCCGTTTGATCTCGCGATAGACGGTCGAACGATGCCGACCGATCTCTGCGGCGATCTTGCTGACCGGTACTTTTGCATTCAGCATGTCTTCGATGGCGCGTCTCTCACGCAAATCCAGCTCTGTGTGGGCCATGTCCGTTCTCCTTGCTTTCCAGCAAGATAGGGCATTTGTCGCAACCTAGTTTAGAATCTGCCCCTACGCACGTCAAGAATCTGATAGTGAAGTTTATGTTAAGCTAAGGATGGCTATCCAAAACCGCACTCCAGGGCAACGATTCGTAATCAAATCACGCGGGCAGGCCCGGAATGCGTGGAAACGGTAGACTTCTACCTCAGACATATGCCTGAGCCTCGATGGTCGTGCCCGAGTTTTCGGTCGAAACGGTAGCCAGTTCATCTAATAAGTCTGCTTCGCGATTTGCTAGGGCGAATGAGTTGTCAAGCCGATCCGGGGACCCGCAAGCGGATATGCGCTCGATATGTCCGGGAATAGCGAACCGCAGTCCGAACAGGCGCTCGACTCCCAGTCCGATAAGACCAATATTCCAGATACCGAAGAAAAGGATTGATGAATGAAACGACGCACCTTTCTACTGACCGGCGCTGCCGCCACAATCGCGCTTCCGGCCATGGCCGATACCGCACCGGCCATCAAGGTTGTCAAATCCCCGACCTGCGGATGCTGTACCGACTGGGTCGATCATGTCCGGCAGGCCGGATTCCAGGTCGAGGTCCAGGATGTCGAGCAGGACGCCCTCTATGCGCTGAAAGACAGGCTCCAAATCGCGTCGGAACTGGCCGGTTGCCACACCGCCGTGGTGGGCGATTATTTCATTGAGGGCCATGTGCCGGCAGAAGACATCGCCCGGCTTCTCTCAGAGCAACCGGCGGCGCGCGGGCTCACCGTGCCGGGTATGCCGATGAGTTCCCCCGGCATGGGCGGTCCCGGTGCCGGCGATACGTTTGATACGCTGCTTGTCGGGCCCGATGGCGCGACATCGGTCTTTGCCAGTCACAGCTAGGCCAATCGGTAGGCCCCACGGGACGGGTTTGTGACCCGGCCCGCTTCGACAAGCGCCCGCAGCGCACGGTAGGTCGCCTCATGCGTCAGCTGGAGACGGGCGGCAAAGTCGACGACGGTGCCCTCCAGAAGACCCGCAACGATCCCCGCCATCACCCGATCCTCGGCGCGGCGGATGCCGACAATTTCCATGATCTGCCGGTGCGCCTGAACCTGTTGGGCCGCCTGGCGTCCATAGGCCCGCGCAAAGTCCGGGTTCGCGAAGGCGGCGAGAACCGCGGATTTGTCGATCCGGACCAGGTCTCCAGCGTCCATCACGATGGCATCGCAATGATAGCGCTCCGAAAAGACCGAGGCTTCGGCAAAGCTGGTCCCGGATGCCGCCCGGTGAATGATGAGGCGCTCGCCATTCGGACCAACCCGCTCGAGATGTACACGCCCGGTTATCAGCACATAGAGACCCCGGGTCCGTGCACCCTGTCGAAAGAGCACGTCGCCAACCGCAATTGTTTGCGGCCGAAGCGCAGATGTCGGAAGAAGATCGTAGGGCTCTGGCAGCATATGATTGAAATCATATTCCGTAGTAGGTCTGCGTGCTAGGAAAAACGGGTATCTTGCCGTTCAAAAGGAGCCCGCCATGCGCCTTGTTGCTCTCCTGCTTGCCCTGTCATTGTCTAGACCCGTCGCGGCCCAGCACAGCCATTTCGCGACCGGGCATGCGATGCCGGGCCCACAGGAAACCGGGCAATCGGCCTTTGCCGCCATGGCCGAGATCGTGGCGCTCCTACGCGCCGATCCCGATACCGATTGGGCAAACGTTGATATTGCGGCTCTGAGGCGACATCTGGTGGACATGGAGCTTGTAGCGATGGAGGCCGAGGTTACCCGCAGTGCGCGGCCTGCCGGTATCCGGTTCGAGGTCCGGGGGGCACCGCGCGTTCTCGATGCCATTCGCACCATGGTACCTGTCCATGCGCCTTTCCTTGCGGCCGAGACGGGTTGGGACGTCACGACAGAGGATCTCGGGGACGGCGTCGCCCTCCTCGTCGATGGCGATACCGACCAGATACAGGGTCTTGGGTTCTTCGGACTGATGACCATTGGCGCGCATCACCAGAAGCATCATCTCATGATGGCAAAAGGCGAACCGCCCCACCATTGAGTTGAAGATCGGCCACAGTTTCCCTCCGCCAGGCCCCGGGTTGCAGACAAACCGTTACAAAACCCGCGTTGACGTTCCGGCGCGGGAAGGTTGCACATTTGCCATGCTATGGATGCGACCGATAACACTGAACGCAGGGATTTCCTGTATTACGCCACTGCTGGCGCGGGCGTGGTCGCCTCAGGTGCGGCGCTCTGGCCGCTGATCAACCAGATGAACCCCTCGGCAGATGTGCGCGCCCTGGCGACAATCTCGGTGGATATCTCCGGGCTCGCCGAAGGCACGCAACTGACCGTCAATTGGCGCGGAAAGCCCGTCTTCATTCGCCACCGGACGCAAGCTGAGATGGCCCAGGCGCGTCAACAGGCGGTCTCCACCTTGCCGGACACCGATGCGCGCAATCCCAATCTTCCCGGCGAGGCCGCAGCGCAGGATGAGAACCGCGCCATTTTGGGCTATGACGCCTATCTGGTGATGATCGGTGTCTGCACCCATTTGGGATGTGTCCCGCTTGGCTATGGTGCGGGCGATTTCGGAGGGTGGTTCTGTCCCTGCCACGGGTCGCATTACGATACCGCTGGACGCATTCGCAAAGGGCCTGCGCCGGAGAACTTGCACATCCCACCCCTGGCCTTGTCCGACAACATGGTGCTGACGCTAGGCTGAATAATATGAACTTTTTGACGTAGTCGCGCCGTGTGAAACCAGACCATATTCAGACGCCTTCCGATCACCATGGATTGCGTCGCACCACATCCGAATTATTCTTTGCCCGGATATTTCGCGAAGTGGGGCTCTGGCTTCCATCCAAGCGAGGTTGCGGTTGACGGGTGCGCGCCTGTTGCCCGAAGCGATCATCGCTCCAAACACGGCCAATGTGAGTCACCATGTGAAGTTTGGAATGACTGATCTTTCGCTGTTCGGAGACCAAATGTGCCTAGATGGGTGGAAGATTGAGCAAAGAAGCGCGCTAATCAATACCAGACCGGACAGGAGGCCAATGACCATTAGATGCTTTGAACCACCGTCATGAGCGGTGTCCGAACACCTGTGCCTCCTTATGCGCATTGTCGCTCGCTTCAAACTCAAGCGTGGAATGCTCAATTGAAAAACGTCCATGCAGCACTGATTTGACGTTTTCTTTAATTTTGTCGGCCTCACTCATCCGGTCGCGTTCGACGACAATATGGCAGTCCAATGCCGCAGCGTGCTCCTGCATTTGCCACAGGTGGACATGATGCACGTCCACAACGCCATCGACACACTGGATCGCTCTGACCACGTCGTTTCCATCCACATCCGGCGGGCTTCCAAGCATCAGGGTTCGAATTGGGCCCCCTATTTCGGTGAAGGACAGATACAGGATGTAGAGCGCGATGCCGATGGTGATGGCCGGATCAACCCAACGCATATCATAAAGTATAATAAGCGTCCCGCCGACTATGACGGCCACTGAAGCCAACGCATCCGAAAGGTTGTGGAGAAAAAGCGCACGGATGTTCACGCTCCCCTTCTGCATCGAGTAGGTCAGCATTGCGGTCAGCGTGTCGACCACAAGCGCGATTCCGCCGAGAATGACGACGGTCCACCCCATGACTTCGGGTGGATCAATCATGCGCATGCCACCCTCGTAGATCAGGTAGAAGCCGATCACGATCAGGGTGGTGTAGTTGATCAGGGCCGCCACGATTTCGACCCGGCCATAGCCGAAGGTCATGCGTTCATCCGCCGGTCGGCGCGCGATCTTACGTGCAGCGAAGGCAATGACAAGCGAGGCCATATCGGAAAAGTTGTGCAGCGCGTCGGCGATCAGTGCCAGACTGCCCGACAAAATGCCCCCGACGACTTGCGCAATCGTAAGTAGCCCATTCGCCCAGATCGCGATCGCAACCCGCCGATCCCCAGAGTCCGGATCGATATGCGCGTGCCCGTGGTCATGCGGCATTGGCGGGCTCCTGATGCGTGTGTGTCGCGCGTTGGTCAGTCTTCAGACGACCGTTGCGGAGACCACGTACGCGCGCATTCATCCAGTGGCGTATGATATGACGGTAAAGGGCACCACGCAGCCATCCAAAGGATTGCTCATGGGACAAATAGAAGGCGTCCGGCGTATCAAACACGCCGAAATCCTGCACGATGCCGGTTTTCTGAATGTAGGTATCTTCTCCGTTCCAGGCGACGGGAGGCGCGCCAAGGCAATCCGTGCCCGCGCCATAACCGCAGAGACTGTCCGTGTCCGAGAAAGACTTTTGCAGGACTGTCAGGAAACCGCCATCCAGGATGAAGCCTTCAAGGTTGATCCAGGCCCTTTGATATTCGATCTCAACCCATGAGTGGAGAATTTCCTGCGGAGCAAGCGGATACACCAACTCTGGGACAACGCCGCGCTGCAAGCCTTTGTGGATCGTAAACCCATGCAACCGGCAACGAATGCCAACACCACGCAGCAGCGCCATCAAGAGCGTGCCTTTGGTATTGCACTGCCCGTAGCCGTCGGAAAACACCTCGGATGCGGGGATGTCGTCAGCTCGATTGTATCCGAACGCGATTTCATTCCGAACGAAATCATAGACTGCTCCGATCCGATCGTATTCGGATAAGTCGCGCCAGCCGCGATTTTCAATTAGATCCGCAAGAGGCGCGGCATCAAAATCCAGTAGTCTGGTTGGTGCAAGTAGGGGGTCGGTCATCTGCAATGGAGTGCTCCTCGAATCGTCTTGGAACAAGACTAATTGCTATAGTCACTATAGCATCAACCCTTTGCTCAAAAATTTTTACGTTTGCCCCAACTCTTATCTTATGCCCCGATTTCCTCGTGCTCGGTCAAGCATTCCGAATGGTCCCGCAACACCTCAAGCACTTTGCAATCTCCCGTCCGCCCGCCGCTGCATTCGTGAACCATGCGTTTCAGTTCCGTGCGCAGCGCCTTCAGGCGGGCCATGCGCTGCTCCACCTGTTTGAGCTGGCGACGCGCGATGGCATCTGCCTCGTCGCAGGGGCGGTTGGGATGGTCGCTGAGGTCGAGCAGCTCGCGGATCGCATCGAGCGAGAAACCGAGTTGCCGCGAATGGCGGATGAAGGACAGTCGGTCGAGCTGTGCATTGTCGTAGCGCCTCTGTCCGCCTTCGGTCCGGCCAGGTTCGGGCATGAGTCCGATCTGTTCGTAGTACCGGATGGTCTGCACTTTTGTGCCAGTCTTCTTTGACAGAGTACCGATCGTGAGCATTCTCGCCTCCATGAAAAAGGTAAAGTTTGTGTAGGTTTGGCGGTCGGAAAATACAAGTGCCGGATTCACAGATGCGTGTGTTCAAGCTTTACTATGACTTCGCGCTTGAACCTCTAGCTGCTAGAGGATGTAGACGCAGCAACAATCAAGAATCAATGGCAGGCGCTCAGGATTGTCCCTTACATCGGCACAGAAATTTCTTTGGGTTTTGGCGGGCGTCGCAGCGCTTGCCTTCGTATGGCTTTTCCTCTGGTCGGACTATCGTGCCGACCGCGCCCGAACCGACACCGAGCCGCCTTTTTTCGCTGAGTTCGAACTGACAGACCACCGGGGTATGGTTCAAACCGAGGAAGACTTTGCGGGGCGCTGGATGCTGGTGTTTTTCGGCTTTACCAACTGCCCCGACGTTTGCCCGACGACCCTATCTGAGGTCGCGGCGGTGATGGAGGGTCTGGGCGACGATGCCGCCAAGGTCCAGCCGATTTTCATAACAATCGACCCTGAACGAGACACGCCCCCAGCACTCGCCGAATACGTCCCGCTGTTCGATGCGGGCATCATCGGGCTGACGGGCACGCCGGAACAGATCGCCGCCACGTCCGAGACGTTTCCAAGCTTCTTTGAGCGCGTCGAAGAGGCGACAGCGCCGGATGGTTACACGATGGGCCACACGTCGCATCTATTCCTCTTCGATCCCGACGCGGGCTTCGCCGACTCGTGGCCCTACGGCACCTCCGCCGAAGAGATCCTCGCCGATCTGGAAGAGAGGATCTGACCGATATGAACCGTATGTCCGGAGAAACAGCCCTCGGGCTGGCATGGATCATCGCGCTCGTCGCCTCGCTTGCCGTGCTTTTCATCGGCGAGGTGCTGGGGCAGACGCCCTGTGTGCTGTGCTGGTTCCAGCGCGCCTTCATGTTTCCCTTGGCCATTGTCCTCGGGCTCGGCCTTTGGTGGCGGGACGGTCGCGTGGGGCGCTACGGCATCGCATTGGCGCTTGGCGGCGGCGCAATCGCCCTCTGGCACATGGGGCTGTACGTCGGTCTTGTTCCCGAACGCATCCAGCCCTGCACGGCCACCGGCCCCTCTTGCACCGATGACAACCAACTGGTCTTCGGCATCCCTATCCCGCTGATGGCGCTCGCCACCTTCGCGCTGATCGGGGCGCTGTCGGCCCTTTCACTGAAGGACACACGAAGATGAACCGACGCGGCCTGATCCTGTCCGTTCTCGCCCTCGGCGTCGCCGGTTTCGCCGGAGCCACCTGGTTTGCAAACCGCCTCGGCCCGGTGGCCGAAGTTGAGCCCGTTGCGCCGGAACTCGCGGACGCGATGATCCGCCCCTACTCGCCCATCCTTGGGCCTGCGGAGGCGCCCGTCACGATCGTCGAATTCTTCGATCCGGCCTGCGAGGCCTGTCGCGCCTTTCATCCCATCGTGAAGGACATCATGGCCGAGCATGGGGATGCTGTCCGCGTCGTGATCCGCTACACGCCCTTCCACGGCGAGGCATCCGAGGAAGCCATCCGCGTGCTCGAGGTGGCACGCATGCAGGATGTTTACGTGCCGGTGCTGGAGGCCGTTTTGCGGGAACAGCCGAGCTGGGCGTCGCACGGTGCCCCGGCGCCCGGCCTGATCCTTCAGATCGGCGCCACGGCCGGACTCGATGCCGAGGCCGCGCGCACGCAAATGCTGGCACCTGATGTCGTGGCAATCCTGAATCAGGATCGTGCTGACGTCGAGACCGTGGGAATTCGCCAGACGCCCACATTCTTCGTGAACGGCAAGCCGCTCGATCCGTTCGGGGAGGCAGAACTGCGGCGATTGGTGGCTGCCGAAGTCGCTGCCGCGCAAAGCTGAATGGAAAAGGCAGGATCAGAACCATGAAAAAGTATATTTTGACCAGCACACTAGCGGCGCTTTTGACCCTTGGAGGGCTCTCGGTGCCTGCGCTGGCCGGACCAGAGGATGTTGTCGTCGAGAACGCGTGGTCCCGCGCCTCCATCGGGATGAACCGTCCTGGAGCCGCCTACATGACGATCCGCAACACTGGCGACGAGCCAGTGACGCTGATCGGCCTTGCAACACCGCTCGCGATGATGCCCGAAATCCACGAGACGAAGACAAATGCCGAAGGTGTGAGTTCCATGAGCCCGGCGGGGGAGATCGCGATCGCCCCGGGCGAGAGCGTCGCGCTCGAACCGGGGGGCCTGCACGCAATGCTGATGCGGCTACAAGAACCGATGACGAAAGGGGACACCTTTCCGCTGACCCTGCTTTTCGACGACGGAGGCGAGGTGACGGTCGAGGTGCCGATCCTCGGCATCGCCGCGCGGGGGCCAGAGGACTGATGCGGCGACGGGCGATCCAGGGGTATGGTGCGGCTGGTGTCGGGGCGGTCGCCCTTATGCTCTTCGTCGGTTGGTGGCAGGTCGATGGCCCCGGTGGACCTGAGCCTATCGGGCAGCGGCCTGTGGCTCTGACCGCGATGGATTTCCGTCTGACGGATCATGAGGGCAACGCGGTCGGGCCGGAAACCCTGATCGGGCGACCGACGATTGCGTTCTTCGGCTTCACCTACTGTCCCGATGTCTGCCCGACCACGCTCTCGGACATTTCGGGATGGCTCGACGATCTGGGAGACGAGGCCGACGAGATGAACGTGGTTTTCATCACGGTCGATCCCGAGCGCGACACTGTAGAGGCGATGGCCGAATATGTCGGCTACTTCCATCCGGCGATCCGCGGCTGGACGGGGCCGGAGGAGCAGATAGCGCGCGTCGCGGACGGCTTCCACGCCACCTACGAAAGGGTGCCGACGGAGAGCGGCGATTACACGATGAACCACAGCGCGAGCGTCTTCCTGTTCGCAGCCTCTGGGCGGTTCGTCACCATGATCGACTATCACGAACCCAGAGAATTCGCGGTACCGAAAATTCGCCGCGCGCTGGCAGAAGAAATGGAGGGGGCGACATGAGGCTCAGAACTTTGGCGGCGGTTGTCGCAATTGCGGGGACGGTTTCGGGAGCGGCTATCGCCCTCTCTGATTTCATGTCGAAAGAACCCGTGCCGCCGGAACTTGCCTCGGCAGGTAAATGGATGCCCCAAGGTCCTGAAGCTCCCCAAAACGTTGACATCCTCGTGACGCTGCCCGCGACGGCATGGGCAGAGGATGCACCCAACCTCGGCCCCCTGCCCCTTCTGCAGGTCGCGTTTGCCGACAGGCCGGTGCAGGCGATCGAGCCACCCCTGTCGACGTGGTCGCGCGACATTGCACCTGGCGAGACGCTCGATTTCTTGCTGTCCGAAGCTGGACTTGCGGCACCTGACAGAGCCGAAGTTGCCCTCGCGCTTGGCGCGGAATACGATCTGCGACGGCTGCGGCCGGGGCACTCGGTCACTGTCGCTTCGACCGTGGACGGCAGACCCCGCACCGTCTCGCTCGCCGTCGAGGACGGAGTGCGGATCGAGGTGGTTTTCGGCGAGCAGTTGTCCACGCAGGTCGTGGCTCCGGATCCGGAGATCGTAACCCTTGCCGGCGAAGCCGTGATCGACAGCTCGATCTTTGCGGCACTCGACGAAGCCGGCATACCCGCCCGTTTTTCCGTGGACCTTGCGCAGATGCTGGGTGGGACCGTGGATTTCCGCCGCGAGATGGCCGGAGGCGAGACACTAAGGCTTCTCTGGCGCGAGGCGCGTGTGGGGGCGGACAGGATCGGACAGCCCGAGCTCGCCTTCGCCGCACTGGAGATCGGCGGTTCGCTTTACGAGATCGTATGGCCGGACGACGGCAGCGGTCAGGCGACGATCTACGTCGATGGCGAGGTGCTGCGCGTCTTCGCACAGCCGGTCGAGGGTGCGCGCCTCAGCTCGGTGTTCGGACGCCGCACGCATCCGGTCTTTGGTAACGTCCGGATGCACACCGGCGTCGATTTCGCAGCGGCACGTGGGACACCGGTTCAAGCGACGGCACCGGGGCGGGTCAGCTTCATCGGCTGGCGCGGCGGCTATGGCCGTGTGGTCGAAATCGCCCACGGCTCCGACACCTTGACGCGCTATGCGCATCTGAGCGCCGTGCCGGATGGCCTGGCACAAGGCCAACGCGTTGCGGCGGGAGATGTGATCGGCCGCGTCGGCGCGACTGGCACGGCGACAGGTCCGAACCTGCACTACGAAGTCCTCGTGGATGGGCGCCCGACTGACCCCCTCTCTGACGACCGGCTCGCCGAAGCAGCCGAGAGCGAAGCGGATGATACCGCCGCGCTCTCGCGTCTGGCCGAGGCGCGCGCGCTTCTGAATCAAAACCTCGGCAGCGAGATTGCCGAAACGACAACCGAAAGGCTCTGACCCATGAAACGCATGACCCAAGCTCTGGCAATCACCCTCGCCCTGTTACCAGCGGCCCAGGTCCTCGCAGAGGCAACGGCGATCGAGGTCCGCAAGACGAACGGTTGCGGCTGTTGCCTGTCTTGGATGAACCATCTCGAAGAAAACGGGTTTGCGCCGACGGGCGAGAACATGTTCGGTGGGTCGCTGGTTCGCTTCAAGCTCGACAACGGGGTGCCGCAGCGCATGGTCTCCTGCCACACCGCGCTCATTGATGGCTACGTGATCGAAGGCCATGTCCCGGCCGCTGACATCCGCCGCATTCTCGAGGAGCGCCCGGACGCCGTCGGCCTCGCCGTTCCGGGGATGCCCTATGGCTCGCCCGGCATGGGGCCAGAAGACGACCGCGAGGCCTATGATGTCTTCCTCATCCGCAAGGACGGGTCGACGGAAGTCTTTTCGAGCTACGCCGAAGGATAATCTGGCCCGCCCATGGAAAATCTGTCTCCGATAATGCTCGGCTTTCTCGGAAGTCTCGCCGCCGGTGCGCTCACGGCAGTCGGAGCAGCTCCCGTGCTGTTTGGGCGCATCCCGTCCCGGGCCACGCGCGATCTGTCGCTCGGCTTCGCTGCCGGTGTCATGCTGTCAGCCTCGTTCTTTTCGCTGATCATCCCGGCATTGGATGCGGCCGAGCCGATGTTCGAGAACGGCGCGATGCCTGCGGCCATCGTATGCGTCTCGATCCTTCTGGGAATGGGGGCCGTCGCCCTGATGAACGAAAAGCTGCCGCACGAGCATTTCAAGACAGGACGCGAAGGGCCCGAAGCGGCGTCTTTGCGGCGGGTCTGGCTTTTCATCATCGCGATCACGATCCACAACTTCCCCGAAGGCCTCGCGGTCGGGGTCGGCTTCGGATCCGGAGGTATGGAGGGCGGTTTGCCGCTCGCCATCGGCATCGGGCTTCAGAATGCGCCCGAAGGATTGGCCGTCGCTGTATCTCTGCTGGGCGAGGGATATCCGAAGCTGCGCGCCTGGGGCATCGCGGCGCTGACGGGCATGGTCGAGCCGATTGGCGGCCTGCTCGGGGCCGGGATCATCACACTGTCGGAACCGCTGCTGCCATGGGGACTGGCCTTTGCCGCGGGCGCAATGCTCTACGTCATTAGCCACGAAATCATCCCCGAAACCCATCGCAGCGGCCATCAGAACAGGGCGACGCTCGGTCTCGCAGTCGGGCTCGTTCTGATGCTGTTCCTTGATGTCTGGTTGGGATGAGGCAATGTCACTAAACAAGGTATCTCCGATGATCGGCGTCTTCGCAGCACTTGCTGCGTTCGCGATCGATCAGATCACCAAAGCCATTGTCGTTGCGAATGCCGTCACTTTAAGCGCCGGAATTCCCGTGTTTCCGGGATTCAACCTCGTCTTTTATCGTAATGACGGCGTGACTTTCGGGATGTTGGGCGGCGCGCCGTGGTGGAGCCTCATCGCTTTCGCTCTTGCCATCTGTGTTTGGCTGGGGGTTATGCTGTTTCGCGCCGACAATGCGGTGGAAACGCTTGCCTACGGTGCGATCATTGGCGGAGCCCTGGGCAATGTCATCGATCGTGTGCGGTATCGGGCTGTAACAGACTTTCTCGATTTCTACATTGGCACAACACATTGGCCTGCCTTCAACTTGGCCGATGTATTTGTCGTCAGTGGCGTGGGGCTCTTGCTCGCCGCGCCATGGATCAGCGCGCGGCGTTCGATCAAGTCGTGAAGCCGGAAATTCTGAACCGCATCGCTCTGCGCCACCGTTTGCTTTCGCGGATGACGCTTGGTTTCGCCGCCGGGGCGATGACCGTTCTGACTTTCCCGCCTCTTTCGATTCTCCTGCTCGTTCCCGTTGCCTATTCCGCGTTGTTTGTCGGGCTTCGCGATCTCTCCTTCGGGCGCGCTTTCCTCGTCGGCTGGGCGTTTGGTCTCGGCCAGTTCGGTTTCGGGATTTGGTGGATCGCGGAAAGTTTCTACGTCGAGGCCGAGCGGTTTGGGACGATGGCGATTCCGGCGGTCGCGGGATTGTCCGCAGGTCTCGCGATTTTCCCAGCCATTGCCGCTGCGCTTTTTGCCGAAATCGCGCGGCGCGGAGCCATGGGCAGTCTCTTGGCCTGCCTCCTGTTCGCGACCTCCTGGACCGTGGCCGAGTGGTTGCGTGGTCACGTTCTGACAGGGTTTCCCTGGAACCTGGCCGGTTACGCACTTGTAGACTACGCCGCCCTTCGCCAGACCGCCGCCTGGGTCGGAAGCTATGGGCTAAGCTTTCTCACCGTGTTCGTCGCGGTACTCCCTGGCGCGGCTGCTATGGCGTCCGGGCGGCAACGATTGACCATCTCGCTCATGGCGCTGGCCGGAATCGCGACGATGTGGGCTGTCGGCACGCTGCGCCTCCAGTCGGATGCACAACAGCCACCCGGTGTCGACCTGCGCATCGTCCAGGGCAACATTCCACAAGAGGAGAAATGGGCTCCCGAGAACCGCGAGGCGACCTTCGCGCGCTATCTTGAGCTTTCAACCCGGCCCGGCGATTTCGACGTGCTTCTCTGGCCGGAAACCGCCTTTCCGGGTTTCCTCGATGAGGATACGGAGGCACGGGCCCGCATTGCCGCAGCGCTACCAGACGGCAGAGTGCTGCTTACCGGTGTGCCGGACCGTGTACCGAGCGAGGATGGCACCCGATATTTCAACACGGTCCAGGCATTTGACGAGACCGGCGAGATCCTGACCGGATACGCGAAACACCATCTCGTGCCCTTCGGCGAATATGTGCCATTCCGCGGCTGGTTGCCCATCGAGCGGCTCACGGCGGGTCTGGGCGATTTTACGCCCGGACCGGGCCCGAGAACGCTTGCGCTTCCGGGTGTGCCGCTGGTCGCCGTGGCGATCTGCTATGAGATCATCTTCCCAGGGCATGTGGTCGACGACCTGTTCCGGCCGGACTGGATTTTCAACGCCACCAACGATGCCTGGTTTGGCACCAGCATCGGACCCGAGCAGCATCTGGCTTCCGCACGGATGCGCGCCGTGGAGGAAGGCCTTCCTGTCATCCGAGCCGCGAATACGGGCATCTCCTCGGTCATCGACGCGAACGGAGAAATCGTTGCGCGGCTCGATACCGGCGAAACAGGGATCATCAATGCTAGCCTGCCCTCCGCGCGGCCGCCGACACTCTACGCGAGCTTCGGGGACTGGATGCCGTTGGCGTTCATCTTGGCTTCGTGGAGCTGGGCAATGGCGGCCAATGCGACGGCGCGCTACCGCCGCATGAGAAAAACCGTCATGCAAAGATGTGGATAGGTGTTCCGTCCTTCACCATTGCATAGATGTCCTCGATCTGCCGATCTGTGACCGCGATGCAGCCAGCTGTCCAGTCGCGGACGTCCGTTGGGTCGATGCCCGGGCGTGGACCACCATGGATGAAGATGTCGCCGCCGGGGGAAAGGCCCTGCGCTTCGGCAAAGGCGATGTCGGCCTCATTCGGATAAGAGATACCAACTGAAAGATGATAGGTACTTTCAGGGTTGCGCTTATCGACTACGTAGGCGCCCTCCGGGGTCCGACCGTCTCCCTCGAATTGCTTGTGACCCTCGGGCGCGAAACCCAGCCCGACCGGATAGGTTTGCAATACGCGATCGGCTCCGTCCAGAACAAGCAAGCGCTGCCCCTTGTAAAGCCGAACACGGGTCACCTCGGGTCCGCCATAGCTGCGGAACTTGCTGGCACAGCCGGACAAAAACGCTGCCAACCCGCCCAACAGGACGGCACGGCGGGGAAATCGGATGGTTTTCACTGCTCGATGCCTCTTTCGTGAGGTCTGATATGGACATTACGTTACCTTGCAAATGCTGCGTGATCAATGTCCGTGGGCAAGCGCGGCCTTTGCCATCTGTGGACCAACCTGTTCACCGCCGGACGGCGGTGCCTTGGCCTCTTGGCTGTTCAGCAGGCGCAGGGCATTGGCCACCACCAGCAATGACACTCCTACGTCGGCTGCAATAGCGCCCCACATCGATGCCAGTCCGAACGCGGTAGCGACAACGAAAACGCCCTTGGTCGCCAAGGAAATACCGATGTTCTGATGGATAATCGACATTGTCCGGCGCGAATGACCGATCAGCCAAGGCACCTTCCCGAGGTCGTCTGTCATCAGGGCAATATCCGCCGTCTCGATTGCCGCGTCCGAACCAACGGCACCCATCGCGATGGCGTAATGCGCGCGCGCCATGGCCGGGGCGTCGTTGACCCCGTCGCCGATCATGGCCACCATGTCATGCGTTTCGACCAGTTCTTCGATGGCTGTCACTTTGTCTTCGGGCAGAAGCTCGGCGCGGACCTCGTCGATGCCGACCTCGGCGGCAACGGCGCGCGCTGTCCGCTCGTTGTCGCCCGTCAGCATGACGATGGTCTTCACGCCCTGCGCGTGGAGCTGTGCCACGATGCCCTTGGCGTCGGGGCGGATACGGTCGCGCAATTCCAGGATGCCGGTGACGCCGGTGTCGTCGCCCACGGCAACAAGGGTGCTGCCAGCCCCTTCGATGCGGTCGCGCAAATCCTTCGGAATGGCGTCGCCGAAACCCTTCTCCTCGGCAAACCGGTCCGACCCCAGCCAGATCGACCGGCCGTCTGTGCGTCCTTCAAGTCCCCTGCCCGGAACGGTTCGGGTATCTTCCGCGGCGGATACCTTGATGCCGTCGGCTTCTGCCCGCGCAAGAATGGCGCGCGCCAAGGGATGCGAGGAACGTGCCTCCAGCCCAGCGGCGAGGGTCATCAAATCTTGCGCCGATGCTTTGCCCAGCGGATGCACCGCCGCCACCTCGGGCTCGCCCATGGTGATCGTGCCGGTCTTGTCCATGGCCAGTGCAGTGGTCTTGCCTGGTGCCTCAACATATGCACCGCCCTTGATCAGCACTCCGGCCCGCGCTGAGGCGGTGAGTGCGGCGACGATGGAGACCGGCGTCGAGATGACCAGAGCACACGGGCAGGCGATCACCAGCAGCACGAGTGCATTGTAGAACCAATAATCCCAGGCCCCACCGATAATGAGCGGCGGCAGCAGGGCAATTGCAATGGCGAGAGCCATGACGATAGGCGTGTAGATGCGGGCGAATTTCGCCACCCACTGCTCCACCGGCGCGCGGCGGGCATGGGCGTCGCCGACCATGCGGATGATCTTGGCCAAGACGGTGTCCGAGGCGGCCTTCGTGGCGCGCACCGTCAGTGTGCCTTCGCCGTTGATCGTACCGGCATAGACTTCGTCGCCCCGTTCCTTTGGGACCAGCGCACTCTCTCCGGTGATTGGCGCCTGATCGACGGCCCCTGCCCCATCGACAACCTCACCATCCAATGGGATGCGGTCTCCGCCGCGCACGACGAAATGTGCGTTGATAGCAACCGCAGAAGCCGGAACGTCCGCTTCCGAGCCGTCATCATTAAGAACTCTTGCCGTCGGCGGCGCGAGGTCGAGCAGAGCTGAAACCGCATTCCTCGCACGCCCGATGCTCCAGCTTTCGAGATAAAGCGAGAGCGAGAAGAAGAACGCGACTGTCGCCGCCTCGAAAAATTCGCCCAGGCCAATTGCACCCGCGACTGCGACGACCATCAGCAGGTTCATGTCTGGCGACAGCCGCCGTGCGGACGACCATGCCTTGGGTGCCACGAGCCAGACACCGAACAGGATAGCAACCGCGAATAGCCCTGCCTCGACCAGTGGCATCGGCGCTTCGCCGTGCCCTGCGAAGAGGCCGAGTGCCCCGCCCATGCCGGTCTCGATGATGTGCCACAGAAATCCCGCGGCCCAGAAGCCGCCACTGAGCGCCGTAAACAGCCGCTGTCGTGCAAGATGGGCCGCCTGGTCGACCGACGCGTTTTCGGCATCCCAGGGCTTGGCGGTCATGCCGGTCCTTGCGACCAGTTCTGCAATTTCGCCGTCCGATACACTCTTGGCGCTGTCGAGAATAGTCATCCGTCCATTGATCACGTCGAACGCGAGATGCTCGGCCCCGCCGATCTTCGGGCCGACCACCTTGTTCAGGATTGCTACCTCCTCGGCGCAATCGAGGCCGGACACCTGAAAACTGCGCCCGCCCGCTGGCGCGGGGGTCGCCGGAACGATGTCGCCGCACGATCCGGCGCTGCCGCAGCAGCTGCCGCTGCTTGTCTGGGTATCTTCGGCGTGATCGTGACGGTGGGTGTCGGACGGCATGAACGGACCTCTGGATTCGGGTGCTTCGCCATGGCATAGCCCCTACAGTAGCTAGAGCTTCAAGAGCAAAATACGGTGGTATTTCAGTTTGTTTTATTGCTAGAGGATGCGGTGACCGGCTCTATCACGCCTTTAAGCATGAACAGCCGCTGCAAAGAAAAACAGTCACGAAAGGAAGCTTGATGCGGGTTATGATGCTGAAGCAAAAAATTATGGTCGCAGTGGCGTTGTCGCTTACGGCCGGGTGCGCAGTCCAGCCGACTGGGCCGGGCGACGCGGCAGACCAGCGGGGCAACGTTCCCGAAGCTGTGATTGCATTGGCTGCCCCGGATCAGGATGTTGCAACCGCGCGCTTGGTACCGGAAGACGGGTGCTACTGGTACGAACACAGCGGCCCCGTTGAAACGACCCTGCTGCCGCTGCGAACGGCGAACGGCAATCGTATCTGCACCCCTCGCGAAACTTAACTACGTTTGCCGACCGCTGCTTGGCTTAGCTGCGGGCAGTGACGCTGTCCTCTGCCGAGTAAAGATAGGCCGTAGAGCCGGTCTCGACGTTCGGGTAAAGGTCATTGATATGGGCCATGACCATCCGTACGCAGCCCGAACTTGCGCGGCCACCGATACTCCGTGGGCTCGGAGTGCCATGGATGCGCAGAAGGGTATCGCGATCCCCGACGTAGAGATACAGCGCCCTTGATCCAAGCGCGTTTTCCGGTCCGGGTTCCATGCCATCGGCAATATCAGCATAAAGTTCGGGGTCGCGATTGATCATGCTCTGTGTCGGTTGCCAGTGCGGCCACCTGACCTTGCGCTTGATGGTATAGACACCCGGCTCGTAGAGGTTCCCCCGCGCGATCGCCACGCCGTAGCGCATCGCGGTCCCACCCTCTTCAATGTGGTAGAGATATCGCGCGACCGCATCGACATGGATATCTCCCGGCACGAGACCGTCGTTCGCGACTACACGTTGCGGTAGGAACCGCGGGTGCAATCCCCATGGGTTGGAAGTCTCGGCAACATAATCCTGAGGCGTCACCTGTGCGTCCCACGCAGCCTTCTGCGCCTCGGTTGGCCAACTGTCGGCAAAAGCCACGCCGGGAACGGTCACCGAAAATAGCGCCGTTGTTGTCTGGATGAAGTGTCGTCTTGTCAGCATTTCGTACCCTTTCGGTTCCCGCCGGCGATTGATGGCAAGAACGGCATGTGTTCACTTTCAGTAGATAAGACTTCTAGTAGCTAGAGGTTCAAGGGAATATTTTTGTGAACAAGTCGGCGGTCCTTTCAGGCTTAGAGCGCCTGCTACGGTTGCACTTTGTATCAACTGACAAGCTACTCTCGTTGGGCCAGATCTGGTCTGCGCAACAACGCGCTTCTGTTTCGAGAACTCAAAACCTTCATCGCTGTGATTTGCGCAGAACTGGCCGCCCGCCTAAATGAGTAGGGGCCACCAACTCCACGCGATTCGGCAGTGGTAGCCCCTGAGTTCAACTGGCGTCTTTGAATTCGGCATATTCACCGCGAACCTGAACGGTCACGGTGGCGGGCTCGCTGTCGCGGTTGCGCCAGAACCAGCCGTGTTCGCCGTCGAACGCGGCGACGATCTCGCCTGCGTCGCCAGTGGAGCCGCGGCTCTTATCATAGGTCACCGACTGACCGCCGCCATGGCCATGCATATCGAAGTTCACGCGACCGCCTTCGACAAAAATCCGGTATTCGACCGTCTGGCCTTCTTCCATCACCAGCTTCCATTCGGCACTGTCACCAGGTGCTAGAGTAAAGGATATCTCATCGCGCCAGACTTCGACTTCTTGCGCGTGTGCCGCGCCGACGAAGAGCCCGAAAATATCGTTCATCAGGCTCGACTGTTCCTCTGCCTCAAGCTCTATCAGCCTGTCGGCCTCGGCCTCTTCCGCGAGCTGGGTCTTGATCTCGCCCATTTCCGCCAGTCCAAGGACTCCACCGATCCCGGTCGGGTCGATGTTGTATTCAGCGGGCAACACGACGGTCACGAGGATCGCGACGGCGCTGGCGGCCGCGATGGCGGTGGAACGGATCAGCTGCGCGGAGCTTGGCAGTTCTTCGAGGCTCGGTTTTTCTGCGTTGAACATTTTGGTCTCCAATTTCTCAGGTGGCTACGAAATAGCCGGTGATTTGCAAGCCCATCAGGATGAAGCCCATGGACATCATGACGACGTTGGCGGTGTAGGCTTGGCGGAAGAAGTTCGGGGACTTCCGCCAGTAGCCCATGACGATGAGGATCATGGCGAGCGCCAGAAGCTGACCGATCTCGACGCCCACGTTGAACGCCAGCAGGTTGGCCAGAAGTCCGTCCGAGGCGATCTCGTAGTCGAGGATCTTGGTGGCCAGGCCAGTGCCGTGGAAGAAGCCGAAGATCAGCGTCGCGGCCTTGGTGTTGGGTTGGAACCCGAACCAGCGCTGGTAGGCGCCGAGATTGTCGAGCGCCTTGTAGACGACCGACAGGCCGATTATGGCGTCGATGATATAGGCATTTATGCCCCATCCGAACCAGACGCCCGCCAGCATCGTGGTCGAATGCCCGAGGGCGAAGAGGCTCACATAGATGCCCACGTCCTTCATCCTGTAGAGGAAGAAGACGACGCCAAGCAGGAACAGGATGTGGTCGTAACCCGTCACCATGTGTTTGGCACCGAGATACATGAAGGGAATGATGTTTACCCCCCAGATTTCCTGGATGTAGCCCGCGTCACCTTCGGTGACGTTATGGGCAAGCGCGTGGCCCGCACTTGAGATAAGCGCTGACAGCGTAATGAAGGACAGGATCACGATCCGGCGTATGCCGGGATCGGTCCAGCCCCGATGGACTGTAGTCATGGATTGAACTCCGCATATGTGTTGATGATCGAATGAAACGCGCCGATAGCGCGCGGTCGATCAGACGCGCGGAGGTCGTTCGATCTGGTCGATCCGTAGCGTATTCGCTGTGGCTGAACTCAGCCACCATGCGGTCCTGTAGATATCGAGCGGCTGCGGCGACAGATCGGGGCGAGGCACAACCGCCTGGCTGTGGTCGTGATCGATACTGTCGTGGCTGTGCCCGTGCATGGCCCAAGCCAGGTCTTCTTCCAAACCGTGCGAATGCCCGTGCTCGGCGATCATCTCCGCGTGCTCCTGAAGCACATCGATGATCGCGGGAGCGTGCGAGGTTGTAGGCATCACCGACCAGACAAGAATGGCCGCGCAGAGAAGGGTCGCGAAAGCCGCCTTTCCGATTGTCCGTAAACTTGTCATCAACTCTGCCTGCCCGCTCGTCGCTCGCGTGGTGCGTCGCGGCACCATCTTGTTCTATCCCCCAGGGGAGGATAAGCCTTTCATATGACAGATTCCCCGGTTCATGCAAGTCATCCCGCCCTCGTCGCCCGGCTGAAACGTGCTGACGGCCACCTGCGCGCCGTGATCGAGATGATCGAGGCAGGCAAGCCCTGCCTCGAAATCGCCCAACAGATGCAGGCGGTCGAAAAGGCTATCACGAACGCCAAGCGGGCGCTGATCCATGACCATATGGATCATTGCCTGGACGTCGAGGGGTCCGAAACGGATCGTGCCGAACTGCGGACGATTGCCCGCTATCTCTGAGGCTCGCCATGCTCGATATCCTTTCCGACCGCACCTACCGTCATCTGTTTCTGGCGCAGATCGTGGCGCTTCTGGGAACCGGACTCGCAACGGTCGCGCTCGGTCTGCTGGCCTTCGATCTTGCAGGCGACGGGGCCGCGCTGGTGCTGGGCACGGTCTTCACCATCAAGATGGTGGCCTATGTGGGCATCGCCCCCATCGCCGGGGCCTTCGCGGACCGGGTGCCGCGCCGCGCGCTGCTGGTGACGCTTGATCTGGTGCGGGCGGGTGTCGCGCTGGCATTGCCCTTCGTGACCGAGGTCTGGCAGGTCTATGTGCTGATCTTCCTGCTGCAATCGGCCTCCGCCGCCTTCACGCCGACCTTTCAGGCGACGATCCCGGACGTTCTGCCCGAAGAGGCGCGCTATACCCGCGCGTTGTCGCTGTCACGGCTGGCCTACGATCTGGAGAACATCGTCAGTCCGACCTTGGCCGCACTTCTGCTCGCGGTGATGTCCTACAGTTCGCTTTTCCTCGGAACGGTCGCAGGTTTTACCGCCTCGGCCCTCCTGGTCGTCTCGGTGCTGCTGCCGAGCCCCCGTCCATCCGAGCCCCGCGGCGTCTATCACCGCACCACGCGCGGCATCCGCATCTATCTTGCCACGCCCCGCCTTCGCGGGCTCCTGGCGCTGAATCTTGCGGCAGCGGCGGCGGGGGCGATGGTGCTGGTCAATACCGTCGTTCTGGTGCGCGGAGAGCTCGGCCTGTCCGAGAGTGCACTGGCCTGGACGATGTTCGCCTTCGGTGCGGGCTCCATGACGGCCGCTCTGGCTTTGCCGCGTGTTCTGGATGCACTGCCGGACCGGCCTGTGATGTTCGGTGGCGCGCTGCTGATGGTGGCGACACTTCTGGGGCTGGGAATGACGGTCCTCGTAGCCGGGCTCGGCTGGTCGATCCTTCTGGCAGCCTGGTTGCTGGTGGGACTTGGGTATTCCGCCGTCCTCACCCCTTCGGGCCGCTTGCTGCGCCGTTCCGCCCATGCCGGAGACCGCCCGGCACTCTTCGCAGCGCAATTCGCGCTGTCGCACGCCTGCTGGCTGGTGACCTATCCATTGTCGGGTTGGATGCTGACGGTCTATGGCGTCATTCCCGCGCTGGCCGGACTGGCCCTCCTCGCTGGCATTGGAATGCTTGTTGCATTGAAGCTCTGGCCCGCAAACGATCCTGTCGAGGTAGAGCATACCCACGACAATCTGCCGCTTGATCACCCCCATCTGCAAGGGCATCGCAGGCACAGCCACGCCTTGATCATCGACGAGAGCCATCCCAGCTGGGCCACGCATTTCTAAGTTGTGGATCAAGGCCAAGACAGGACGCAGGCAAGTTTACTTTCTCCCTTATGGACAGCCATCAACCACGTAAGATTGGTCTTCATGGGCTCGATGCGTGAATCTCTACAAGCGTAGCGTACGGCTGTTTTGACCTAAACGTAAATTTTTGTCCTCCGGACGACGAGCTAAACCTAAGTTGCAAGCCGCCACATCCGGAATCGCCCTTGCCCTGTCACCTCGCATATCAGGCCTCGCATTTCCATCCAGGCAAGGTTGCGCTGGACGGCGGCACGGCTGGCGCCCGTCAGGGCCTCGGCCATCGGGGCCGAAACGAGCGGCCATTCGGTCAGCACAGCGCGCAAGGAAGGGGGTGTCTTGCCTGAAAGCGGCGTCATCTCGGCCTCCGCCCGCGCAGCCCAAGCTTCGATATCGTCAAGGTGCCGCATCGCTGTCAGGCATGCCGTCTCGATGCCGTCGAGCCAACGCGCGAGACGGTCGACCGGTAGACCACCGGCTCGTAGCCCCCCTGCCCCGCCCATTGCCAGAGGCGCAAAGACTGCTCCCTTGCCCTCGCTGGCCGCGATCCGCGCAGCTGTGACTGCCGCCTCCATTCGATCGCCTTGCTGCCCGAGTCCCGCGAGGCTCCAGAGGTGAAAGCCCAAGCAAGCACGGGTGATCGGGTGCAACTCGGAGGCTTGCGCCGTCAGATCCAGCCAACCGCCTGCGCGATCCGCAAACGGTTCGGCCGCATCGGCGAGGTTCTCGGGGTCGCGGCGGTCAAGGAAGGCGGAAAGGTCTACCTCCGGTCCCGGCCCACCGGTTAGCCGCCGCACCGCCCAACCGACACGCGCGAGCGCGGCGGTGTCGTCCTGTACCCCTAACAGGCGCATGGAGATCCAGAGCGCCAGCCTATCCGGTCCAATGCGGTCGCCCGCGAACCAACTCAGATCGGCAGCCTCGATCAGGGCCAGCCTGTGGCGCCAACCCTCTGGCCCGCGCCGCAGCCTATCATCAAGCGCGCCGAGCCGACCTGCGGCGCGGGCGAGACGCGCGGCTTGGCCCGCCTCTGCTTTCCGCCAATCGTCGAGGACTTCGGTTTCACACGGTTCGGCCCGTGGTCCGGGCGGCAAATAATCCGGTTCCTCTTCCATCGGACCGGGCAGAAACCACAGATCGTCCTCAGACGCCTCTTCCACCTCCTCACCGGCGAGGATGAGAGCATCATATTCATCATTTAAGACAGGCGCTTGAGGCTTCATATATGCAAAATATCTAAGTTTTGCATCTTACCCAAGGGTTTTGTCAGAGTGCACTCACGCACCTTATATAGCACGCGCAGGCGATGGTCGGCGAGGGCTCTGTGATCGCGCTCAGTGTATGGAAACCAACGGCTTTTCGTTGAGCAGGGTCACAGAGAGCGCCCTTGCATTCGTTTACAAACGGTCGTTTATTCGCGCTACATGAAACTGCAAAAGGCCTGTTTTGATGCCCCTGATCGGCTACGCGCGCGTCTCGACCGAAGATCAGACCCCCCTGCCCCAGTCGCAGGCCCTGAAATCGGCGGGCTGCGTCGAGATCCACGAGGAGCAGGCCTCTGGCGGGAACCGCGCGCGGCCCGTGCTGGCCCGCGTGCTGGAACGGATCGGCAAAGGCGACACGCTGGTCGTCGTGCGCATCGACCGCCTGGCGCGATCCCTCTCGCATCTGCTGGAGGTGATCGAGCGGCTGGAGGCGAAGGGTGCCTTCTTCCGCTCTCTGACCGACCCGATCGACACGTCTTCGCCGCAGGGCAAGTTCACCCTGCAAATTCTCGGCGCCGCGGCCGAGTTCGAGCGCGCCCTGATCCGCGAACGCACCAAGGCGGGGCTGGCCAGCGCGCGCAGCAAGGGCCGGATCGGCGGCAATCCGGGCTTGCGCGCCCGCGATCCGGCGGCGTTGCGCAAGGTGCGGCTGGCGCGGCAGGATGGCTACATGGAACGCCTGAACGAGACGGCGCAGGACTGGGTTCCCCATGTCCGTCGCCTGCGCCCGGACTTGGCCTGGGAAGACGTAGTGCGCATCGTCAACGGCCCCCTGCCCCATGAGCGCCAGTGGACACAAAGCCGATTGCTACGCGCCGTGAATGCCTATGTCCGCGACGGCTTTCTGCCGGAAACCGTTCTGGGCCGTGCCGGTCGTCGCGATACCGACGACCGCTTGCCCGCCATCGTGGCCGGCATCAAGGGCGCAAACCCGGAAATTACGCTGCAAGAAATCTGCAACCGGCTCGAGAAGATGCGGGAGCGGACGCCGCGTGGGCGGACCAGCTGGCAGCCCTCGTCGGTAAAGATGCTGCTGGAGCGGGCCGAAAGGCTAGGGCTACTGGGGTAGACGCAGCGGACCGCCACCCCTTATGCAAACGGGTTCACAATCCGCAGCTGGTTTTCAACGAGCAGTCCATCTTGCATGTCCTCGCTCCACAGCGTGGCGCAACCCGCAATCAGGGCGCTCGCCACGATCATCGCATCATAGATCGAGAAGCCGTAGCGTTCCGCCAAAGCGCGACCGACGTCATGGGTCTGAAGTGTCAGGTCTTCGACGGGGCACAAGGCGCGCACGCCTTCGAGAAATGCTGCTGCTTCCTCCCAACTCAGGCCAGCCTTGCGGCGGCAGTTCACCAGCGTCTCGTTCAGGACCTGAACGCTGATCCGAGGCCCCTGCCCCAGGATGGTCTCGGCTCGATCGGCCTTCGGGCCGTCGTCGAGCAGGTAGAGGACAACATTCGTATCCGCGAATTCAGCGCTCATGCGCGTCGTCGCGGCTTAGGCGTTCTGCAGCGGGCAGCTTACCCCGGAAGCGGCGGAGACCTGTGAGCACCTCATCCGCACGCGCCAGACGACGAACTTTGACTTGGCCGTCGTCCTTGACCAGATCGATCTGATCGCCTTCCTTAAGGTCAAGTTCCCGGACAAGCTCCGCGGGCAAACGGACGGCCAGCGAGTTGCCCCATTTTGCGACCTGCATCGTGACCTCCTGCGTGGATATACGTTCAGGAATGTATATCAAGCTGGTCACGTCGGCAAGCCTGTCCCCGAACCCAGGCTACTCTTGTGCATCATGCGGCGCCTGACACCAGATTTAGAAAGAGCTTGCACGAATCTGAGTTCTCCGGCAATAGTCACGGAAAAGGGCGACTAAACGCCAAAATCCGTGAACACGCCACGGGCGCGCGAGGGCAGATGAGCAGAGCCGATACACAGGAAGACCTCAACGCTGTGATCCGTCAGCACTCTGAACTGCTGGCGGCGCAACTGCATTCGCAGCGTGAGAGCCTGTTTCCGCCCGACGCATCCAAGTCTATGCGCAAATTCACCTCTGGGGAAGCAGCTGCTCTGCTGGGCGTCAACGATTCATACCTCAGGAAGCTCCACCTTGATGGCAAGGGGCCGTCGCCGGAAGTTTCATCGGGGAACCGGCGGCACTATTCGGCCGAAGACATCCATAACTTGCGCGTTTTGTTGGAAAAAACGGCTCGCAAGCCGGGAGACTACCTTCCAGGTCGTCGCGCAGGTGACCATCTGCAGATCATCGGCGTGATGAACTTCAAGGGTGGGTCGGGCAAGACGACCTCCTCGGCGCATCTCGCTCAACGGTTGGCTCTCAAGGGTTACCGAGTTCTGGCGATCGACCTAGATCCGCAGGCTTCTCTCACGGCCTTGCATGGGGTTCAGCCTGAGTTTGACCTGCTGGACGGCGGCACGCTCTACGATGCGATCCGTTATGAAGACCCGGTTCCGATCGCCGAGGTGATCCGCAAGACATATATCCCGAACCTCGATCTGATTCCTGGTAATCTCGAACTGATGGAGTTCGAGCACGAGACGCCGCGGGCGCTTTCTCGCGGCAACGCGGGTTTGTTCTTTTTCCGTGTGAAGGAGGCGCTGGCGCAGGTCGATGAGCGGTATGACGTCGTCGTCATCGACTGTCCTCCGCAACTGGGGTTCTTGACCATGTCCGCGCTGTCGGCCGCGACAGGCGTTCTCGTTACGATCCATCCCGAGATGCTCGACGTGATGTCGATGAGCCAGTTCCTCAGAATGACGGCCGACCTGATGGACGTCATTGCCGACAGTGGGGCCGACATGTCGCATGACTGGATGCGGTATCTCTTGACCCGGTATGAGCCGACAGACGCACCGCAGAACCGTATCGTCGCCTTCTTACGAACGATGTACGGCGACAAGGTTTTGAACGCGCCGATGCTCAAGTCGACGGCCATCTCAGATGCCGGTTTGACCAAGCAGACCCTTTACGAGGTCGAACGCAGCGCGTTCACTCGGACGACCTATGACCGGGCCATTGAAAGCCTGAATGCGGTCAACGACGAGATTGCCCAGCTCATTCAGAAGACTTGGGGGCGCTGATGGCCGACAGCAAGAAGAAGCGCATGTCCATGCTGGATAGTCTTGCAGCGGCGGGGACGCCCCCTGCCCCTGGTAGCATGATGTCTAGCAATCGGGCCCTGCGGTCAGCGCGTGATGCTGTCGATGCTCACCATGTTTGGGAGCTCGATCCGGCTGAGATCCAAGACGAGCGATACTCGGATCGCCTCGACCCAAAGGATGTGCACGACCTTCGCGCGTCGATTGAACAAAACGGGCAGACTGTGCCCATCCTTGTTCGGCGCCGTGCGACCGACCCCAATCGGTATCTCCTCGTCTATGGACGCCGCCGTCTTGAGGCCATTCGTGCCTCCGACAAAGTGAGCAAGGTTCGCGCCCTCATCGCTAACCTGGACGATACGGCGGCACTCCGCGCTCAGGTTTCAGAGAATACTGGTAGACGTGACCTGAGTTACATCGAGCGTGCCCTCTTCGCTCAGGAACTGCTCGATAGTGGCTTTGGCTCGCAGGCACAGATTGCCGAAGTGCTGAACGTGACCCGTTCGGCGGTATCGATGTCGATCTCGGTTGCCAAGGCGATCGGAACTGCACTGGCCCATGCAATCGGACCGGCGCACGGCGTCGGCCGTCCCAGATGGGAAGCTTTGGCCAAGGAGCTTGCCGACAGCCGGGTCGAGAACGACGATCTTTCCCGAATTGCTCTTGATGTTCGCGCCAAGGCGGCCGCGAACGAACAGGCGGATGAGGATCCGCAGGTTGATCCTTCGGTGGCGGCTTTTGAGGCCGTTGCGCGGCACGTAAAAAAGAGTGTGAGCTCGACGCTCGGCAAGAAGCCGAGATCGAAGACCACTGCCCTTGTGATCGATGGCACGCCCGTGGGCGCTATCAAGAGATCTGGCCGGGCGCTTCGCCTGGACCTGACGGATGTGGATGATGCCTTTGCGGAGTGGCTTGATGCACGCGCGCAGGACGTCCTCGAAGAGCTTCACGATCGCTGGAAAGGCGAGACATGAAGAGAGGCAGAGCAGCAACAAAAAGGAGGCACGGTACAGGCTAAAGAAAAGGTCCCGCAAAGCTTGCGCTCCACGAGACCCCAACTTTGATCTTAGCACTTTCAAGGTAGTGGGCCGGCGCGCAAACCGCAAGTCATATGTGATTCGCGGAACAGCTTTTCTATGCCTTCGTGA
The DNA here is from genome assembly GCF_049803835.1 of Tropicibacter sp. S64. Taxonomy (NCBI): domain Bacteria; kingdom Pseudomonadati; phylum Pseudomonadota; class Alphaproteobacteria; order Rhodobacterales; family Roseobacteraceae; genus Tropicibacter; species Tropicibacter sp. S64. The sequence continues at coordinate 133,410 of NZ_JBNAGK010000013.1, read as the reverse complement.
ATGACATCATGGAGTACACACCGATTTCGCCGTTTATGCGGCCGATCTCGCACGCCCATCTGCGCGTGGTCGAGCGTCCTGAGGCGTCTGTTCCGGGCAAGCCCGTCAACAAGTGGGAGCTCCTTCGCGAGCTGTCTAAGGCGCAGGCGGCCTTTGGGGTTTCCGAACGCGATCTGACCGTTCTGCAGGGGCTTCTCAGCTTCTTTCCGGATGATGCACTTGGCGGGAATACCGAGATGGTCGTCTTCCCGTCGAACAAGGCAATCTGCGAGCGGCTGAACGGCATGCCCTGCTCCACGATGCGCAGGCACATTGCCCGTCTGGTGGATGCTGGCTTGCTCATGCGGCGCGATAGCCCCAACGGGAAGCGCTATGTCCGAAAGCACGGCGAAGAGCGCGTGGCCTTCGGCTTCGACCTGTCGCCAATCTACTGTCGGTCCGAGGAGATTGCACGGGCCGCAGAGGCCGTGCGTGAGGCCGAGGAGCGTGTTCGGCGCCTGAGGGAAGTCGTGAGCCTCATGCGGCGAGACCTTGCTGCCCTGGCCGAGTTCGGAGAGGAGATCCGCCCTGGCCTTGGCCTTTGGGATCAGCTTCGCGACAAGGCGGCCCTTACGGCGCGCGCCCTCCGCCGCAAGCTCACGCTCGAGGAGCTCTCAGCATTTCGCGCCGACCTTGAAGCCATTCTCGACCACGCACGCAACGTCATTGATGGTCCTGAAACAGAAGAAATGAACACCAATGGTGCCAATATTGAACGCCACCATCATAATTCAAATAAAGAATCTATAGATCTTGAACCTGCCTTAGAAAAAGGCGGGGCGGCGGCCAGCGCGCCATATGTTGAAACGGATGCACCTGCTGCTGACGTGGAAGAAGCGGACACAAGACGCGTGCCAAAGATCCCGCTCCATCTGGTGATCGCGGGCTGCCCGTCGCTCAAAACTTTCTACCAGGGCGATATCCGCCACTGGCATCAGCTTTTCGACGCGGCTTGCCATGTGCGGCCGGCCATGGGGATCAGTGCTTCCGCTTGGGAAGAAGCGCAACGGTTCATGGGCCCCGAGCAGGCATCGATCGTTGTTGTCGCCATGCTGGAACGCTTCTCCGACATCCGATCGCCCGGTGGCTATCTCCGTGCGCTGACATCGAAGGCGGCGGCGGGCGAGTTCTCCTGCGGGCCGATGGTCATGGCTCTGATGTCCCGGCGAAGCGCTGCGTGATGTTCACAGCTGTGAACATTCTCCCCGTCGGCATCCCAATCGATGAAGTTCACAGCTGTGAACTCTCTGCGCCGTCTGATGAGCAACCAGCAGATAGAGGGAAAGGCTGGGGGTTTGAGGGGTGACGGGAAGTGAGATCGGGAGAGTGGCTTCCGACGCCCGTCGTGGAGAAGATCTGATGGCTAAGGTTGCCCAGAACATCACCCTGTCCCCGTCGCGGGATATCCCCTTCAACAAGCTCGTGCCGAGCCAGTCCAACGTGCGGCGCATCAAGGCCGGCGTATCGGTCGAGGAACTGGCCGAGGACATCGCCCGGCGCGGCCTGCTGCAGGGCTTGAACGTCCGGCCCGTGCTTGATGCCGACGGGGTCGAAACCGGCACGTTCGAGATCCCGGCCGGTGGCCGCCGCTTCGAGGCGCTGTCGCTCCTAGTGAAGCAGAAGAGGCTGGCGAAGGCCGCGCCGATCCCCTGCATCGTGCGGGATGCTGCGTCCGACATTCTGGCCGAGGACGACTCGCTGGCAGAGAACATGCAGCGCGTCGCTCTGCACCCGCTCGATCAGTTCCGCGCCTTCGTGGCCCTGCGCGAGAAGGGTCAGGGTGAGGAAGCGATCGCGGCGGCGTTCTTCGTCACGCGGCAGATCGTCAAGCAGCGCCTGAAACTCGCGTCCGTGGCCCCTGCCCTGCTCGAGGTCTATGCCGAGGACGGCATGACGCTGGAGCAGCTGATGGCCTTCACAGTGAACCCGGATCACGCGCGTCAGGTGCAGGTCTGGGATGCAGTGAAGAACTCCTGGAACAAGGAGCCCTACGCCATCCGGCGCATGCTCACTGAGACCTCGGTCCGAGCTTCCGATCGTCGTGCGGTCTTCGTGGGTGTCGATACCTATGAGGCGGCGGGCGGTGCCGTCCTGCGTGATCTCTTCCAGGGCGACGATGGTGGCTGGCTCGAGGACCCTGCCCTGCTCGACCGGTTGGTCTCCGAGAAGCTCCAGGCGGAAGCCGAGGCACTTACTTCGGAGGGCTGGAAGTGGATCGAGGTGGCGACCGACCTGCCCTATGGCTACAGCCACGGGCTGCGGCGTCTGGCCGGTGATCCCGCACCGATGACCGACGAGGAAAGCGCGGCCCACGCGACGCTCCTCGCAGAGTATCGGACGCTGGAGGAGGAATACTCCGGCGAGGACGAGTACCCTGAGGAGATCGATGCCCGGCTCGGGCAGCTCGAGATGGCAATGGAAGCACTCGAACAGCGGCCCTTGATCTACGACCCGGCCGAGATTGCGCGGGCGGGGGTCTTCGTGTCGCTGGATCGGGACGGCAGCTTGGCTGTCTGTCGCGGCTATGTCCGGCCCGAGGACGAGCCGCGCGAGGAGACCGCGGTCCAGGATGGTGATTGCGCGGATGCCATGGGGCAGGGGGGTGATGTCGGTGTTTCCAACTGGAACCCGTCGGTGACCTCCGCCGGGGGTACCGTCATCACCTCGGGTGGACAGCCGATCGGCGTCGATGCGTCCGAGGAGGAAGACGACGGGGCGCTGAAGCCGCTGCCCGAGCGGCTGGTCATGGAACTGACCGCTCACCGGACCTTGGCCCTGCGCGAGGCCATCGGGCGTTCTCCGGACGTCGCGCTGACGCTCCTGCTCCTGAAGCTGGTGACGGACACCTTCCGCACCTCCTCGGCCTCAGGCAGCTGCCTCGAAGCCTCCGTCCGACACGTCTACATGTCGGCCCAGGCGCCCGATCTCAAGGACAGCGTGGTGGCGAAGCTGGTCGACGAACGGCACGCGGCCTGGGAGGCTGATCTGCCCCTCGGCGACGATGTTGCGCTCTGGAATTATCTGTCCGTTCTCGACCAAGGCAGCCGGCTGTCCCTGCTCGCGCATTGCCTCAGCTTCGGGATCAACGCGCTCCATGAGAAGGTGAACCCCTATGGGGCTGGCATCTCGGCCACCGGCCTGACCCGCCGCATGGCCCATGCCGATCTCGTGGCCCGCGCGGTGGAGCTCGACATGGTCGAGGCAGGTTGGGAGCCGACGGTCGACGGTTACCTCAACCGCGTGCCCAAGGTCCGGATCCTCGAGGCTGTGCGCGAGGCGAAAGGCGAGGGGACTGCGCAGCTTCTCGATCACCTCAAAAAGGGCGAGATGGCGACCGAAGCCGAGCGGCTCCTCAAGGGCAGTGGCTGGTTGCCCGAGGTCCTGCGCCGCGCCGATCTGGTGGTGGACGACGGCGAGGAGATTGCAGAAGGGCAGGGGGAGGGCGCGGGCCAGCCCGAGGATGTCGATCTTCCGGCCTTCCTGACCGCCGATTTGCCGGACAGCGTCGCGGCGATGATGGCGGCAGAGTGATCTGAGCCATCCGGGGGCGGGGAAACCCGCCCTCACCCCCACAAAACGCAGCAATATCAATATGATGAATGCGAACACTCGCATTCTGGATGAGGAATCATGTCTGCAACAACCATCATCGACACAGCCCCTCTGGGGGCGCTGATCCGCTATACCGACGGCAGTCCCAAGCCGCCGGCACGGTTCACCAAGAAGCTTGCCGCCTGGGAGCGTTCGAACGGCGTCGGCCGTCTCGTGAAGAAGGAACCGCCTCGGGTATATCCGAACTGGACTGCTCCGGCCTCCTTCACGCTGCATGAAGGGAACTTCTCCTCGGCCGGGGTCATCCTCGTCACCATCATGCGCAGCCATTCGGCGGACAGCCGACTGGTCTTCGAGGTGGCCGAGGAACCGAAGGCTGGGCAGGTGCGCGTGCTTCTGGACTTCGGGGGCAACACCGAGTTGCTGCATCTGGCGGAGTCCGTCACCGCGGCCGAGCTCTGGATCGCGCGAGAGGGCTATCGCAACGCGCGGCTTGAGATCGTCGGTGCCGAGGACAGCGATAGGGCAGGGGGCGCGGAACTCGCCGCCTGAGCCCTGAAAATGCGTGGGGGGCCTTCTGAAGGGCAGGCCTCTCACCGATCATACCATCGTCCCGCGATGCCCCGGGGCACCATAGGATCCATCCCCAAAGACGGAGGTCTTCAACCACAAGCCTGCCCGGGAGACCGGCGGCGCGTTACAAGCATCAGAGGGACAACCGGCTCCAGTCGTCAGGGCACCATCCCCCGCTCGCCATTCCCTTCCTTGCCCCGAATCCCGTCTTCGAGATCAACCCGCGAGGGGTCGGACTACGGGCGAGCCCGTGCCGCCGGGTGGATTCGGGCGAGCCGAACGCACCCGGTGATGTCAGCCAGTCTTCGGGCCTGCGGGGTCCTGTCGCGCGGGGGATGGTCCCCCGCCTCCAAGACAGGAGCCAAACAGATGTCCCGCAAAGATGCACACGCCTTCGCCGCCTCCCTCGCCGCCACGCTCATGGTCTCGATCGTCGTCTTCCAGGCAGGGGATGGAACCTTCGGCGCCGTCCCCGCCGACGAAATCGACGGCGACGAGGTCCTGATCGTCTCGGAATACGATCCCTTCGGGTGAGGCTTCGGCCTCACTTTCCGATGGCCCGGCACGGCGCAGGTGCGCCTCCGGGCCTATCTTCGACAGAGTGATCGGCGGTGCCGATCTTGTTAGCCCAGTGTGCCGCCCGCGCAGATCGCGGTACGTAAGGGCGGATTCCGGACCTTCTCTGCGCGTGCGAAGGCACCCGATCCGGGGCATGGAAGCAGACATTCGAGCAATCTTGCGATCAGGAGGCAGGCCATTTGACCCAAAGGGTGGAAATCGACACAGGGCGGTCTCAAAGTTCCGTCGCGTCTGCTCCGGAAATCTTCGCCATTACGCGCCCTCAAACTCCAAGAATGCGCGCTCGAAACGGCCATGTTCAAGATCGTCGCGGCCAATCCAGAACGATGTCCATCTGGTAAGGTAGTCATAATAGCCAATATCGGCATCCCAATCGAGGAGCAGTAACCGGCATTTCCCCGACTTCGCGTCGGTTGGGTCGGGGGTGCGCGGGGACCCCATACACAGCCCGAACATTCGGTGCAGAGCGGCGTAATCGGTCATTCGCGTCGCGCCAGCCAGTCGGCTGACGGCTTCCGCCGAGAGCGCATCCATGATTTCAGACTGTTCTTCGCCGATACGACGTGTGACGGCTGTACGCCGATCATCGACTCGTTCAAGGTTTTCGAAAGGACGAAAACCGATGTTCCAACGATCCAGCGACGTGGTCCGCGTTTCTTCGTAATGGACCTCCCAACCCTCAACTAAGTTCGGAAAGTCGGCAAAGTCGGGAAAAGCCGGCATCGGGCGTGGAGCCAGCCTCGACACATCCCCCGCCACATAGAAAACGTGGCCCTTCGGTCCGCAGCCATTTCCGTCCAGTAGCTGGTTCAGGATTGGGCTGACGAAGAAAAACAGCGTCCCCGTGGTCGAGCGCGCGGGCAAGCCTTCAAGATTGGGCAGCTGCGCCAGATCGATTTGCGCGACAAAATGCATGGGGGCAAGCGGCCTGCCATGGTAGGTGAACCACGGCCAGGCAATGTCCGAAGGCAGCGTCGGCAGGCCACCAAGCCAACATCCCGGCGCGCCCGGCATGTCCGGTCGCGGCATCTTGTCAAGCAACAGCGCCGGACGGCGCGCCGCGTCGCGCAAGGCGAAGTATTCTTCGTCACTTACCGTATCGAATTGCGCAAGGAAATTCGTGCGAGTTAGCTCGTAGCGTTCCTTCGTGATCCGGCCTTCTCTGAACCAACTTTCAATCTGCTCTAACTGTTGCTGAATAAACTCCTGCTCGGACGAATCATTCATTGGTCTACTCCCCAACGCCCAGACTTCAGCTCTGGAACTGATCGCTTTTTGCGAAAAGCGAGTACCTATCATCAGATTGATCTAGAACAACCAAATGTGGGAAAACTTTGGCGGCGAGCAGTCATCATTCGTCACCGGCGTGTTTCCGGCTATACCCCTGCCATGGGGTATGTGGGCTTTGGACTTTTGGATCACATGTCGGCCAAGTGTTGTGAAGCCAAAAAATAATTCTCATCCGCAGATTCCGGTGGCTTGCAATGAGTCAACATTGTTCAAAATCTCCGCCAAGTCTTGAATGCTGCGGTATCCAGTAAATCCGAACACCTGACTTTCGCTTCCCGCCTCATCTGGCACGCGCCCGAATGTCTCCTTCGGAGGATTGCATCACAGCACCCAGAGTGGTCTGTAGATGTCCGCTTCGGGCCGATCGCGTAGGTCAAGCCTTCAACTGATGGTGAGGTCGCTCGCGGTCTTTCCCGCCTCCAACGCCTCCACGAACCACTGCGGTTTGCGCCCACGACCGGACCACGTAAGTGCGGGGTCCTCAGGGTGCCGGTATTTCGCCGCTGCCGGTGCACGGGAGGATTTCGTCTCGGTGCCGACAAGTTCACCCAGGGAGTAGCCCAGTTCCCGGGCGAGAGCTTCCACCTTGGCGCGGGCTTCCGCCTTCTGCCGATCTTCGAATGTGGCAATCGCCTTGGCGACGTCCTTCTGCATTTTCTTCAGCTCGCTGAGCGTCAGTGCCTCGAGATCGTAATCAGCCATTGATGCGGCCCGTGTCCTGAATGTCCCGGTATCGATAGCCTGTCGCGGCAGGCTGCCGCAACTCCCGGAAGGCAAGGGCAGGGGTGGCGGAGGCTGGTGATCGCCGTCTTCGCCGCCGGAGGGGTGCTGGATTGGGGGTCAGGCTGTTCCGAAGGACAGGGTGACAGGGTCTGGCATGGGCTCCCCGCGCATCGCTGTCTCCTGGGCCATCCCTTCGACTGACAATCCCCTAATCCCGTTCGGGCTCTTGCGCGCAACCCCGCGTCAGCCCGGGCCGTGTTGCCCCTTTGGGGCTGCCCGCTCCACCCCGGTCCTCTGGGGGTTTCCGGCGTCCATTCTGTCCACCGTGCACGCGTCACCCGACGGGCTTTTTCCGGGTCTTGTCGAAGGGACGGTCCCGAAGACAGGACACACAGGAGCTTACCATGCAGAACATCGTCATCCTCGCCGGCAACATCGGCCAGACCCCTGAAGTCCGCACCACCCAGGGCGGCACCAAGATCACCAACTTCAGCCTCGCCACCTCCCGCCCCCGCCTCTCGGAAGGCCGCGTCCTGCGCGACGAGAACGGCTACCGGGTCATGGACACGGAATGGCACCGCATCACCTGCTTCAACGGTCTCGGCAAGACGGTCGCAGAGCATTGCGAAAAGGGCATGAAGGTCCTCGTCCACGGCCGCATCCACTACACCAAGTGGATCGACAGCATGGGGAACGACCGCTACGGCTGCGAGATCATCGCCGAGAAGGTCGACTTCCTGAGCCGCCCGAAGTCGGCCGAGAACGAAAACCCCGAGCTGGTCGACCGCGACGACGAGATCCCGTTCTGAGGAACGGGGTCCCCCCTCGGGCCCGGCGGGAAAACCGCCGGGCCCGTTGCACTGCCGCAAGGCAGCTTCGAGCCCTGAGTGACTGATGCTGCGCCTTGCACCAATGGCAGTACTGGCGCGATCGCATCAATGCGCTGCTGTTAACAAATAGAGTTTTTCGCTAGTCAAATTTGGGACAAATTTCATCGTAGTATGCCAACGGTTTCAACCACCAGGACGACATATGCCATCTCAATTTTTCCCAAACCAAGGGTACGGCCAAGTTGTGTACTCCCTACACGGCCACGATATCACCACCCAGCAGGGATTGCGTGCGACGTTGGCTGAAATGATTGCCGTGCTGGGTCAAATCGAAGAACTCCTGAGGGATGAAGACATCTACTATTTCGGTTTGGACCCGACAGGCAAATGGCGCCCGGACGAAGGAATGTTCGATCCGTGGCGAGAAGATGGAATTGCCTTCTGGGCAGCAATCGTCGCCGACCCGGGCTTGCGCAAAGATGCCATGGCCTGGTTTGACGCGGTTTCGGAACTCATCAAACGGTCGGAGAAGCTGCAATCTTGGAGCGAGAGCCTTTGGGAGTGTGACTCTTCGCAATTTGGTGAATTGGGCGCGGCTGTGTGCGCGCTCCAAGACCTCGCTTTCGTACCCGTTTACACTCGGTTCCTGCCAATCTGGGATATGGATCACGAGGTAAACCAAAGCGGGACGATCTCGATGATCGTCGAGAAGCACGGTCTTTGCCCGGAGACTGAGGATTTGCTCTACACCCGATGCGTGGATGCGCAGGGTCAGGGCGGCTTTGACGAGCTTGAAGGCGCGGCCGACCTATTTGAAGCTAAATACGATAATCTCGCGGAAGCGCCATTGCTGAAAAGGATCGCTTCGGCAATCCACGCTGAAACCTACGAGGGGCGACACGAGGAATGGGAGAGATACCTCTCAAATGAAATTGCGCGCCCCCTAAGGATCGTTGATCGAGGATATTTTGGTCGATCAGACAGCTCAAAGCTACACGAGGCCGCGACGCGAATTGTCGCCGAACTCGACGCTGCCGCCGGCCCTATGCCTTGGCGTGACTTCGATCATGACGCGACCTGATCAGATGCTCGACATCCCTTGAGTGTCTTGAACGGGCAATCAAGCGGCCATCCAGACGAAAACCGCAATCTTCCGCTTTGTCCCGCGTTGCTGCCATTCGCGTTCCGGCTGAAGAGTGAGAGGAGTGCCGGTTTCCCGGTGACGGGTTGAGGGCTGGGAGAGTGGCTTCCGGCGCCCGTCGCGGGAGATAGCCGATGGGCGTTGTGGAAGTTCTGGATCCGGTCGCACCGACGCGGGCAGGTGGCTGGAAAGTGGAAGTGAGCCGGGGGGAGCGGAACGGGCGGGTGTCGTCCGAATGGTTCAACCGGCCGGATGACGAGCGGTATCTTTCGCTCGATGATCTCTGGGCCAATGTGAAAGGTCGGTCCGAGCGCAGCCGCAGCCGTGTCGTGCAGACGGCGGACATCCGCGTCGAGGCGGCGCGCGACAACCCCGAACGGTTGCACCTGATGCTGCCGAAAGCACATGAACCGGTGGCACCCACGCATTGGGCCTTTGGCCAGCTGGCGAGCATCGTCGGTGCTCCGGCGTCCTACCTGCGGCAGCTGCCGGCGCCGCTGGCGGGCATCAACCTGCAATACGGGCTGACCAATCACCGCGCCGAGCAAGTGAAGACCTTCGAGACTGAGGATGGCCGCACCGAACTGCGCGCGGTGACCGGCCCCGACTACGGCCGCATCCATGACCATGAACTGGTCGAAGCAGTGCAGCGCATCGCGGGCAATGGGACCGGCGACACGCGCTGGAAGGTGCCGGGCGTGCTTGACTGGTCGACCGGGGTCTACAACCCCGATGTCGAGATCAGCCGCGATACGACCACGCTCTATGCCTCGGATCGCGACGTCTTCCTGTTCCTGGTCGATGATCGCAACCCGATCGAGGCGGGCCGCCTGCCCGACGGCTCCCCCGATCTCTACTTCCGGGGCTTTTATTGCTGGAACTCCGAGGTGGGCGCGAAAACCCTCGGCATGGCGAGCTTCTACCTGCGGGCCGTGTGTCAAAACAGGAATCTATGGGGCGTCGAGGATTTTCAGGAAATCCGGATCCGGCATTCGAAATACGCGGCCTCCCGCTTCGCCCATGAGGCCGCCCCGGCGCTGACGCGCTTTGCCAATTCCTCGCCGCAGGGCTTCGTGAATGGTATCAAGGCGGCGCGGCAGCAGATCGTGGCGCGGACGGATGAGGACCGGGACGACTTCCTGCGCAAGCGGGGCTTCTCGAAAGCTGAATCCGGCAAGATCATCGAGAAGGTGCTGATGGAAGAGGGCCGCCCGCCCGAGAGCATCTTCGACTTCGTGCAGGGCATCACGCGGCTTGCACGGGACAAGACCCAGCAGGATGCGCGTCTAGACATGGAAGGGCGGGCCAAGAAGCTCCTCGACCGAGTTGGCTGACGCAGGGGGGCGCCTTGCTGGCGTCCCACCGAAAACGCAGTCATGAGCCGAAGGCGGACCTAAAAGCCGACGGCTTCTCGTTGCAGAAAGCAGTGGGTCTCAGAGCGATCGATTTCCTTGAAGCCATGCCGTCGATAGAGCGAGCCAACCGGGTTCCAGTGCAAATACTCCAGTCTGACAGGCAACCTCATACCATCGGCCAATGCGAGACAGTGCGCAAGAATGGCAGAACCCAGTCCCTTGCCTTGATGCTCTGGGAACAAGTAAAACTCACCGAAGCGCAAGTGATCCGGCTGCCTGTGAAACGATAACGTTCCAAGTCTCTGCTCCGCGCGCCGTATCTCGAAAAACGGCTTCTCGCAGTAGTGGCGCTCATGCAGATCTCGTTGGAATGCTTCGTCCCAAGTCCATCGCTTTATGATGTGCGGCCCCATGGCTGCTCCTTTGGCTTCGAAAGCAAATGCAACGTCATCGGGGTTTTTGCCAAGCCGGGCGAACTGGAAGTCAGGAGGGAGGTTAGGGATTTCCATCAATGAACCTTTTCAGATCATGGCAGTGTCGACAATGTCCCGCATTGTCGACGCAGACGTCAAGAACCGCCGCCCCTTCGAGGAAGAGGGCGGCGGTTTGGTCTTTGACGGATGAGGCGGGGAGAGAGGCTTCCCGCGCCGTCGGAGATCTTCCCATGTTCGACTTGTCCTCGCCAATCCACTCGACCGCCCACGCGCGGGGCGTCCCGCCGCATGTTCCCTCGGACGACGCTGACCACAGTCACCCCTTCGCCCTGACCCTGTCGCGCCGTGCGCCGGCCGACCTCATGTCGGGCCGGGCCGCTCCGCTCGTCTTCGCCCGCTTCGCGACTCTGGCGGACGCTATGCAGGGCGCGATCGACCATGCCGAGGGAACCGCCCCGGATGCAGCGCCCCAGCTCCTGGCGATCCTCGATCGCGACAAGCGGCTTGTTCTGGCTGGTGCCGCCAGTGACCACGCCGTCGCCTGGTGCCACCCGGTGTCGAGCGCGGCAGAGGCGCGCGGCGTCGTGACCGAGGCAAGCCAGCTGCGTGCGCAGGCGGGCCGAGCGGCCAGCTGGGGTGAGCCAGATCTAGCGCAGCGGCTGCGCCACCGCGCCGATCTTCTCGATGCCCGGCTCGTCGATCCGCTCTGGCGCGCCTTTGCCGCCCGGGCGCTGCAGGTCGCTGCGTGAGGTCCGAGAGACAGAGGAGGGCAGGGGGGATTTGGAGCTTGTCCGGGAGAGAGAGATCGCCCGGACCGGCTCCGATCCCTTCCCCTTACTGGAGACACCCAATGACCCTGACTGAACCCACCCTCGCGCCGCCGATGGCACCCCCGACTGTCGACATGTCCCAGATCTTCGCCGCGCATGCCGCGCGCGCGGCCCGCATTGAAGCGCTGCGCCCCGGCAACAAGGACCGCCTTTTCGATGGCCTCATGGCCGCCGGCATCACCCATGTCATCGTGACCTTCGATGGTGCCGGTGACAGTGGCCAGATCGAAAGCATCGGCGCATGGTCCGGCGAGACCGCGGTCGAGTTCCCCGCGACCGAGATCGCCTACGCGGCGCTGACCTGGGACGACCCCGAGGTCGAAATGCGCAGCCTGTCGCTTGAGGATGTCGTCGAGCAGCTGGCCTACGACTTCCTCTCCGACACCCATGGCGGCTGGGAGAACAACGACGGCGCCTGGGGCGAGTTCTGCTTCGACGCGGCGGCCCGCTGTATCCACCTCGAGTTCAACGAGCGCTTCACCTCGTCCGAACTCCATACCCACGATTTCTGAGGGGGCGGCGATGGCACATCCCTATCACCACGCCCTCTCCTCCGTGAAGAAATGGGGCGGCAGGGTCGATGATTTCATGGCAGTGCATGCCTGGTTCGACCAGAGCAAGGAGATTACGGCCGACTTTCGGCACCGGGCGCTCCGCCACCATGCCGAGGGCATCTTCATGGCCGAGACGATTTTTGGGGCGACCCTCACGCTCTCGACCGGGCGCATCATCCCGACCCGCTGGGTTGGCGAACAACAAGTGAAGGAAGACCTTGGCTTCATCCCGAGCTTCGCAGATTGGGTGAAGGCCATCCGGCCCGAGCCCTGGATGGGCCGGTCGGCGCGGATCGAGGCGCTGGTGGATCCGCATCTCGCCTCGTCCGTGGTCGAGGTCACCTGACATGAGCGATCCGGCCTATCAGCGCCTCGGCCTGCCGGCGACGGCTTCGCCATTCGCCGTCCTGCGCGCGGCGGTCCGGGCGCTGCACCCCGACACGCGCGCCGTGCGCGGCTTCCGGGCTGCGCGCAAGCGCTTCTACCGGCAGATACTCTGCGCGCATGCCGCGCGACAGGTGGCGGGCGACGAGCCAACCGGCTGATCGCACCCAACCACCCCTTCATTCCAACACAATGCCCGGTCTCTCGGCCGGGTCTTCCCCATTCAGGAGGTCCCCATGGCGGATTACTTCACCCATTTCTCGTGCCTGCTCGACGTCGGCACCCCCGACAAGGCTGCCCGCGCGCTCGCGCTGTTCCAGGAACTCCGCGCTGCGGATCAGGACGCTGACGATCCGGAGGTCGCGGGCTTCGACATCGCGCGCCAGGACGCGCCCGAGGGCAGCACGCTCTGGATCCATGACGACGAGTACGGCGATGTCGAGGCCGTCATCCGCTTCGTGCTGCGCCTCGCGGAAGAGCTTAATCTCACCGGCCTCTGGGGGTTCCAATATGCGCTGACTTGCTCCCGGCCGCGCCTCGACGCCTTCGGTGGCGGCGCGCATGTCATCGATCTCGGTACCCGCAAATCCATTGGCTGGACCAGCACGCAAGAATGGCTGGCCGGCGCTCTCAACGGGGAGGACGTCGATGCCTGAACTCATCTGCACCACGGTCTACCAGTTCCCCGAACTCTCGGAGGCCGCCAAGGAAAAGGCCCGCAGCTGGTATCGCGAGCTTGGCCCCCATGACGATTGGTGGGATGGGGTCTACGAGGATTTCGAGCGGGTCTGCGAAATCCTCGGCATTCGCCTGAAGACCACACCCGTCCGCCTGATGGGCGGCGGCACGCGGGCCAAGCCCTGCATCTGGTTCTCCGGCTTTTGGAGCCAGGGCGACGGGGCCTGCTTCGAAGGTTACTGGTCCCACGCCAATTGCGCGGCCGCGCGCATCCGGGACTACGCCCCGAGCGACGCGACGCTGCACGGCATCGCCGACCGGCTGCAGGCCATCCAGCGGCGGAACTTCTACCAGCTCGCGGCCGTGGTCAGCCACCGCAGCCGCTACTACCACGAATACACCATGTCGGTGGACGTCACGCGCGACAGCCCGACCTGGCAGCCGCCGACCGAGGACGCCGAGGAGATCGTGACCGAGGCGCTGCGTGATCTGGCCCGCTGGCTCTACCGCCAACTTGAAGCCGAATACGACCATCTCACCTCGGACGAGGCCATCGAGGAGGGGATCATCGTCAACGAGTATACGTTCACGGAAGCCGGGCGGCGGTTCGGGTGAGAGCGCACGGTTGAAATCTGTCAGAAAACTGCGTATATTTCTGACAAAGGAGCGATCATGGAGCGCATGGCCGAGAGCATTATGAATGTCGCGACGACGTTGCCGGAGGGGGTGCCCTTGGCAGCGAAGGGGCTCCTGCACCTCGGCTCGCGCGCGGCAGTCGATCAGACGCTGTCGCGTCTGGCCGCGCGCGGCGAGTTGATCCGTGCGGGACGCGGCATCTACATGCGCCCCGTCCAGACACGCTTTGGTCCGCGCAGTCCGTCGGCTGAACAGGCGATTGAAGCGCTCGCAGTGCAGCGGGGCGAGACGATTGTGCCGAGCGGTGCTGCCGCGGCAAACGCTCTGGGCCTCACGACACAGGTGCCGGTCAAGTCGGTTTACCTCACTTCCGGTCGAAGCCGTGTGCTGAACCTTGGCCGGCAAGCGGTCGAACTGCGTCATGCGCCGCGCTGGCAGTTGGCCCTTGGGAGCAAGACCTCGGGCCAGGCCGTACGTGCGCTGGCATGGCTCGGGCCGGATGAGGCTCCCAAGGCGCTGCAAATCCTGCGATCCAAGCTTACGGAGACGGCAAAGACTGAGCTGATGTCCGCCGCGCCGCAGTTTCCGACTTGGCTGGCACGATTGGTCGGAGAGATGGTCCATGGCTGAGGCATTCCTGCGCTTCAGCGACATAGACTAACTGGTTGCTCTTGGTGTCGCAGCCGATCGGCTCGGAAGGCCAGCTCATCTCCTCGAAATTCCACCGAAGCTGGGCGGCGGTTCGAGTGATCCTCAGCAAGGACGCGCAGTTCATTTGGTCTTTACAGTTGGTCCATATGGTCTATATTCGGGGTAATGGAGGACGACATGCAAGTCGCAGAGAAAATCCGGGAACCTGCACAGATCAACGCCGTCGCGTTGAAGGCCTATGCGCGCGTGGTCGATGCCTGGGGTCTCAGCCTCAAGGAAGCGGCGGGCCTTGCCGATATGTCAGAGAGCACCTGGAAGCGCGCCAAGAAGCCTGACTTTGCGGGAGAACTGACCAAGGATCAACTGCTGCGGCTCAGTGCGGTGATCGGCATCTACAAATCGCTCGAACTCTACTTCTCCGAGCCGCTCGCGCGAAGCTGGTTCACCCGACCGAACACAGGGCCGCTGTTCGGGGGTAGCCGTCCGGTTGATACCGCCATCGACGGGGGCTTGCCGCAAATTCTCGCGGTTCGGACCTATCTTGATGCATTGCGCGGTGGGGCATGAAGCAGACCGAGATTTCTGATCGCGGTCTCGTTCGTCTCCTGCCCGCCACCTACCACAAGCCGCCATCCCTGCGCGGCCTCGTCGATACCGAAGACGAGATGGAGATCCTGGCAGAAATCGAGGGCCTGACCAGCGGCCGTCTTCTGGCGGAACGTGGCCGCAACCCGCATCTGGACCCGCGCGAGCTGGCCTGGCAGCGCCGCAGCCGTGATCTGCGCCTCTATGGCGACAGTCACGTCAACGCCGCCTTTACCTACACCCGCGCCGGCGGAAACCGCTTCAACACCGAAGAGCGCGGCGGCTGGTACTGCGCGTGGGACGTGATGGTTTCCGTCAGCGAAGTGGCGTGGCACCGCACGCGCGAACTCGGCTTTGTGGGCAGCTATCATGACAGCGCCCGCTATGTGGAACTGCTGGCGGATTTCATCGGGATTTTCGATGATCTGACCGACGAGCCGGGCCATCCGGCGTTGCATCCCGATCCGGCTGTCGGATATCCCGAGGGCCAAAGCCTCGCCCAGCATCTGCGCCGGGCTGGATCGCGTGGCCTGATCTACCCCTCAGTTCGGGCTCCCGCGCCGGGCGGGAATTGCCTCGTCTGCTTCGAGCCCCACGCCATCCAGAACGTCCGGCCTGGCGCGTCTTGGGATCTTGTTTGGGATGGGACACCGCACTACTCGCTTACGGTCGTCGGCTGACGCCTTGCGGCGCAAGCGCTTGTTTGGCGGGGTCCGAAGACATGAAACCGGCACACGGCGACGTCTCGGCCCCAAGAGACCACTGTATTTTTCTTCGATGAGGTTGCTTTTCCAGCGTTATGGACGCTCCAATATCAAGATTTCCAAAGATCTGAGGGGGTAGCCCCACGTGGTGGGAGTTCTGAAGACGCTGGGTCGAGAGACGGCAACGACTTGCAGTGGTTGCCGAAGGTCGCAGCGGTGTACCTCCTGGCGTGCCGTTGGGACCAGACCTTGGTCCTTCGGACAGGAGTTTGACCGAGGCTGATGTCCCAAAGGGCTAATCTGCCAATCTATAGGTTGGCAACCACGCTCGGTTTGCCAAGCCACGGTATGGCAAAAGCTACGGAAGGCCGGAGCCAGCCGGTGCCGTGCTCACTTGTTCCCGTCGATCCACTTCGACATCAACCCCTTGTCGCGGAAGCATTCGTCCGGGACGGCGCGCCGTTTGATCCGGGCGAGTCTCTCCGCGAAGGCCACCTGCTTTGAGGTCGGCAGCCGGTCCATGTCGGAGACCGGCTTCAGCTGGGCCTGAGCCTCAATCCAGACGCTCAAGGACCGGCGGTCCTGCTGAACCTCCCAGGGCAGAAGGGTCTGATTGCGCAGGGCGAGTGACCGCGCATAGGCGATCTGCTTCGGCGTCGCGGGCAGGGCGTATGTTGTGCTTTCCATGGGGAAACTCCCTTTCTGGCTTGGTCTTCAATATAGAACATAACAGGAACAAAATCAAGCCAAGCGAACGGAGCACATCGGTTCGAGAGGGAGAGATGGGCAGGGAAAGATCAGGCCTGAGGGTGCCCGAGAGAGGGTGTCCGGGCCTGTTCCTGCCCCTCATTCCGGAGTTTCCCGATGACCTATCTCGCACCCGTTGCGCCTCCCGTTGCCGTTCCATCTCGTGATTGCGCGCCCGCGATCCTCACTGTCGCCGAAGTGCTGCAGCCCGATCTCGCCCAAGGCTTCCAGATCGACGCGCTGCGTCTTCGCCTTGAGATGGAGCGCGCCTTCGGCGGCTCCGATGCCGATGGCGCCTGGGACTGGAAGCTTGCCTATGAGGCGGGCGAGGTGGCGCTGGTCCTCTTCCTGCGGAAGTATGGCCGCGCGCTTCTGGCCCGGGCGGGCTCACCTGCCGCGTTTCTGCCGATCCTCACCAAGGTGGCGGACCTTTTGCCCACGCATACCCGGCGCTCGGAAGAGATGGAGCGGTTCCAGCAATTCTCGACGCCGCTGCCCATGGGGCTTGCAGCACTGGCCGCCGCACAGATCACGCCGCGCGATCTGGTCCTCGAGCCTTCGGCCGGGACCGGGCTTCTGGCGATCCTCGCTGAGATCGCGGGTGGCAGCCTCGCGCTGAACGAGTTGGCCGACAGCCGCGCCGATCTTCTGCGCCTCCTCTTTCCGGGGTGCCCTGTCACCAGTTTCGACGCCGCACAGATCGACGATCACCTCGACGCGGGCTTGCGCCCCAGCGTCATCCTGATGAACCCGCCGTTCTCGGCTGTGGCCAAAGTCGATGGCCGCAGCACCGAGGCGACGGCCCGGCATTTGCGCTCGGCGCTGGCGCGTCTCGTGCCCGGCGGTCGGCTCGTGGCCATCACCGGTTCCGGTTTCGCACCGGATGCGCCCGCCTGGTCCGAGACCTTCGTCCGTCTCACCGCGGCCGCGCATCTGGTCTTTACCGGCGCCGTGTCCGGCGCCGCCTTCGCCAAGCATGGCACCAGCTTCGAGACGCGGATTTCGGTCTTCGACAAATGCCGCGGCGGCGAAAAGGGTGGCATCACCGCTGATCTCGCCCGGCCGATGTCCGTCGATGCGGCACAGCTCCTCACCCGAATCCTGGCCGAGGTCCCTCCGCGCCTTGCGTTGGATGCAGGCGATCCCGCTCGATCCCGCTCCACGTCCCCCTTCCCGGGAGGTCCTGCCCGTGCATCCGCCACCCCGACTAGCAAACCGCGTGCGTCGTCTGCCGCCAAGACTGATGCTCATGTCACCACACTGGATGCCGACGACCTCGCCTACACCCTGCGCGAGACGGCGGAGGATCTCGGCGCCGCGCGCCTGTCCGACGCCATCTACGAGACCTTCCGACTGCAGGCGATCGACATCCCCGGCGCGGCCCCGCACCCGACCAAGCTGGTGCAGTCGGCGGCGATGGCCTCGGTCGCGCCCCCGAAACCCTCCTATCGCCCGAAACTCACCACCGCCGTTCTGCGCGACGGTCTGCTCTCCGACGCGCAACTCGAGACTGTGATCTACGCGGGC
This sequence comes from Tropicibacter sp. S64, assembly GCF_049803835.1. Taxonomy (NCBI): domain Bacteria; kingdom Pseudomonadati; phylum Pseudomonadota; class Alphaproteobacteria; order Rhodobacterales; family Roseobacteraceae; genus Tropicibacter; species Tropicibacter sp. S64. The sequence continues at coordinate 115,598 of NZ_JBNAGK010000013.1, read as the reverse complement.
GAAGCCCATGGCGCCTATCTCGCGGGGTCTTGGACTGTCGATGAAACTGGCGATATGGTCTCGGCCGCGCCCGACGCTGCCGCTGACGCCGTCCACTTCCGTCGTGGCTTCTTTCTCGGCGATGGCACCGGGGCGGGCAAGGGCCGCCAGTCGGCCGGGATCCTGCTCGACAACTGGTGCCAGGGCCGCCGCAAGGCGCTCTGGATATCGAAGAGTGACAAGCTCCTCGAGGACGCGCAGCGCGATTGGTCTGCCCTGGGTCAGGAGCGCCTGCTCGTAACGCCCCTGTCGCGCTTCGCCCAAGGCCGCGACATTCCGCTCGCCGAGGGTATCCTCTTCACCACCTATGCGACGCTGCGCTCCGAGGAGCGAGGCGCAAAAAAGTCCCGCGTCGACCAGATCGTGGACTGGCTCGGGGCAGATTTCGACGGGGTGATCCTCTTCGATGAAAGCCATGCCATGGCCAATGCCGCTGGGTCGAAGGGCGAGCGCGGTGACACCGAAGCCTCGCAGCAGGGCAGGCCTGCGCCTGCAGCACAAGCTGCCCAATGCCCGCGTGGTCTATGTCTCGGCCACTGGGGCCACGACGGTCCACAATCTCGCCTATGCGCAGCGGCTTGGCCTATGGGGCGGGGAAGACTTTCCATTCGCGACGCGCGGAGAGTTTGTCGAAGCCATCGAAGCCGGCGGCGTCGCCGCGATGGAGGTCCTTGCCCGCGACCTGCGGTCGCTCGGCCTCTACACTGCCCGGTCGCTTTCCTATGACGGCGTCGAATATGAGATGCTGGAACACGCGCTGACACCCGAGCAGCGCGGCATCTATGATGCCTATGCCGGGGCCTTCGCCATCATCCACAACAACCTCGCCGCCGCGATGGAGGCGGCCAACATCACGGGTGAGAATGGCACGCTGAATCGCCAGGCGAAGTCCGCTGCGCGGTCAGCGTTTGAGTCCGCCAAGCAGCGCTTCTTCGGCCATCTGCTCACCTCCATGAAAACCCCCACCCTGATCGCTGCCATCGAGGCCGATCTGGTCGCAGGCCATGCGGCTGTCATCCAGATCGTCTCGACGGGAGAGGCGCTGATGGAACGCCGCTTGTCGGAGGTCCCGACCGAGGAGTGGAACGACATCCGCGTCGACATCACCCCGCGGGAATATGTCCTGGACTACCTCGCCCATTCCTTCCCGGTGCAGCTCTACGAGCCCTTCACCGACAGCGAAGGCAATCTCTCCTCCCGGCCCGTGGTGCGCGATGGCCAGCCGGTCGAATGCCGCGAGGCCGCTCGCAGGCGCGACGCGCTGATCGAGAAGCTGGCGTCGTTGCCGCCCGTGCCGGGCGCGCTCGACCAGATTGTCCAGCGCTTCGGCACCGATCTGGTGGCCGAGGTCACCGGCCGCTCGCGCCGCATCGTGCGGAAGGGCGAGGGCGTTTCCGCGCGCCTTGTCGTCGAAAGCCGGGCGGGCTCGGCCAACCTCGCGGAAACCGCAGCATTCATGGATGACCAGAAGCGCATTCTGATCTTTTCGGATGCCGGTGGCACGGGGCGCAGCTATCACGCCGATCTCGGGGCGAAGAACCAGCGCCTGCGGGTCCATTACCTCTTGGAGCCCGGCTGGAAGGCCGACGCGGCCATCCAAGGTCTGGGCCGTACCAACCGCACCAACCAGGCGCAGCCGCCGCTCTTCCGGCCGGTGGCCACCGATGTGAAGGCAGAGAAGCGGTTCCTCTCGACTATTGCCCGCCGCCTCGACACGCTTGGCGCGATTACTCGCGGCCAGCGCCAGACCGGCGGGCAAGGGCTGTTCCGCCCGGAGGATAACCTCGAGTCGCCCTACGCCCGCGACGCCCTGCGCCAGCTTTACCGCCGCATCTATCGCGGCGATCTGGCCGGATGTTCGCTCGGGGCTTTCGAGAATGCGACCGGGCTCAGTCTGACCGATGATAACGGGCTCAAGGATGACCTGCCGCCGATCACGACCTTCCTCAATCGCCTGCTGGCGCTGACGATCGACATGCAGGCCGTGCTCTTCTCGGCCTTCGAGGAATTGCTCGATCAACGGATCGAGGCGGCCATCGCCGCCGGGGTCTATGACCTCGGACTCGAGACGCTCCGCGCCGAGAGCTTCCGCGTCACCGACGTACAGGTCATCTACACCCATCCCGGCTCCGGCGCGGAAACCCAACTCCTGACCATCGCGGAAAAGCGCCGCAACACGCCAACTGCGCTCGCGGATGCGCTCGAATGGCTGGATGACCCGCAGGCGCGGCTTCTGGTCAACAGCCGCTCGGGCCGGGCTGCCGTGCAGGTTCCCGCCACCAGTTACATGCTGGACGATGGGACCATCGAGCCGCGCCTGCGCCTGATCCGCCCGCTTGATGCCAGCACGGTCCCGGCCAAGGTCATGGAGGACACCCACTGGTTGGAGGCCGACCGCGCGGCCTTCGCCGCCGCCTGGACGGCGGAACTGGCCGAGGTGCCGAAGTTTTCGGACTCCACGCTGCACATCGTGGCGGGTCTGCTTCTTCCTATCTGGAAGCAGCTCCCCCAGGATGAAACCCGCGTCTACCGCCTGCAGACCGATGACGGGCAGCGCATCATCGGCCGCCGCGTCTCGCCCGCCTGGGTCGCAACCACGCTGGCCGCCGATGCGCCCGAGCTCTCGGCCGCGCAGGTCCATGCCCTCGTTCTGGAAGGCAAGACCGTGGTGCGGCTGGCCGAGGGAATGGAATTGCACCGGTCCCGCGTCATGGGCGTGAACCGGATTGAACTCTCGGGCTTCTCGGAGGCCGCCAAGGACCGGCTCAAGTCCGATGGCTTCTTCTCGGAGATCATCAGCTGGAAGCTGCGGCTGTTCTGCCCGACCGACGCCGATGGCATCGCGATACTGGATCGTCTGCTTGCACGTTGTCCTGTCGCAAGTCTACATGATCGCCGAGGCTGTTGACCTATGTATTCCGAGACCGAAGACCTCGTGCGCGATCTGGCAGAAAATGCCGAAGGCGTCTGTCGTGCCTACCTTCCCGCCGGACGGCGGGAAGGATCCTACTGGATCGTCGGCGATCTGCAGAACAACCCCGGCCGGTCGCTCTTCGTGCGGTTGGCGGGCCCTGCGTCGGGACCAGGGGCAGCGGGCAAGTTTACGGATGGGGCCACAGGCGAGCATGGCGATCTCCTGGACATCATCCGCGCCCGGACGGGGATCACGCGCTTCCCCGACCTTCTCGCCGAGGCCCGAGCGCATCTTGGCCGTCCGCAGCCGGTCGTCCCGGATAGGCAAGAGCCGAGGAAGGCCAAGGCGCCCGGTGGCACTCCTGCGGCAGCAGCGCGCTTGTTTGCTGCCTCGAACCCGATCACAGGCACGCTTGCTGAGACCTACCTCCGTTCCCGAGGCATCACCCAATTCGGGGCGAACGGCGCCTTACGCTTCCACCCGAAGTGCTGGCATCGGGAAGAGGGGCAGACCCGGAGTATCCCCAGACCGGCGATGATCGCGGCGGTTACCGATGGGGCAGGGGCCGTGCGGGGCGTGCATCGCACCTGGCTGGCAGCTGACGGGCAGGGGAAGGCGGCTGTGAATCCAGAGCGTCGGGCTATGGGTCACCTCCTCGGCAATGCCGTCAGGCTGACCTCGTGTGATGACATCCTCGTCGTCGGCGAAGGCATCGAAACCATGTTGTCCCTGTCCGAGGCGATCCCCAGCCTGCCCGTCTGGGCGGCGCTCTCGTCCGGTCACCTCGGGGCGGTCCTGCTGCCGGAGGGGCTGCAGCGCCTCTACATCGCCATCGACCGCGATCCGGCCGGGCAACGCGCGGCGGACAGGTTGAGCAACAGAGCCACCGAGGTCGGGGTCCCTGTGCGGCTGCTGGAACCGAGGCTCGGGGATTTCAACGATGATCTTCGGGCGAACGGCAAGGATGCGCTGCGCCAGCATCTGGCACGTCAGATCGGGCCAGAGGATCGGCATCGCCTGCCCAGTTGAGCTGCATCGCGCAGGGGGGTCTGGGAGTGCGGGGCAGGGGGCTGCATCCCAGTCGTGGCTCTGGATCGTCGTCCTCACCCCATCCCGGGCCTTGCGCATCCACCCGTCAGCCCTGCGCGGCCTTCAAGAGATGGGCAGGCCGTCAAAGCGGTTGCCCCTGCAAGGTCGGCAGGGAACCTATTTCCGCCGGCGGCAAAGCCGCCTTTGCATCGCGAGACAAATAGCTTCCCTGCCGACCTCCTCCACGCTGTTCCGGCCCCGGTGAAGCCGGGGTGAAGGGGCAACCGCCCCGACGGCTCGGGTCTGCCCATGAAGGCCGCGCGGGATGTCGCGCGGACGAGTTGAGGCCCGGAGGCAAGAAACCGATGACCATCCACACCCACGACGACGCGTATGAACCCGCCCACACCGCATCCCAGACCGCCCATGCGCTCGACGAGTTGCAGCTTTATGGCTTCCGTCCTTTTGATGAGCCCGATCCGCGCCCGATGCCCGATGGGCAGCGCCTTGCGGTCGCCGTCGCCGACATCTTCGATGCCCTCGTCGCGACCCTGGAAGACACCCGCATGGAACCCGACCTCGAAGAGGTGCTCTGGGGCCAGGTCAACCTCTTTCACCGCGCCACGGCGAGGATTGAGCGGTCGCTCGACGAGAACGAGCAGGCACAGCGCCGCCTTCAGCGGGAGCAGGACGGCTCCGAGGTGAAATCCACCGAGCTTGAGCGCCTGACGGCCGAAGGCCTGACGCTGATCGAACGACGCAACTGCATGGACATGATGCGAGATCACGCCGCCACCGAGTTCGTCCATCACACGGGATCCACCTGGCGCCCCCGCACCGGCTCGATGGTGAACCGCCAGCACATGACCGCAGCGCTGATCGACAGCCGCGATTTCCTGGCTGCCAAGCGGCGCGCGGAAACCGAAGTGATGCTGCCCGCAGGCCCCAAGGTCGCCCTCACCGGTGGGACCGACTTCAACGATCACCGCCTGATCTGGGGTAAGCTCGATCAGGTCCGGACCAAGTATCCCGACATGGTCCTTCTGCACGGGGGAAGCCCCAAGGGCGCAGAACTCATCGCCGCCAAATGGGCCGATGCCCGTGGCGTGACGCAGGTCGCCTTCAAACCGGACTGGACCAAGCACGCCAAGGCCGCCCCTTTCAAGCGCAACGACGCAATGCTCGACGTGCTGCCGGTGGGCGTCCTTGTCTTCCCGGGCAACGGCATCCAGGAAAACCTCGCCGACAAGGCCAAGAAGCTGGGCATCCCGGTCATGAAGTTCGAGAAGGGGGCGTGAGCCCCCTTTCTCCTCGCGGGGAAATCGAAGTGAAAGCCGCCTACGAGGGGTCACTGGTCATGTGACCTCAGGATGAGGATCTGTGTTTCCAGGACAAAAGCGATTGATTGTGCCCATTCATGTGGATAGGGTTTCCGTAGGCCCATAAAGTGGGTGTGCATAGTTTCCGTTCGCACTGATTGGGCCGGGAGACCATGATGACTAATGCCGAGTCGGAACTGCGCTGGGGGGTCGAGCAACGCCTCGAGTTCATAGAGTTCCGCTTGTTCTGGGAGGGGCATGTGAATCGCAGCGATCTCATGGATCAGTTCGGGGTCTCGGTGAACCAAGCGTCCACCGACCTGAACCGCTACATCGGCTTCGCACCCAACAATATGGTCTACGACAAGAGCGCGCGGACATATGTACGTGGCTCGAACTTCAAAGCTCGATTCTTGGAGCCCAATGCCAGCCGCTACTTAGCGCAGCTACGCTCGCTCGCCGACGGAGTCCTCGACCGCGAGGAATCCTGGATTGCCAACCTCCCGTCGTACGCATCTGCCCCAATGCCTGTGCGCGGCGTCAATCCGTTGACACTTCGTTCTGTCGTAGGAGCCATCCGCCGGTCCGAAGCAATCGAGGTAAGATACCAATCCCTGTCCCACCCGGAGCCAAGCTGGCGCTGGATCGCGCCTCACGCAATCGCCTTCGACGGCTTCCGCTGGCACACGCGAGCATTCTGTTTTGCCGACAATTGTTTCAAGGATTTCCTGCTGTCCCGAATGCTCAAGATCCGCGGTTCGCGGGACACCGACACGTCGGCCATCGACGACAATGATTGGCACTCCGAGGTAACGCTGGAGATCGCCCCTCACCCCGACCTCTCGGATACGCAGGCGAAGGTCATCGCTCTGGACTACGGCATGCGCGGCGGCAAGGCGAAGATTAAGGTAAGACGCGCTCTATTGTATTACGCGCTGAAGCGGCTTGGCCTAGATACCGATCCTTCAGTGCGGAAGCCGCACGATCAGCAGATTGTGCTTTTGAATTTGGCCGAAGTGATGAGAGACGTTAGTTGAACAGATGCATTCCCAAATAGTCTACCTCGACAATAACGCTACTACTCGACCATTCCCAGAGGTCGTAGCCGCTGTAACTCGGTCTCTCGAGAGTGACTGGGCTAATCCGTCGAGCCCGCACGGATTTGGACAGGCCGCCGCACGGACAGTGGCGTTATCCCGTGAACAGGTGGCACGACTGCTCGGAGTGCGGGCAGAGCAAGTGATTTTCACTTCTGGTGCTACTGAAGCTAACGAGGCAGTGTTGCGTTATCACGCGACACTCGGAGCGACGCTGATAACCTCGACGGCAGAGCACCCAGCTGTGGCAGGATTTTATTTTCGACACATGCCACAGAAAGTCAGAACAGTTCCTCTGAACAAATCCGGGCGCTGGCGACTGGATGCACTTGAATCAGTTCTAGAGGCCGTTAGCGGGCCTAAACTGATAGCTTTAGCTTGGGCCAATGGCGAAACGGGTGTTCTTCAGGATCTGACTGCAATCAAGCTCATGGCACAAAAATATTGCGCCGTTTGTCTGATTGACGCCTCACAAGCGGTGGGGCGGGTTGTTTTTGAAGCGGATAGCGTATCATATCTTACTTTTTCAGGTCACAAGCTGCACGGGCCGAAAGGTATTGGGATTTTGATACAGCCGGAAACTGTACCGCAAGTAGAAGTTTTAATAGGTGGCGGGCAAGAGCGTGGTTTGCGAGGCGGTACATTAAACGTATCAGGTATCGTCGGTCTCGGTGTCGCGTGCGAACTCCGAAAGCGGAACCTAGATAGCGCTATTGCTCGCATGGGCAGACTGCGCGACAGCTTTGAGAAGCAAGTTATTACTGCAATCCCCGACGTCCGCGTGAATGGCTCGGATACGCTGCGGGTGCCGAACACTGCTAGCCTTACGATCCAGGGTATAGATGGCATGGCACTTGTGGCTCGCCTTGAGGCGCGTGGCATCATTTGCTCGCAGGTTTCGGCATGTTCCTCGGGGCAGCCAGAGCCGTCACGCACGCTACTTGCGATGGGCCTCTCAAGAGACGATGCCTATGCAAGCCTCCGAATAGCTTTTGCCGTCGACACAAAAGAAGATGACGTCGACTTCGCAGCACAAACAATGGTGGAAGAGGCGCTGTTTCTTCGGGAGATGATGGGTGGGCTTGTATGAAGCTTGGCGGACATGAAACCTTCTATCCGAGGCCAGGCTGGTTGACGAAGGGCCTCCTTCACCTGCGAGCAGGCGGTGTAGGCGTGTTTTCGGCACCTGAGACAGCGGACCAACTTGGAGTCGGGCGCAACATGGCTAAATCAATTGGCTGGTGGTTGCATGCGACGGGCCTCGCGACACGGTCGAACAGGAACAGTCCGCTAGAGCCCACGCCCCTCGGCGCCGTATTGGCAGAGTATGATCCTTATATGGTTCGGCTGGGCACTTGGTGGCTGGTGCATGCCAGCGCAATGACTTGTGGAGCCGAGACGTCGTTGCCCTGGTTTTTTTCGCCGCGTCGACCAGAGCGCTGCAACCGGACAGTATTGGCTGAGGCACTAATGCGCGATCTTTCGTCGAAACGAGGAAAGGCACCAGCTGTAAAGACGGTGCAACGCGAGGTTGCTGCTGTGATGCAGGCCTACGCCGTACCGGTGCCACGTTCGCGTAGTGATCCAGAAGACAATCTAGGTTCACCATTTCACCGGCTTGATCTGTGGCGACATCTCCACGGGACGGACCGTTTCGAGCGATCGGAAACGACGCCCATCCCGCCGGAGGCACTTGGGCTCGTCCTTTCGGCGCTCGGGATGAGCCAGCCCTCCGCCACTTTGCGTGAGGGGATTTTGCAGGACATCGCGATCGGCAGCGCGCCTATGACACGCGCCGGGGCCATGTTAGGTCGGTCACGCGAAGCGCTCTTGGATCTTGCCGCAGCAAGTGAACGTGAACTTGGGCCCGAGGTCCTGCGGGTGCGGACACTGGCCGGCGAACGCTATGTTTCGCTGCCGAGTGCGGCTGCCTCGATCTGGGCGCGGCGCTTCTATGACCGCGTTGGCGCAGCCCGGGAGGCGGCATGAACCTCTTGCGCTCAATCAACATCGCGGATGACCGCGCGCGGGCAGAGGTGATCGCCGCATACCGTCCCACGCGCAAGACCCTACAGGTGGTCCGCGCTGTCTGCGGACTTGAGCGGAGCTCGGCCACTAATGTGGTCGCACCTTATGGCGCGGGAAAATCGCTTGCCGCGCTTGCCGGGATCACCCTTCTTGCTGGCGATCCGGCTATGGCCCGGCAGCTGCGCGCGCGGATCGCTGCAGTGGACCCGGCCTTGGGCGCAGTCGAGCCCCACGGGTCGACGCTACTCCTGCTGCTGCATGGCGCCTGCCCCGACCTAGCTGCAGAGCTTGCCGAGCGGGCGGAAGTGGAAGCAGGCCCGCTCTCCAACGTTCTGGCGGCCATCCTTCGCCGCGCCCGGCGGAACGGCATGGCGCAGATCGCTATCGTCTGGGACGAGTTCGGCCAGCATCTGGAAACCCTTGTGCGGGAGGGCCGTCCAGAGGACCTGCTGGCGGTGCAGGATCTAGCGGAATGGGCGGTGCGACGGACCGAGCCTCGGGTGACGCTGACCACTCTCATGCACCAAGGGGTGTACCACTACACCCGACGTGCATCGGACACGGCACAATCGGCGTGGAGAAAGATCGAGGGGCGATTTGAAACGCTGAGCTTGATCGACGATGGCGTCGACGCGATGGAGATGCTGGCCGAGGCGCTTGACGAGCGACGCGACGCGCCCGATGCAGCTGCCATTGCCCGCGCCCGAGCCGCGGGCTTCTTTGCCGAAATTACCGACGACGCAAGGCTGTCCGACATCCTTTCCCGCACTGCGCCGCTGACACCGGCAGCGCTGCAGATTCTGCCAAGCCTCGCCGCGCAGGTGGCTCAGGCCGAACGGACGATGTTCCGCTACCTTGCTGATGTTGTGGCGGCGGCCGAGCCTGGGACAGCCCTAGGCGTTGATGCGCTCTACGACTTCTTCGCCCCCGCGATGCGCTCGGACACAGGACCAGGTGGCACCCACCGCCGCTTTGTCGAGACAGAGACAGCGCTGTCACGCGCCGAAACAGATCTAGAACGGAGGGTGATAAAAACCGCGGCGTTACTGCAACTTGGCCGTAGCGCGGAGCGGCTGAAGCTGCCGCACACGCGGCTGGTCTATGCTGTGGCGGAGGGCAGCCCAACGACGTCAGAGGCCGTCAATGCCGCAATCGAAGCGCTAGTGGCGCGCAAACTGCTCCTCCATCGCCGCAGGGTGGACGACATTTCGGTCTGGCATGGCGCTGACATCGACCTTGGTCAGATGGTCGCTGAGGAGGCCGCGCGATTGGCGATGGAAAGCGACACTGTGGAGTCGCTGGAACGAATGTTCCCGCCAGATGCCTATACTGCGCCACCATACAACCACGCCCGAGGTATTACCCGTTTCGCTCGGGCCCGCTTCGTGCGCGAAGGCGACCTGATCTCGGCTCCAGGCCTGGAGGTACTTCGTGCTCATGCCGATGGCGAGGATGCGCTTGTGGCGCTAGTCATCGACGCTACTGCAGACCGGCCAGACCTCATGGAGCTTGCCCGGGCCCTTCCGCCCCACCTAATCTTGGCACTGCCCCGCCGTTCCGCCGAGGTTGGCCCAATTCTCGCTGATCTCCTCGCAATGGAGGCGCTGTTAGACCGCCACGAGCTTCTTGCCACCGATCCGCTAGTGGAGCGCGAGCTTCAGGAACTGAAGTCCGAGGCCGAGGCAGCACTGCGTCAGAGCCTCGAACGCCTGATGAACCCCGACCGTGGCGAGGTGGTCTGGTTATCTGGGCCGGCGACTCACAGGTTCGCCGAGAGCGGCACGTCAGGCGAGATCCTTTCGCGCCTATTCGAGGAGCGCTTCTCCTATACTCCGCGGATTGCCAACGAGCAGGTTGTCCGGCGCAGAGTCTCGGCAGTAACTCGCTCGGCCCGCAAACGCTGCATGCTTGCGATCATCGAACGCACTGGTATCCGTGCGCTCGGCTACGAAGGCGCCACATCCGCCGACGCCTCAATCTACCGCACGGTCTTCGAGCACACCGGCCTCTATGGCTGCATCAACGGCGCTTGGCGGTGGCGGATGCCTTCCGAATTAGATGATCTCTCGATGAGGCATGTATGGTCAGAGATCGAGGGATTCTTTGCCCAACCATCTGAACGACTCAAGAGTGTAGAGGACCTCATCGACCGGTTGACAGCCCCACCAATCGGGCTGCGGGAAGGTGTGCTGCCACTCCTGTTGACGGCAGGTATGATTGCGTTCGGAAGAGCGTTGGCGTTGCGGGAACTCGTCGATGGCCGCGCGAGGTATGTGGACGACATCCAGCCAAGCCTGATTGAAAAGATGTGCGAGGAACCAAAGCGGTTCGAACTGGAAGTGCCGAGTCTGACGTCAGGGCAGTTAAGCAATCTCAAGAAGATGATCCGGTGTCTAGTCGGAGACCTTGACCCGCAGGAGCCAGACCTGCTGCGAGGGCTTTACGATGCCTTACTGGAATGGCGAAGTGGTCTTCCGCCTACGGCCCTCAGCACAAAAGGCTTGGGCGAGAATGCGGATCTGCTCCAGCCTCTCTTGCGCAAGAAGTCTTTCGACCCCGTAAACTTCCTATTCCGAGAACTGCCGCAGGTGCTCGGAGAGCCAGCCCTGAACGCAGAGACGATTGAAGTATTCGTCACAGCTGTACGCCAGATCGAAGGTGTATCATCGGCCTTTGCTGACCAAGCAATTGACGTCGCTGCAGTGATTTTTAGCCGTCGGCTCAGGGGCAGTCCGCGCTCTCTTCTCGATGCGGCCTCGGAGTGGGCGGCTTGCGTTCCACTGGGAGACGAAGAGGTGCGCGCCCTTGATCATGAAGCTAGGGGGGTACTCGCACGTGCGCGCAGCTCCAGCAACTCCCCCAGGGGAGCGCGAGGTTTCGTAACTCAGTTGAGCGGCATTCTATGTGGAGAGGGCTTCGAAGCATGGGATGACCGGACGGCTGATCTCTTTCGCGCTCGGCTTGAGCAGGCACTTGTGCGAATTGAAGAAGCGGTGCTTGAGCGCGCAGACGGCAGCGACGCATTCGAGCCTTTTTTGCGCAACAAGCTGGCGACAATTTTTGACGTTTACGATGCAAAAATCGGTCGTGCGCGTCTGATCAAATATTTGGATGAGATATATAGGGGAACGTCATGACGCCAACTAGTCTTTCCGATGCGGTGCAGGACCGGTCACGGCGCCATATCATCCCGCTGAGTGGGGGCAAGGACTCCACCGCGCTGGCGGTGTATATGCTCGAACGGCACAGCGACCTGCCGTTGGAGTTCGTGTTCACAGACACCGGGGCAGAGCTGCCCGAGACCTACAGCTATCTGCGCCGGTTCGAGGCAATCTTCGGAGTCGAAATCAACCGGCTTACTGCCCTCGATTTACCCGAGCTGCAGGTGCGCTCAAAAGGTGGGCGCCGGTCGCCCTTCGATGTCTTGCTGAACGAAGTCTATTCGGGCTTCCTCCCTAACCCGCAGGCGCGCTGGTGCACCCGCATGCTTAAGATCAAGCCGTTCGAGCATTTCGTCGGCGGCGACGATGCATTTAGCTACATCGGCATTCGCGCTGACGAGAACAGGGAAGGCTTTCGCGGCGCCTCTGCCGGACCCTCATCTGAAGACGACGAAGGGCAGGCCGAAACAGGACGCGCCAAGCCGGTCGTGCTGTCCAACCGCAACAACATCTTGCCGGTCTATCCGCTCAAGGACATCGGATTCGGCCTCGACGACGTTCGCGACTTGCTGCTGGGCAGCGGTCTCGGGCTGCCGCCCTACTACGATTGGCGGTCGCGGTCGGGCTGCTACTTCTGTTTTTATCAGCAAGTTGGAGAGTGGCAGGGGTTGAAAGAACGTCACCCTGAGCTCTTCGAGGCGGCCAAGACCTACGAGGTGACCAAGGCGAACGGGCGGCGCTTTACTTGGTCTCAGACCCGCTCGCTGGAGGAGCTGGAAAAGCTTCGCGAGCGCTATGCGTCCCCAACAGGCGAGCCGGAAGACGGATGCGCCATCTGCCACTTGTGAGGCTAGGATGAACAGCAACCCCCTCGTCGATTTCTTGGCCTCCTACGGCCCTCAAGCGTCCTCGAATAATCTCTACGATGAGTTTGTGGTTGAGGCCGCCAAGAGGACTGGCTGTGCGGCCCTTGAAATTGACCAGCCCCTCACTGCCGAGTTGATCGGGCTTCTGCAGTCCGCCACGCCAAAATGTGTGATCCTTACCGGGACGGCTGGGGATGGCAAAACGTACACCGCTCGGAAGGTGGCCGAAGCGCTGTCCGGCGAGGCTCGCGTTTGGTCCAACACACAAAAGATCTATACCCTGCCTAAGCCCTTGTCGTCCGGCCGATCGGCTCTCTTCATTAAGGACCTCAGCGAGATCAACGAAGCTGAGAAGAACCGCATATTTCCCGACATCATGGCTGCGCTGACCGGGGAGAGCACCGAAGTCTTCATTATATGTGTCAACGATGGTCATTTGCTGAAGTTCTTCCGAGATCGTGGGGAAGCGGAGCTTCACGACCGGTTCGCGGAGATGCTGCGCACCGACGCCCGCGAAGATCCGAACGGACACTTCTTGCTCGTCAACATGTCGCGGCAGTCCCATCGCCACCTTGTGGATCAGATCGTCGACGGCGTGGTGGCCCACGATGGATGGCGAGGGTGCGAGGGCTGTCCGGCGCTTGCCGACAAGGACAATCCCTGTCCAATCCGCTGCAACCGCGACATCCTTCTGCGGAACGATCCGGCATCAATGCGTGCCCGGCTCAAGGACATGATCCGCATGGCAGCCGCCGATGGACGACATCTGTCGATCCGTCAGCTAATCTTGCTCACGGTCAATATCCTGCTCGGAGACGCACGAGCCGGTTCGACCCTGTTGACTTGTCAGAAGGCGCAGCGACGGGCGCGGGAGAACGACTATGGTTCGACAAATCCCTTCGCCAATGCCTTTGGGGTGAACCTGACCGAGCGTGAGCGCCGGCAATATGGCGCCTTCACAGTCCTCAGCGAGTATCAGGTGGGGTTTGAAACCAACAATGTCTTCGATCACGGGCTGTTGTGGGGCGACGAAAGCTTGCCTGATTGTCCGTGGTACGGAGTGCGCATCTTCGCTTCGATTCGAGACATGTACCGGGGTGACCCGTCCCGCCATTCAGCCGATCTTCAGCGCGCCATTGTCGATCAGCGGCGGCGGCTGTTCTTTTCGCTCGATCCGCAGAGTGCCGAGGTCCGTACCAACCCACACCGCAGCCCGTGGAATCTGTCTGTCTTCAAGCATGGCGTCGACTACGTCGCGATGGTCGATGGCCTCCTCGGCTCGGGCATGCCACAGCAGATTGCTCGCCAGTTGCTGCGCGGACTGAACCGCATGATGACCGGTGAGATGACGATCACAGACGATCGCCTTTGGATAACAGCGCCACCCGGTGTCTATCTGGGCAGTGAAATCCCACTGCTAGTGCAGCATGCCGGTCATCCTCGCACTGGCGGCATTAGCACGATGTCCTTCCTTGTGTCTGGCAACCACCGCGTCGGTCCTTCCGACAACGGCCGACCACCGGTAATTCGAGTCGTAACCCGAGGGCGGGTGGATCGGGCGGTGGACTTGGCGCTTCGACCAACCCTGGTAGAGTGCTTGCTTCGAATTGCCGATGGTGCTCTGCCGGCAAGCTTTTCCTCGGAATGCCAGCGGGAGGTCGAGCGCTTCCAGTTGCAGGTGGCCACGGAAGTCCGACAGGCGTTCGAGTTCGACGGAGCAGCTCCGATGCCCAAGGAGGTCCGGATGTTGGACGGCAACCTGCAAGAGCATGCGATCGCAATCATGGCAGAGGGAGATGCCTGGTGATGAACATCATGTCCACTAGCAGACTGCCGCCGCCCCCGAACGTCCTCGACAGTTCCGACATGCGTGTGCAGGAGCTCATTCACGGTCACCGCTTCGTGCAGGAGCAAGAGCCGTTCATGATCGTCCTTGAGACGCTGGCAGTCTGCGCGGATAGACCTCTAGGCAGCGTCCTGCCCAAGCCGGACGCACATGAAGCATTTCACTATGCTCTACCTCACCGCCGCAAGATGCGATTCTTGCTGTTTCAGGATCGGCATCTTGAACAGGTTGTCGAGGACGGTTCCATCCCGGACCACGAAAAGTGGCACGAATGGAAAAAACGGGTCAACGCGCAGTTCGGTGAAGGACAACGCGAGCTCGGCGCGGGGGCCTCGCACGATGCCTTCGCCTACCTAAACGAACGGTTTTCAATGGATATCAACGCTCTGCACCAAGCAGTCCGGCTGCTGCAGTCGCGAGAGCTTGATGTGATGCACAACCGACGGTGGACGTCGCGCTTCCTCGCGGTGACCGGGCCGGATATGATCTGCACGGACATGCGAGAGGCCCGCGGCGGCTGGACGGCTGACCGTCGCTTCTTCGGCCGAGGTGGCGAGCTTGTATATTTGATGCTGAACCGCTCATCTTTCGCGGTTGAGCTGAAGCGGTTGGTCCAAGAGCGGCTTCTCTCCGAAAACGACCCGATCAATCGGATCGCACAAGCCTTGTCAGACCCGGCAGACACCGGCGCGTCCAACACCCAGATCGGATATCTCCCGCACCTGACCCTGTCGGCCTATGATCGTCTCGCCGAAGACTGGCTTAACGTCCTGATGTGCAATCGCTTGCCGGAGGGCCACCTCTTCGAGCCTCTTTTCCGTATCACCGGGCTCAACATCGTCGTCTATCTGGCGGAGCGGGCACAGGAAGAGGTTGGGGCACCAAAAGCAATACCGATCGTTGCCGATCTTACCGATGGAGGCAACCAGCAGCTCCGCGAGGAGGCCAAGGTCCACCTCAACCTGCACCGGGATGTTGCCAATCGTGCGGTACGCGCCTTTGTGGAGCGAGTGCTTGGGGACTGCGATCGTTGGAAGATGGCGCTAGAGCGCAGCGATCCTGGACTCGCCAAGCAAGCATTGAAGGAAAGATTTGGCTTCACCAAGGGCGATGACCATCGCGGAAACGCTGCGACACCTGCGCAACAACTAGAAGCATTCATCGACCACGCGATGCAACGTGATAAGAATAATACCTACAAGTACCTGTTGCCGCTAGCAAAGGCGTCAGGACTGGCGACGTCGCGACAACGGGTTGGACCGTGGTTCGCCCTCGATGATGGGATGCTATTTTCCCTCGTTCTCGCCAATGTCACGCACACCATCGAGTTGCGGGATTTCGTGGCCCAACTTTACCGGCGCTATGGCCTGGTCATCGGCCCCGAGGAGGCCCGGGATGCATTCGGGCGTATCCATGTCGAGCGCTACGAAGCAAACCTTGCCGCCCTCGAGGCGCGCATGACCCGGCTCGCCCTGACGCAACGGCTTTCGGATGACTGTGCATTTGTGACGAACCCATACAGGTTGTGAGATGAATTTATCAACAAAGCTTTCCGAGGTTTCCGCCCCTGACGCTAGGAGAGGCGATCTAATCGCTCGCGTCGTCTGGGGGATTGTGCTGAGTGCCGTAGACAACGCGGCGGCCGGGCAGCGTGTCACCTTCATGCTCGCTGGTTTGAAGGCCGAGGCGCTTGAGGGGATCGCTCGCAACAAGCCTGCAGATTTACATGGCAGGAGCCTCCTTCTGAAGATGAACCCCAAGGCAGCACCGGGTATGCAGGTCGATGAGGATTATCTGTCCGAGGAATCCGCTGTCCATTGGCGCCACAATGATGCCGCCGAAGTCATCGTCTTCGCGCCGCCTGACGCCGAACGTGAGGGCATCGGCGCCGGACTTGGCCCGATCTCCCGCATCGACGAACCCAGAATAATTGACCAAATCCCGGCATGGGTCGCGGAACTGAGAGAGACAGGAGAGGCCAACAGCTACCTTCGGGCCGCACTCGAAGGACTCCGCGACGCACGGGAAGTGTGCCTCGACCTTCAAATGTGGGTCGATTTCATATGTGCCATAGTCGATCAGGCGTTTGCCTATAAAGTCGATGTCCGCATCAGGAATGCGATGCCGGCTCTACGGATTCCCAAAGACGGCATCGTCAAGCTTCCAGCCTTCAAGCCGGAAGGTAACCCGAAGGCGCGTGCGCGGGACTTCTCTGCAGCCTTTCGCGATGCCCGCCTCGAGGCCGGGGTCTACGCCACTCTCATGACGCCCAAGCACGAGCGCGTTGATGTCGTAGCTGTGCGTGCACGGGTGGACGAGTTCCAGCATGACAATGAGCCTGAGGTGATTGAGGCTCTCGACGCTGTTCGAGCTCTCTTGGACGACGCAGATATGATCCTTCCTGGCGGGTGGCGACCAAGCCAGGAAGCGTTCTGCCGCAAGGTTTCCTGGGAACGCGTCGGGGCCAGCGTGTTTGGGGGCAAGCGGAGTTCCTCTACGGAAAGCCTCGGCAAGCGCACCCTGCGCTTCATCGAAGGCAACTACGGCCACGATGTCACCAAAGAAGATCGGGACCTTCTCGACAGCCTGACCAACACCACACCACGCGAGCCACGCGACGTCGAGGTGGAGTTCTTCAATCGTTGGCAGGAGCGCCTGGGCCGCGACGTCAAACTCTTCAAGCCTTGGCAGAAGCGACTGTTTTCAAAGGAAGTCATTGGGCACGATCTTTTGTCTGCCTTTGCCGAGGGTTTCGAGGCACTCATAATTGCAGGCGACGCGGCGCTGGTGGACATGACTGAGCCGCGGGTCCTCGTTCGTGCCACACAGCACGACAAGGCCCTCTTCTGGGAGGGGCTCGATCCAGATATTCATCGGCTGTTCAACTTTGAGCTGAGGGCCTTGAAAGCGCTCTTCGGGCCAAATGTAGTTTGGGACTTGGCCGCAGCCGAGAAGTACCAGGGTACCGGGGATGCCGGCGGCAACGAAGCGCGGAAGATCGACCTTGAACTGTATCTGGTAGAGGCCGAGGATCTGACTGACCTGGGCGGTCTTCGCAATCCCCCCAAGCAAGCACCCCGGGTCAAGACGACGTGGCAACCCGGAAAGTCACCCAAGGATGAACCTATCAGCCTCGCCCTAATCGAGGATCTCGACGCCCTAGCCAAGGCGGCCGAGGCGGGCGACAGCGTGTTCCGACCGCTGAACTTCGCGCCGCGCTCGAGCGGGGAGAACACGCGCCTCTCCTCTACGAGCCTATACGACCGGTATTCCTTCAGCGATGTAGCCCAAGGCCAGCAGGGACGCACCTTCGATTTGGTTGTCCGGCCACAGGAGGATCTGCTTGGAGATCTTCGTTCACGGCTGCAAGAGCTTGAACGTAACCGAACACTGGACAGCGAAACCGCGACGGCCGTGATGGCGGCCACCGAAGCCTTCGACATTTCGTATCGTAGGGCGGTGAAGCAATTGTCGGAGAACCCGGGTGCGGCCTTCGCATCGAGCATCCTCGAAGAGCAGGCCGAGGCCTATGGAATCCTATGCCGCACATGTCGTTTGCCCGCGACCACGGGCCGGGCGGGACGGGATATTCGTGCGCTTGTCGCCGGTATCGGCGTGGTGGCCTCCGACGGTGCCGATTCTATGGCTATTCTGGCCGCTTGGCACCCCCTTCGGCTGGCCGAGCGGCGAGCGAAGATAATTGAGCTTTCCTCTTTTGTGGAGGCCGTACTGACGTCCGGCCCGGCCCGCAGCGCCGATCTCTCCGGTGCCTTTCAAGAGCGGAGGCTCGCTCGCTCCCGCTGGGTTTTTCCCGAGGTCGTTTTTGCTCGCGAAATGACGATGATCTCGGTCGAGGATCTTGGCGGTTACAGCCTGATGGTTCCTGCAGACTGCGTAGCCCGCAACCAAGAGGCGCTCGAAGCTTCCGCGCCATCGGCTGCCGTGAAGTTCATGGAGGGCGTCGACCAGTACCTGGAGGTTCATCCCCACGAGGCTACCAACCTTTCGGCGGCAATCTTCGACTCGGAAAGCCAGACTCTGCCGCGCGAGGTTGCGCGGGAGATGGCCAAGCGTCTGCAACGGAAGTCAGACCTGCGCTGCGACCTTGTCATCACGCATCGTGATCAGGATCGCATGCGCAGGATATATCGGAACCAAAACCTCCGCCTCGGAGCAGAGAATATTAGCGAGACGGCGCGCGGGTTTCTGTCGAGGTTGCGGGTCGACGTGCGCTCAAACCGTGCAGCGGAGGGAGTGGATAGTAAGGTGCGGGACCTCGATTTGGTCTTCCTGCACGATGTCATCAGCCACCATGCCGATCCGGTCTGGGTTGAGGAGGCCGGCGACTCGCACGATCTTCCTGCCCCCTTCGATCCCGGCATGGCTCGGCGACCCCGGCGCCGGATGACTGAGACCGATGCCTCAGGCGTGGGAATCTACCTCACACTACCGAGGCCGCCTCGCGCAGTAGGACAGTACCAGGACCTACTCTACGAACTGGCGAAAGGCTTCTTGCCTGGTGGGTTTCACGGGGTGCTGATCCGGCAGGCACAATTTGCCGACGCCAAGGTAGTCGATCTGATCCGCCGTGCACACCAGTTGGCGGAATGGGTGATCACCTATGATAAGGTGGCCAGCCGAACCCTGTTCGAGCGCAGCGGCGTTCAGATCATCAGCGACATCTCGGTCCCGGGAGCGGACGGACGGGTGATCATAAGCGCCGGCAAGGTGGATGATCGGCTTAAACGAAACGTCCGCGATGATCTCATCGATGCTTGCGGCATCACTGCGCCGGATGCGGAGAGGCTCGCGGGGGTAGTAATCCGTGACGTGCTGCGGATCTCGGGCCAGAAGGTCCTATCGGCTGCCCGATACACCAACGCCTCACGTGAAATGATCGGCCTCGCCGTGATGCGCGCTTGGATGGAGGGCGCGCTGAAGAGCACAGTGGACTACGACCCAATCTGGATCTCTCTCGACGATTACCGCGGCTGGTTCATGTCCGAGAAGGGGCGGGTTGCCGATGCCATCGCCGTCACTATCGACTATGACAATGCGACGTTCCGAGTGCTCCTACAGGTGGGCGAAGCAAAGTTTGTTGAGAAAACCTCCGAACTAGCCACGATCCGGGAAGCGCAACAACAGGTCCATGACACGGTGGACCGTCTTATCCGTCTGTTCATCGACAACGATGACGCCATCTCGAGGGCGGCGGCCTGCACAAGATTGGCCGATCTCCTGGTTAACCGGGACGGTGTGACGGAGCGGCTTCCCAATCCCGTCCAGCGTGCCGCGTTCTTCAACGCCTTGAGCGCCGGCGAAGTATCGTTCCAGATCAGTGGCGAAGCCGTGGTGTGCCTGCACGACGATCATGGTCCGGTCTGGCGGTGTGAGGCGGATCCGGATCGACCATTTCTTCGCCACCATGTTCTGACCACCCCGGCTATCCGTCAGACACTGCAGCACACGGTGGCAGGAGAGGTTCCCCAGCGCGAAGGTCTCGGCGACATCGACTGGTATTGCGAAGGCGATGCGCCGAAGCCACGCCCAAAACCGCCTGCGGACACCACGGCAGTTGTAGAGGAAGCCTCGACCGCCCCGGAAGAACTGTCGGACGAAAACCCAGAGGTGACGCAGGGTACGACGGACGCGGGTGGCTCCGCCGATACTACCAGTTCGGAGCCGGCGGAAGCACAAGAAGATGCAGCCAATGCGAAGCCGGCGCTAGAGCCGCCGCGTTTCTTGCCGCCTCCAGTCTTCGAAGTCCTGCGCGATATGGCGGCAACCGAGGGCGGAGCTATCACCGATGCCGATTCCCTCGCTTGGGCCGATCGGATGGCGATGGAAACCCAGCGCGCACTAAGCCATTTTGGCATGCAGGCCGAGTTTGCGGACCCTAAGCCGAGGCTGACGCCCAACGGCGCGCTCATCGCCTTCCGCGGGCACCCCTCGCTGACTGTCGACAAGATCGAGAAGCGCACAAGCGAATTGCTGACGACATATGGCATCGAGGTTGCAGATGTACGGCCCGGGCGCGGCCGTATCTCAGTCTTCGTGACGCGGGAGACGCGGGCCCGCGTGCCCCTTGCCTCGACCTGGCTAGGCGCCATCTGGCCTGACCGTGACCCCGGCCAAGCCACCTCATTCATCCTCGGAGCGCGTGAAGATGAGGACCGGTTGTTGTATTTGAACCTGTCCGAGTCCTTCGCTGGGTACGACGCGCACGGTCCGCACACTCTGATCGCGGGCGAGACCGGCAGCGGTAAGGGGATCCTGACGCAAGGTATCCTGCTACAGCTGATTGCCTTCAATGATCCCGAAAAAGCCGAGCTGATCGTCGTTGACCCGAAGAAGGGAGTGGACTTCACTTGGCTGGAAGGCGCTCCGCAGATGAAGGTGCCGATTGTCACCGAGATAAGCGACGCGCAGACGATCCTCCAAGATCTCGTGGTCCAGATGGACGCCCGCTACGACAAATTCGCCGCGGCCGGTGCTGCCAACATCACGGAGTACAACCGCAAAGTCACCCCTCAGCAGCGGATGTCACGGATCTTTCTGGTGCATGATGAGCTGGGCGCTTGGATGGCGCAGGAGAAGGAGTATCAGGAAGTCGTGCTCTCCTCCGTGGCCAATCTCGGAATGAAGGCGCGTGCAGCGGGTATTCACCTGACCTTGATTACCCAGCGCGCCGACGCGGAGGCTGTACCAGGGCGGCTTCGGGACAACATGGGTAACCGCCTTTGCCTGAAGGTGCAGAATAGCACGGGCTCACGGATGGTACTCGGGGTCGGCGGCGCCGAAAAGCTCCTAGGCAAGGGCCATCTCGCCTGCGTTCTTGCTAATCAGCAGCTACCACCAGGGCAGAACTTCTTCGTGGTTCAGGTGCCCTTTGCCGAAACAGAGGATATGCATCGCCTTGCCAACGCGGCAAAGAGCTATTGGGCATCTCGACTCAGCTGATACTCGCTTGGCGCCCGGTGCCCCGCCGAGCGCGAGGGTCATGAATGGAGATAGATGGGTCTAGCATAGGGAAGCGGGTTGGCGGTGCGCTCTATGTGCACCAGTCTGCTATGGACAGCCTGCTTCCGGAACAGTCGAGGCTGATCGCTGCCGCTGCCGAGCACGTTCCACAGGGCAACTGGAACGTGGCGAAGATTGATCTGGCGGATGACTGCGCCGTATCACTTCTGCACTACGAGGACTTCGCGGAGCATGCCTTTCCTGCGCTGCGCCAAAGCCTCCGTGTCGATCTAAACACTGGCGTGGTGACCGTCCGTCGCTACCGGACGAATCCGCCGATCCTCCATCGAAAGGAACTTCTGCTGTCCCCCGATGCCCCCGGACGCGATGTCTATGTGGCGCTGACGCAGGAGCTTGAGCGGCGAGGCCTTTTCGTCGACATGACTCGGCGTGGGCGGCAAGACGCCTGGGAGGCCGCGTTGGCCGAAGCAGGACTCGAGGTGCGCGATCACCGTGTCGTTGCCTCCGGACCACCCGTGGAAGTTTCGATGACTGCTGAGGTTGCGGAGAGCCCCGTTGGTGACGGCATGCCACCCGTCGCCCGACACAGGACGGCAATTGGACGGAACAGCTTGTCCGCCCCGATGGCCGCGCTCAACGCGGCGGGGCTTCTAGAGGACGGAGTCAGCGTTCTCGACTACGGCTGCGGCCGCGGCGACGACGTGCGCGCGCTCAGGGCCGCCGGGATTGATGCGGTCGGCTGGGACCCGCACTTCGCACCAGATCGAAGTGTGCTCGCGCCGCGGCACGTCGTTAACCTCGGCTTCGTGCTCAACGTCGTAGAAGATCCCGCCGAGCGGAGCGACGTGCTGCGCAAGGCCTTCGATCTTGCCGAGCGTTGCCTGGCCGTTGCGGTCATGTTGGTCGGCAAGGGCGATGTCTCAGGCCACCGGCCGCATGGCGATGGCTTCCTTTCCTCTCGCGGCACCTTCCAGCGCTACTACACGCAGGTGGAACTGCGGAGCCTCCTGCTCGAAACGCTGGATATGGCGCCCATAGCGGCAGGTCCGGGCATCTTCTTTGTGTTCCGTGATGAAGAGCTCGAACAACGCGTTCTATCGCGCCGACAAATGGGAATGGGGGGCGGTCGGCCGATCCTGTCGGTGCCCCGCCCGCCGTCGAACCTGGCGTCTGGGTCGTACTGGCGCCAAGAAGTTCTCGCTTCGGTAAGGAACGATCTCATAGACCTTTTGTTGACAATGGGCCGCGTCCCTCACGCAGATGAAATACCCCCAGATCTGCGAATGCGTTTAGCGGAAGGGCGCTTGTCCGTAAAAGCGGCGATAGCCGATGTACTAGCAGCGATCCCGGCAGAGGAGATGGCCGCCGCTACTGCTCATCGCGCCGACCAGGTAGGTCGTTTCTTCGCCCTCGGTGCTTTCTCCGGCCGTGCCCCGTACCGCCGGCTGTCGCCTGAGCTGCAACGCGATATCCGTGCGTTCTTCGGCACGCTATCCGCGGCAGAGGGGGTCGGCCGACGCATGCTCTTCGACGCCGGCGATATGGACGCCCTTGCGGAGGAGGCGCACGCCCATGCAATGGCCGGCGTCGGGCACCTGTCAGGCGACAAATACCAGATACACGCCCGCGACCTGCCAAAGCTGACACCGCGACTGCGCACCTACATCGGCATCGCACAAACCCTTGCGGGAACTCTGGACGGCACCACGATATATCGCGTCCACCTTGCGTTTCGGAAGCTGACAGCACTCCTCTACCCGGACTTCGCCACAAGCGCTCTGCCAAGGCTTTCGGAGCGCACAAAGGTTGACTTGCGCACGGGCGAAGTGTCCATTTTTAATCACCAGTCTGACGGACGAGTTACCGTTCTAATGGATAAGTCGGTGTACATGATTGAGGAAGATGAGAGATACCTTGATCAGGTAAAGTTCGAGACAGAACTTCGGCGGCTATTTCGAGATTCAATCTCAAACATACCATTCACCGAGGTAGCCCACGCAATAATCAAGGCCGGTTTGAAACTACCATATTGAAAATCGGCATAACATCATTTCCATGGCTTCAAGCCTTGAGGTGATTACTTGAGTGAGGCCTGCCGAATTTAAGCTTTTCAAAACTCATATTGATTCAGATCGTCAGCCAATACCGCGTATGCCGCCGCTCTCCGGTCCGGTTCAGCGCGCTCATCTCCACCAGGTCCTGCAGGTCCCGGGTTGTTGTCGCACGAGAGGTGCCGGTGATGGCGATGTAGTTTTCGGCGCTTAGGCCGCCTTTGAATCCGTCAGGCCCCTCGCGGAACATGCGCTCGATCACCTTGGCTTGTCGCTCGTTCAGTCGATCACGGAATTGGTCGTAGAATTTCGCCTTGGCGATGAAGAACGCGACCTGTGTCAGGGTTACCTGCTGCGCCTTCAGAACGATGTCGGCGAACCAGATCAGCCAGCCAGTGACGCCCAGTGTCTTTTGGTGGGCCTCAAGCTGGTCGTAGTAGGCCTTCCGCTCCCGTTCGATCGTGTACGCCAGCGCGATCAGGCTTGGCTGGCCGATGGTCTGTGCGAGGGATTTTTCGGCGAGGGCTCGGCCGAGGCGGCCATTGCCGTCCTCGAAGGGATGGATGCTTTCAAACCAGAGGTGCCCAAGCGCCGCGCGGGTCAATGCCGGCAGGGGCGTTGGACCGTCTGGCGCCGTTCGGTTGAACCAGTCGACGAACACGTCCATCTCGCCTTGGACCTGCGCGGAGGGCGGCGCTTCGAAATGCACCGTCGGCCGGTCGATACGCCCCGAGACGATCTGCATCGCATCTGCATGCCGCCGGTAGGCCCCAATGGTTTCGAGGCCGCGATCATGGGATAGAAGCATCCCGTGCCAGCGGCTGAGGGTCTCGTGGGTCAGAGGCGCGGCGTAGGTAGAGTAGACGTCCACCATCATCTCCGCGACGCCCTGTTCGCGCGGCCTTGACGGTGCGCCGTCGGCGGTCAAGCCGAACTGACGGCGGAGGGAGGATTGCACGCTGGCCCTGTCCAGCACCTCGCCTTCGATGGCGCTGGTCCGCATCGCTTCTTCGCTCAGCAGTTCGATGCGCAGGCGGTCGCGCTCGTCATCGGTCACATGTCGGACGGCGCCGACGATTTCTCCGGACGACAACAGAAACTGCCGTTCGAGAGGTTCGACGACGGCGCTGTCAAAGCGAAAATTCGGCCAGTCGGGTTGCGACCAGTTCCAACGCATGAGCTATAGGTTCCTTTCCTATAACTCAAAATAGCGACAAATCATGATTTATGGAAGCGCGATCTATGCATCATGCCAGATGCTTGAACCGGCGGACACATCCGCAGGATCCCTCAAAGGGCTAGGCCTTTGCGCGGGTCAGGCGGCCTCGACCATCGGCTCGTAGCGCACATCGGGCATGGCATCATTGAGCCAGGCAGGCTGCAGGTCTCCATTGTTCCAATGGTACAGGTAGCCCACCAGCGTGTCGGTCTTCTTGCAGAGGATGCGCATGATCGGTTCGGCCGTAAGCCGTGGTAAAATGGTCACGATGTGCTCCTCTCAAACTGACCGCAGGACTTGTTAACAACGAGGCCGCAATATCGTTTTGAACGTCTTAGGGTTGGGTTTCTGCAACTGCAAGATGAAGTCAGCGGCCTCGGCAAGAACCCACCGACAAAAGGACAAGTTGTCTTTATAGACAGGTTTCTGGCGTATCCTTTTCTGCATTCTGCGCTGCAGCGCGAACGGCGATCTCGTCCAGGAGTATGTCGATCTCTGCCCAGACGCGCGGCTCGATCTGGCCGCGGACCAAGGCCCACTTGCTCAGCACATCGAGGGGGTCATGCACGCGCAAGAGGGCAGTCAGCGCAGGGGCATCGACCGCCAGCGAGGTGCGTGCGCGCCATTCGGTGATCCGTGTGCGCTGCTCTTCCGACGGAGGGATGAACTCGGACCCGAGCGCCCAGTTCTTGACCGCGCGGCGCAGAGCGGCGCGGATGACATGGGCGGGATCGACGCCGCAATCGATCAGGGCTTCTTCCTGCCGTTCCAGCGCGTTCACCCGGATGTCGATCTTGCGCGTCGCCGGACTGCGGCGTGGGCGGGTGGGAGATACCATAGCCGCGGATGCTGCACGCCCGGCTGTCTCCGGTCTGGGCTGAGGAGTGGGCGCAGGCTGCGTACTTGGCGGCGAAGCAGCGTGACTGTCCAAGACCACAGGGTCGACGTTTGCAGCTTCTGGCATCGTCTCAGCTCGCAGAACCTCTTCCCTTCCCGGGTCTCCTTCCACCTCGGCGCGCAGGGATGCAGCATAGGCGGGGTCGGGCCGCGTGATTGTCGGGATCTTCTTCCTCACCGCCCCGTCCTCACGCCGCGAGGATGTTGTTGAGGATGTCGGTCGCCTCTTCGAGCGCCTCGACCACATGGCGCACATGGGGGCGCATAAGCGGGTTCGGATCGGCCTGCTTCTGCAGCGCCACAGCGTGCAGAAGGCCCTTCTCGTCCATCTCCTTGTAGACGTTCCGTCGCATCATCACGGTCTCGACCACCGGAAACCGTGCGATCGCCGCCTCGATGAGGGCAGCATCGGCTCGGGTGGTCTTGGGGTCCACCATGTTCAGGACCACGTGGTGGCGGGGCAGGCTGTTGGGGTCATCGACGCGGGCGCGGAGTTTCTCGAACCAGTCAGCCGTCTGCGTGCCGACATCGAGATCCGAGGTCGAGAGCATCACCGGTGTCACGATGTGATCGGCCAGAACGGCGATCCCGTCCGACCACTCGGCCCCGACGCCTGCCGTATCGATGAAGATGAAATCTGCCGAGTCCGCCGCATAGACCTGCTCGATCCGGCGATCCACGGCCCCCACGCTCTCGACAGTCGCAGAGCGCAGCAGGGGCGATCCCAACCCCGCGGCTTCAGCCCGCTTGTGCCAGGTGCCGAGCACGCCGGTGCTGTCGGTATCGATCAGAAGGACGCGACGGCCAGCGGCAACAGCAGCGCTGATCAGGGCGCGCGAGAGCGTGGTCTTGCCACTCCCCCCCTTCCGGGCCATCGCGGCGATCACCACGAGATTGTCGTTCGGCATAGGGGCGGACCTCTCGCAAGAATGGTGAAACAAGACAAAGATGTTTCTACGTCGCTAAACTCCTTGTACGACGGCGTCAAGCAGAAGACGGGATGCGGGCTCCCTCAGGCGAAATGCGGGGCGCATGGTGCATCGCGCATGGGACGGAAGACACGCTGCACGCGACACCCGACGTCATCCCCTCTGCGCGATGCATTGCCCAGATGACGCGCGACATCCGGCGGGTGCCATTTTCCTCGTTGCAGGAAACGCGACGCATTCTGCATTGGACGTGGATCATCCGGCACCACGTGCGATGCAGGCGGCACATGCCATCGGGCACTCGCCAGAAGACGTGCTGCAGAGCGCGCAAAACGCAGTCCAAAGGACGCGATGCGCGGTGCAGGCAACGCGGGACGCGTTGCATTGAGCGCCTTGCGCGCTGCATTTGCCAAAGGACGTCAAATCGGCCCGCGAGGCCGATTTTCTACATTGAGTACAAGCCCTTGGTGCCTTCTCCGCTTGTGCTGGGAGAAGGCGGGCTTGTACGAAGTTGGCAAGAAATAGGAACGTATACTTCACATGGGCAGCAGTCGCAGACTGACCGATCAGGAACGCCGTCAGATCGTCCGGGAACGGGCGAAAGGCGTCTCGGTCAGTGCGATCAGTGCGGCGCTGAAGGTCACCCCCAAGACCGTCTACAACGTGCTCAGCCGGGGTCGTTCCACCGTCTCGGCCAATGACAGCCGCACCCGTGTGCTGACCATGCGGGTGACCGACCGTGACCTTCGCGGCTTCGACGCCGCCCTTGCGCGGCGTGGGATCGCACATCGGTCAGATGCCATGCGCTGCCTGATGCTCGCGGCCGACGATCTCCTGCGCCCGGATGAGGGCATGACGGATGAACTGAAAGGGATGAGCGCGGCGCTGAACCGGGTCGGCAATAACGTGAACCAGGTCGCGCGCCGCCTGAATGAGGCGAAGCTCAAAGGGGAGCGTCTGCCCTATACCCCCGCCAGCCATGCTGAGATCCGCGACCTCGCCGTTCTTGTCTTCGACATGGCCGATCAGATCCAGGAGATGTTCCGCGCGCGGCGTCGCGATCTGGACCTCGAAGTCACCAGGGCCCTCGCCGGTCTGGCGCGGCAGGAAGCGGAGCAGGTGGCCGAACGTGGCGCGGAGTGAGGCGCGCGGCGTCAGCCCCGCCCTCTTCGATCGCGATTGGAGCCGGGTCTCGGGCAGTTGGCAGGGGCTGTCGAAGAAGGCGCAGATGGTCCGGGCAGCGCGCGGCTACTCGCCGGCCATCTTCAAGCCGATCTCGAAAGGCGGGTGCCATACCGGCGCGCAATTGAAGGCCCAGCTTACCTATCTGACGACCAAGTCGAGCCATATCCTCGACAGCCGTGGTAACCATGACGGCAAGAAGACCCTGACCGAGGCCGAGATCGACCGGGTCGTGCGGCGCTTCGAGAACCAGTGGGGTGAGCGGCACAGCCCGAAGCTCGGGCACACCTCGCATCTTCTGATGGCCTTTCCCGTCGGCACCAGCGGCGAAGAAGTGCGCGCAATCACGGAATCCGTCTGCGAGCGGTTCTTTCAAGGTGAGGGGTCGCAATTCGACTATATTGCTGCAATACACCAAGATCGCGCGCATCCACATGCGCATATCGTTCTGAACCGCCGCAGCAAGGATGGCGAAATGTTCTTTCTCGGGAAGGATCACCACTTCAACTACGACGCCTTCCGGGTGGCGATGGTCGAGGCGGCACAGGTCCACGGGATCCGGCTCGAGGCGACACGGCGTCTTGACCGGGGGGTCACGACCTACCGCGCCGAGATAGACGAGGTCTACAAAGCCCGTGAAGAAGGCCGGCCGCCGATCGAGCGCCAGCGCACGGGGACTGACCTGGCTACCGCCCTTGAGACGGTGGCGCGCAATACGCTGACCTATCGGGGTTTGGCGGTCGAGGCGTCCCGGTCGAACTTCGATGACGTGGCCGAGGCACTCGAGCGGGCCAGCACCATCCTCGCCAGTGGCGGTCAGATCCAATCTGACGGAGCCATCTACATGTCCCAAGACGAAACAGCGTTCGACACGCTGATCACCGAATTTTCTCAGAACATCCGTCAGATCGAAGCGGCGATCGACCGGGCACCCGCATCCGAGCGGCCGGAGATCGAGCGCAAGCTCACCGATGTGCTGGCATCGGTCGCGCATCTCAATCCGCTGGGGGACCGCTCGGCCGCCCTCCTCGATGCGCCGTCCCGGGACGGGGTCTATGCGCGGGCGAACATGCGCGAGGACCAGATGGGAAGCCTCGACGACGATGCAGTCAAGGCGCGCCTCAGCGAGGCGCTGCAGGGCACGGGTATCGACCCCGAAGCCGTGGTCGCCCGCATGCGTCAGGGTGCCGGCAATGCCGCGCTCGAACGGCAATGGTTGGCGCAGGATCTGCGAGCCATCGCCAAGGCGGGCGATCTCGATCTGGAGAAAGGCGAGGACCGCGAGGAAGCGCTGGACCGGCTGGAGGCCGTCCATGTCCGCCTGGGCGACACGCTGACCGATGCGCGCATCCTGCGGGCCATCGACGAGGTGGATGAGACCAAGGATAAGGATGACCCGGTTGCCCAGGCCCAGCGTGTGACGCTGCCCGAGCGCGCGGCGTGCGAGTCCGCCATCTTCGCCCCCTCCGAGCGCAGGGATTTCCAGGAGCTCGTTGCTCAGTTCCGCCGGACGGATTTCGACCATCCCTTCTCGGACGACCCAAGCGTGCGCCGGGCCGGTGCCGTTGAGGTGGAGGAAGCTCGGGCCGCCTTCAACGCCTTCGCGCAGCGGTCGTCCGATCATGCTGAACTGGCATCGATGGCCTGGGACAAGATCACGGACAGCCGCAAGCCGCAGGAGTTCGCCGTCGAGGAGAAAGACCGCACGCTCCATGCCGGGGACATGGACCTCGCCCTGCGCGATCCAATGCAAAATCTTGGTACGATCACGGAAGACGACCGCACGCTCGCGCGCTACCGCGCCGAGATGCCGGACGAGGAGTTCGGGGCGGCAGTGCAGGAGGAAATCAACCGCCTGCGCGCCATGGGGGCGTCCCGCGCCTATATCAGCGAGCGGAGCTTCGACATCGAGGATCAGGCGCGGCAGGACTATGCCGAACGGCGCTTCATGGCTGAGACGGCCCCTGATGTGTTGACCTTCCTGCAGCGGGCAGAGGCCGAGGACGTGGAACCGCTCACCGAGACGGATGGACAGCGCCTCGTCGCCCAGATCGACCGCAACCTCACGCCGAATGCGGTGACAGCCCTGCGCGCGGGCCACGCCGATGTGCTGGAAAAGTTCACCGAGCATCCGTTGCGGCAGCTGGAACTCGCGAAGGCTTATCTGGAAAGCAGCGAGGTGACGGCCCATGGCCCCGCCATGGAGCGGGTGCTGGATGCCCTGGCCGAAGAACAGATCGAGGCGCAGCGCGCGCGTCACGCAGCGGCGCATGGCGAGAAAGGGATCACCCATGGATAAGGGCAAGATCGCGGGCGGGATCCTGAGCCTGACGCTGGTTGGTCTCGCCATCGGCTATGTCGTGGCCACGGGCTACCTTACCATCCGCTATGGCCTGTCGACGCAAGCCTTCGACGTCACCTTACTTGCGCGCGAGTACCGAGCCCTTGGTGTCAGCGCGCCGCGGGACTTTCTCTGGGTGAACCTGATCCTCGCAGGCTTTGGGATCGCCGCGCTGATGCTGAGCGTGACGCTTCTGGGCGATGCCCTGACGCGCTTCGGCACGACCCATTGGCAGACCCGGGGCGAGATGAAGCGCAACGGCTTCTTTGCCAAGCCCGGCGGCGGCTTCCTTCTTGGCAAGCTTGGCCCCCCGAAATCGAAGCGCCTCTTCCTCGTGTCGAAAACCTTCCCGCATGCGCTGATCGTTGCGCCAACGGGCCGGGGCAAGGGCGTGGGCTTCGTGATCCCGAACCTGCTCACCTACAAGGGCTCGGCCGTGGTGCTGGACGTGAAGGGCGAGAACTTCCGCGAGACCTCCCGCTTCCGCGCCAGCATGGGCGACAAGGTGTTCCGGTTCGCGCCGACTGATTGGGACCGCCCGACGCATCGCTACAACCCGCTTGCTCGCATCGCGGCCATGACCAATCCCGACCGGCAGCAGATGGAGCTGAAGCTCACCGCCAAGCTCTTCCTGCAAACCGACAACGAAAAGCTGAGCGGGCTCCTGGCCGGGGGTATCGATCTCTTCGTCGCAGCAGGCCTTCTGGCCTTCGAGCGCGGCGTGCCGACCATCGGCGAGATCTACCGCATCACCGCCTCGGGTGGTGACAAGCAGAAGGAGTACTTGAAGCGCGCGCACGAGGTGAAGAACACATCTGCCAAGCTGATCTTCGAGCGCATGGCCTCGACCAACAACGACACCCTGACCTCGTACCTGTCGCTCCTGATGACCTCGGGTCTCGACACCTGGGACAACCGCGCCATCGACGCGGCCACCGCGACCTCGGACTTCTCCTTCCGGGATATCCGACGGCGGCCCCACGCGATCTACCTCGTGGTCGACTCCGAGATGATCCGCCCGCTGGCCCCATTGATCCGGCTGTTTTTCTCGGACCTGATCGCCTCCCTGCAGGCGCAGGAGCCGGGCGACGACGAGCCGTGGCCGGTGATGATCATGCTCGACGAGTTCGACCGGCTCGGGAAAATGCCTATCGTGGCCGAGAGCATCAAGACCTTGCGCTCTTTCGGCGGCAACCTCGCCATCGTCACCCAGACCATTCCGGCGCTGGACGAGATCTATGGCGAAAACACGCGCCGGTCGCTTCAGGGCGGCGCTGGCGTGAAACTCTACCTCACCCCGTCCGAGCAGAAGACCATCGAGGAGCTGAGCCAAGCTGTTGGCAAAACCACCAAGCGCGTGGTCACCCGGTCTCGCGCAGTCGGGCGCAACCCGTTCGAGGGGCGCAGCGTCTCCGAGCGGACCGAGGACACCCCGCTCCTGACCGAAGATCAGGCCCGGCGCATGGACCTGGACGAGGTGATCCTTGTGATCGACGCACAGATGCCGATCCGGGCGCGGCGGATCAAGTATTTCGAGGACCCGGCGCTGAAGGCGCTGCATATCGGTCAGGTGGGGAGTTTCCCGTATCCGGATGAGGACGGGCTGAGGCGGGACCGGCAGATGACCGAGACGCGGGAGACGGTGGAGAAGCTGAAGCTGGAACTGCAGGAGGTGAGGACGGCTGCGGGGGCGCAGGGGTCTGGGACTGCGTCCTCGTCAATGACGGTTGAGGCACCTGCAACGGAGCCGCAGGATCCGCAGCCAGCGCTATCAGGTCGGGCGCGCGGCCGAGCAGCACGCGCTGCGGCGGGCGGCGGTGGGTCCGGTCAATTGTCGTTCGATCTGGCTGGACTGGGGCTCAAGGAGGCGGACAGGACCCAGCTCGCGGCGGCGGTACAGACAACGCGGGCGATCATGGCAGCTCACGTTGAATGATGGACACCGCAGCTTGGGCGGTGTCGCTCTGGATTTATCACGTTGCACATGATCTGCACATGGCCGCAGCCTACCCCGTTGAGACTACGCGACATTCGGTCTGATCCTCCATAGGGCCCGCAGACAATCTAGAATGTTGATTTATTAAATTTTTTTGTGTATCTGCAATCTGTTGGTGGCGGATGCTGCTACGCTGAAATACGCCCCAATATCCCCGAATTTGCCCCTCTACGACGACTCATTGCACACACAGCGCACACGAAAATGGCCTCCATCACCAAGCTCCCCTCCGGTGAATACCGGGTCCAGATCAGACGAATGCTTGGTTCAGGTGCGTCACGCTAAAACCGCCTAGAATTAGCACTCCGGCATGTTGACAGCAAGGCCTCCAAGGCTCGTCTCCTTGTACCTCGTGTTCATATCCTTGCCGGTCTGGCGCATGGTCTCGATACAGTTGTCGAGCGGCATGAAATGCGTGCCGTCCCCCCGCAAGGCGAGGCTTGCGGCAGACACCGCCTTGATCGCGCCAAGACCGTTGCGCTCGATACAAGGCACTTGCACCAGCCCCTTAACCGGGTCGCAGGTCATCCCGAGGTGATGTTCAAGCGCGATCTCGGCGGCATTCTCGATCTGCGCGTTGGTGCCGCCCAAAGCGGCGCAGAGCCCGGCGGCGGCCATGGCCGCCGCGCTGCCCACCTCGGCCTGACAGCCGCATTCCGCGCCCGAAATTGACGCGCGATGCTTGATCAGCCCGCCGATGGCGGCGGCCGTCAGCATCATCGTCTCCACCCCGTCATCCGTGGCGCCGATGCAGTGATCCCGATAGTAGCGGATCACCGCGGGCATGACACCGGCCGCGCCGTTGGTGGGCGAAGTCACGACCCGGCCCCCGGCGGCATTTTCCTCGTTCACCGCCATCGCGTAGACCGACAGCCAGTCATTGGCGACATGGGGCTGGCTGCGGTTGTTCCCGCGTTCGGCCAGAAGCTGTTCGTGGATCGCCCTGGCGCGACGCCGGACGCCCAGACCTCCGGGCAACACACCCTCCATGCGCAGCCCCCGGTCGATGCAGTCGTTCATCACGTCGCAGATCCGCCTGATCTGCTTCGACAGGTCCGGGGCCGGAATGCGCTGATGCACGCATTCGTTGGCGCGTTTCATCTCGGCGATGCTCTTGCCCGAGGCGCGGCCCATCTCAAGCATCTCGGCCGCCGAGCCGAACGGATAGGGATAGCCCATCGCTGCCTTCTCGGCATGCAGGGTTTGGGCCTTCGCGGCCTTCTCCGCCGCCAGTTCGGCCTCGGTCACGACAAAGCCGCCTCCGACCGAATAGTAGGTCTGCGTCAGGTAGGGGTTGCCGTGCTGGTCGAAGGCGCGCAGCACCAGCGCATTGGCATGACCAGGCAAGGGCGGGCCGTAGTCGAAAACGAGATCGGTCTCGGGATCGAAGTCCAGTATGCCCAACCCCGGAGGGCTGATGCGCTTCGTGCGGCGCACTTCGGCCTCCAGGACCTCGGCCCGATCGGGATCAAGCGTATCGGGCAGATACCCCACCAGTCCCAGGATCACGGCACGGTCGGTCGCGTGGCCCTTGCCGGTGAAGGCGAGCGACCCGTGCAGGGACGCCCCGAGCCGCGCGAGCCTATCCGCGCCGGGAAATTTCTCGGCACCGCCGCGCAAGGCGTCAAGGAACCGCGCAGCCGCGGTCATCGGTCCCATCGTATGTGATGACGAGGGGCCGACACCGATCTTGAAGATGTCGAAGACCGACAGGAACATGGCTCAGACGCCGTCCGCATAGATCGGATAGGCCGCGCAGAGCGCGCGCACCTCGTCAAGCACAGCCGCCTCGACCGCTGCGTCGCCTTCAGGGTTGGCCGACAGCGAATCGATGACCCGCAGCACCAGCGCGCCGACCTTGCGGAACTCCGCCTCGCCAAAGCCGCGGGTGGTGCCCGCCGAAGTACCCAGACGCACGCCCGAGGTGACGAAAGGCTTTTCCGGATCGAAGGGGATGGCGTTCTTGTTGCAGGTTAGGCCGGCGCGCTCCAGCGCTGCTTCGGCGGCCTTGCCGGTGACGCCTTTGGGGCGCAGGTCGACCAGCACCATGTGGCAATCAGTGCCGCCCGACACGACGCCCAGCCCCCCGGCGACCAGAACCTGAGACAGCGCGCGGGCATTGTCGATCACCGCTTTCGCGTAGTCCTTGAACTCCGGCCGCAGCGCCTCGCCAAAGGCCACGGCCTTGGCGGCGATCACGTGCATGAGCGGCCCGCCCTGGTTGCCCGGGAAGACGGCGGAGTTGATCTTCTTGGCCAGCGTTTCGTCATTGGTCAGGATGATGCCGCCGCGCGGGCCGCGCAGGGTCTTGTGCGTGGTCGAGGTCACGACGTGGGCGTGGGGCACCGGATCGGGGTATTCGCCCGCCGCGATCAGACCGGCATAATGCGCCATGTCGACCATCAGGTAGGCGCCCACCTCGTCCGCAATGGCGCGGAAGGCGGCAAAGTCCATGTGCCGCGGATAGGCCGATGCCCCGGCCACGATCAGCTTGGGCCTGGTTTCGAGCGCGACTTTGCGCACGGTGGCCATGTCGATCAGCAGGTTGTCTTCGGAAACCTTGTAGCTGACCACATCGAACCATTTGCCCGACATCGTGACGGGCGAGCCGTGGGTCAGGTGACCGCCATGGGCAAGATCGAGGCCCATGATCCGGTCGCCCGGCTGCAGTAGAGCGAGGAACACCGCCTGGTTGGCCTGCGCGCCGGAATGGGGCTGCACATTGGCGAACCCGGCACCGAAAAGCTCCCGCAGGCGGGCAATGGCGATCTCTTCGACGGTGTCCACATGCTCACATCCGCCGTAATAGCGTCGGCCGGGATAGCCCTCGGCATACTTGTTCGTCAGGACCGAACCCTGGGCCAGAAGGACGTCGCGGCTCACGATGTTCTCGGAGGCGATCAGCTCGATCTGGTTCTGCTGGCGGTCGAGCTCGTGGCGGATGGCATCGAAAACGGCAGTGTCTGAGAGGCGGGGCGATTTGGCAGTGTCCAGCATGGGAAAGGGTCCTTAAAGACAAGAGGAGAGAGTCGCGCCCCCGCCGGGGGGCGCGTCGATGAACCGGTCAGGCGGGGTTTACAGTCCGATCGCAAGTTCGCGCGCGGCGATATCCAGAAGCCCGCGCACATGCGGGTAGAAGGACCACCAGACCTCGATGCGGAAGGCGTCTTCGCCGTCGCGGATCAGGACCATCTGGGCACTGTCGAAGACCGTGCGCTTGGCACCGCCGACCGTCAGGCGCGACAGGTCCAGCGGGCAACCGGTCGACAGCAGCTCGCGCGCGGCAGGGCCGGTGATGCCGATCGTCAGCTCGCGGTCCGAGATCACCACAAGGCTGTGCGGCGTTCCGGCCCGGGCTTTGTCGAAGGCGGCGACAATGGACGGCTGGTCCGCTTCGGCCGCGTGCAACAGCCATTCGTCCGGCCCGATGCAGTAGGCCGCCCGATCACCGTTCCGCGTCCCCTGCCCGATCCTTGTGGGCAGATCGATACCGAAGGCCTGCGAGGCGACCCCCAGATCGGATGGCGCGATGCGCAGATTGAACCGCGCGACCGGCGCAAGCTGCGTGACGGACACGCCGGCGAAAGACGTTACGGGAGCATTCATGATCTCATCCTCCTCATTCGACCTTCAGGCGTTCGCCCGCGGGGTCGTAGAACACGGTTCCGGTGACTTTCACGGGGATGGCTTTCCCCGACGCGTCCGGCACGTGCAACGTGTTGTCCATGCGGTCGAACCCGCCCTCGACCACAGCCATGGCGATGGAGCGGCCAAGCGCCTCGGACCAGTAGGACGAGGTCACGTGCCCGATCATCTTCATCGGCTTGGGCTGCTTGGGGTCCTCGACGATCTGGGCGCCCTCGGTCAGCACGGTCCTGGGGTCCTCCGTCAGCAGACCCACCAGCTGCTTGCGGTTCGGGGCCACGATGTCGGGCCGCTCGAGCGAGCGCTTGCCGACGAAGTCGGGCTTCTGCTTGCCGATGGCCCAGCCGATGCCGGCATCCTGCGGCGTGACCGTCCCGTCGGTGTCCTGCCCCACGATGATGAAGCCTTTCTCGGCCCGCAGAACGTGCATGGTCTCGGTGCCATAGGGGCAGATGTCGTATTTCTGACCCTCTTCCCACAATTTCTCCCACAGCGCGCGGCCATGGCGGGCGGGCACGTTGATCTCGAAGCCCAACTCCCCGGTAAAGCTGATCCGGAACAGCCGCGACGGGAAACCGGCGACGGTGCATTCCACCACCGACATGTGCGGAAAGGCCTCGGCAGAGATGTCGGCCCCTTCGACGAACGGCGCCAGCACCTTGCGGGCGTTGGGTCCGTTCAGCGCGATGGTCGCCCATTCCTCGGTCGTCGAGGTCAGCCACACCTTCAGGTCCGGCCATTCGGTCTGGAGGTAATCCTCCATCATGTTCAGAACCCGCGCCGCGCCGCCGGTCGTGGTGGTGACGTGGAACAGGTCCTCTCGCATGCGGCCGATGACGCCATCGTCGCGGATGAACCCGTCCTCGCCCAGCAGCAGGCCGTACCGGGCCCGCCCGATCCCGAGCTTGGTCCAGGGATTGGTGTACATCCGGTTCATGAACTCGGTGGCGTCGGGGCCCGAGACCTCGATCTTGCCCAGCGTCGAGGCATCGAACATCCCTAGGCTTTCGCGCGTCGCCTTGCATTCGCGGGCGACGGCCTTGTGCATGTCTTCGCCAGCCTTCGGGAAGTACCACGCCCGCCGCCAGAGCGCGACCGGCTCGAACACGGCGCCGTTCTCCTCGGCCCAGGCGTCGATCGGCGTCTTGCGTGTCACTTCGAAGTGCTTGCCCTTGTGATAGCCGCAGAAGGCCCCGAAGGTGGTCGGCGTATAGGGAGGCCGGAAGGTCGTCAGACCGACCTTCGGAGCCTCCTTGCCAAGCGCGTCCGCGGCGATGGTCAGACCGTTCATGTTGCTGAGCTTGCCCTGGTCGGTGGCCATACCGTTGGTGGTGTAGCGCTTCACATGTTCGATGGATCGCATGCCCTCGCGCACGGCAAGGCGCAGGTCCTTGGCGGTCACGTCGTTCTGGAAGTCCACAAAGGCCTTGGCCTTGCCCGGGTTGCGGTCGGTCGGCAGTTCCTTCTGGGTGATCCCGGTGCCGGTGCGGTCCTGCGCAACCGCGTAGGTCGCCGGACCGACAGTGCCGCCAAGCGACCGGACCGCGTCGACGCCCGCCTTCGTGCCATCGGCAAGCGCTGCCGCTATGCCCCAGAGCCCGCGACCGGCGCCAGCGATATGAACGTTTTCGGTCTTGTGGCCCGGAAGGTAGACCCTGGCCTCCTCGTCCCAGTGCAGCGAGCCCTTGGTGTGCGAGAAAAGATGCAGCGACGGCGTCCAGCCGCCGCAGACCAGCACCGCGTCGCAGGACAGCATCTGCGCGGCACCGACCTTGCCGTTGCGGACCGGGTTCACGCGCAGGGCGCTGACCCGCAGCCGACCCTTGGTACCGGTGGCGGTGTAGCCGAGACAGGTCCTGATTCCGCGGGATTTCGCCGCGTCCTGCAGGGCCTGCGGCACGTCCGGGCGGGTGTCCACGATAGCGACGACCGTCGCGCCCGCATCGGCCATGTCGAAGGCGCTGTACCAGGCGCTGTCGTGGCTGGTCAGGACAACGGGTTTCCTGCCGACCAGAACCCCGAAGCGGTTGAGGAAGGTCTGCGCCGCTCCGGACAGCATCACGCCAGGCGTGTCATTGCCGTCGAACACCATGGGCCGTTCGATCGCGCCTTGCGCCAGCACGACCTCGCGCGCCCGCACCCGCCACAATCGTTCGCGCGGCGCCCCTTCGGGGGCTTCGCCCATGTGGTCGGTCAGTTTCTGCACCAGACCGATCATGTTCTGATGGTAGTAGCCGATGGCGGTGGTGCGCGTCATGCGGGTAACGTTCGGCAGGCGGTCCAGCTCGGCCATCGCCCCTTCGAGCCACTCCCAGGCGGGCTGGCCGTCGATGGTGACCGAGGGTTCGGACAGAAGCGTGCCGCCCATCTCGGGGTTTTCATCCACCAGAACCACCGTCGATCCTGCCCGCCCGGCGGTCAGCGCCGCGGCGATGCCTGAAGGACCCGAGCCGACCACCAGCACGTCGCAATGCCGGTAGCGGCTTGCATAGATGTCCGGATCGACCTCCGTCGGCGCCTTGCCGAGGCCTGCGGCCTTGCGGATCAGCGGCTCGTAGACGCTGTCCCAGAAGCTGCGGGGCCACATGAAAGTCTTGTAGTAGAAGCCTGCCGAGAACAACATGTAGAGACGATCGTTGATCGCGCCGAGGTCGAACTTGAGGCTTGGCCACTTGTTCTGGCTCTCGGTCTTCAAACCTGGATAGATCTCCTGCATCGTGGCCCGGGTGTTCGGCTCGGACCGGCCCTTGCCGCGGGTCGTCCCGATCAGGGCGTTCGGCTCTTCCGAGCCTGCGGTCACAACCCCGCGCGGGCGGTGATACTTGAAGCTGCGCCCCATCAGGTGCACGCCGTTTGCCAGCAACGCCGAGGCGACGGTATCCCCCTCGAAACCCTTGTAGGTCCGGTCGTCGAAGGTGAATGTGACCGGTTTGGCGCGGTTGACGCGACCCCGGCCTTCTACACGATACTCGGTCATTCCGCGGCCTCCAGCTTGGCGATGTCGGGACGGGCCTCACCGGCCTTGTAGGTGGTCACGAAACGGTCGCTGACCGTATCGCGGAGCGCATTGAAGAAACGTCCGCAGCCATGGATGTGGCGCCAGCGTTCGGCGTGCACGCCCTTGACGTTGGAACGGATGAACAGGAAGTCGCGCCATTCCTCGTCGCCGAGTTTCGACGGGTCCGCGGGGCGGGCGATATGCGCTTCGCCCGCATAGGCGAATTCCAGTTCGGGAAGCGTATCGTCGCAATAGGGGCAATGGATCAGAAGCATGGTCTTGTTTCCTTTTCGCGTCGGGGCGTGCGCGCGATCAGTGCGCGACGGCAGCGGCGGCGGCTTCGTCGATCAGACGGCCGGTGGTGAAGCGTTCGAGCGTGAAGGGCGCGTTGATCGGGTGCGGCTCGT
Source organism: Tropicibacter sp. S64 (assembly GCF_049803835.1). Lineage (NCBI taxonomy): Bacteria > Pseudomonadati > Pseudomonadota > Alphaproteobacteria > Rhodobacterales > Roseobacteraceae > Tropicibacter > Tropicibacter sp. S64. The sequence goes on along the minus strand of NZ_JBNAGK010000013.1, from coordinate 76,653 downwards.
CCCTGGCCACGGTCCAGGCCAGGGTGTGCGCCGCCCCCGGCGTGGCCTTGAAGCCACCGGTGCCCCAGCCGCAATTGACATAGAGCCCCTTGACCGGCGTCTTGCCCAGGATGGCCGAGCGATCGGGCGTCACATCGACGATGCCGCCCCATTTGCGCAGCATCCGCATGCGGTTGAAGATAGGGAACACCTCGCAGATGGCCGCCACCGTGTGTTCGATCAACGGCAGGCCGCCGCGCTGCGAATAGCTGGTATACTGGTCGGTGCCCGACCCGATCACCAGTTCGCCCTTGTCGGACTGGCTGATATAGGCGTGCACGGTGTTCGACATCACGACACAAGGAAAGACCGGCTTGACCGGCTCGGACACCAGCGCTTGCAGCGGGTAGCTTTCCAGCGGCATCCGCACGCCCGCGCTGTCCATCACGACCGAGGTATGTCCGGCGGCGGAAACCGCGACCTTTTTTGCCCTGATGAACCCCTTGGCGGTATCGACCCCCTCGACCGCACCGTCGGCGCCGCGCCGGATCGCGATCACCGGGCAGTTCTGGATGATGTCCACGCCGCGTTTCGCGGCCGCCCGCGCATAACCCCACGCAACCGCATCGTGGCGCGCGGTGCCGGCGCGTTTCTGCAGGGCCGCGCCCAACACCGGGTAGCGTGCATCGGGCGAGATGTTGAGCGGCGGGCAGAACGCCTTGGCCTGCTCGGGCGTCAACCACTGGTTGTCGACGCCGTTCAGCCGGTTCGCGTGGATGTGCCGCTGGAAGGATTGCACGTCATGCACGTTATGCGCCAGCATCATCACGCCGCGCTTGGAATACATGACGTTGTAATTCAGCTCGGTCGACAGGTTCTCCCACAGGTCGAGCGCGTGATCGTATAGGCGGGCGCTTTCGTCATAAAGGTAGTTCGACCGGATGATCGTGGTGTTGCGCCCCGTGTTGCCCCCCCCGAGCCAGCCCTTCTCGATCACGGCGACGTTGGTGATGCCGTGCTCCTTGGCAAGGTAGTAGGCCGCGCCCAGACCATGCCCGCCGGCGCCCACGATGATGACGTCGTACTCTCTTTTCGGCTCCTTGTCGGGCCACTGCTCGGGCCAGTTCTTGTGGCCCGTCAGGGCGTTCTTCAGCAGCGAAAAGCCGGAAAAGTGGGTCATGGTCGAAAGCCTCGATTCAGGAAGGGGAAGCGGACGCAATACCTCTCTCATATCGCCGAAATCGGGCATTGTATTTATGCGTCAGAAGCGTGGTATATTCACGCCAGAAACCGCTTCGGGGAGTAACCGCGATGGAGCCACGGCCCGTCCTCAAGATCGGGTTCATCCTGGCGCAGCAATTCACGTTGTCGGCCTTTGCGAACTTCGCGGACGTTCTGCGTCTGGCGGCCGACGAGGGCGACCGCTCGCGCCCGATCCGGTGTTCCTGGCGCGTGGTCTCGGCGACCATGGACCCGGTGGTGTCGAGTTGCGGAATTCCCGTCCAGCCCGACGAGCGCCTGGGCAATCCGGAGCGGTTCGACTACCTCGTGGTGGTCGGCGGCCTGCTTCCGGCGATCCAGCAGCTCAACCCCGCCTATATCGACTATCTCAGGCAGGCGGCCGAGGCGCATGTGCCGCTCATCGGGGTCTGTACCGGCGCCTTCATCCTCCACAAGTCCGGGCTGATGGACGGGTATCGCTGCTGTGTCAGTTGGTTCCACCACGACGATTTTCTGGAACAGTTCGAAGGTCTCATCCCGGTCTCGGACGAGATCTTCGTCGTGGACCGCGACCGGCTGACCTGTTCGGGCGGGGTCAGTTCGGCGCATCTCGCGGCTTATCTGGTGGATCGACATGTCGGCCAGGCCGCGGCGCGCAAGAGCCTGAACATCATGATCATCGAAGAGGCGCAGACCTCCGACAACCCGCAACCGGGCCTTCCGCTCGAGTTCAACACGCCGGACAAGCTGGTCAGGAAGGCGCTCCACCTGATCCGGCAGAACGTGGCGACGCCCCTGACCGTCGACGAGCTTGCCAAGCGCCTCAAGGTCAGCCGAAGGCGGCTGGAGCGGCATTTCGCCGAAGCCTTGCAGCGGACACCGGCGGATGCGGGCCTGTCGGTCCGGCTGGCGCTGGCGCGGCACCTTCTGGTCAGCACCGATCAGTCGGTCACGCGGATCGCGGCCGCCGCGGGGTTTTGCGACGCCTCGCATTTCGGCAAGGTCTTCCGCACCCGCGAGGGGGAGCCGCCCGAGGCCTGGAGACAAAGAAATCGCGCGCAGGATGCGCGCGATCTGTTCGTGTGACGTGATGGGGGCTGGTCCGCTTCGCCGTCTGGCTGACTTCGCCCCCTTCGCGTTAGCTCAGGCCGCGTTGCGCAGCCGCGCGGATTTCTCTGCGAGATGCTCCATCGACAGGCAGCGGACGATGGCGACGGCCATGAGCACCATGATCACGGAGAACGGCAGGGCCGCGATGATTGCCGCGGTCTGCAGGGTGCTCAGCGCTGCGCTGCCTCCGGCCACCAGCAGGACCGCGGCCACGATCCCCTCGAACGAGCCCCAGATCACCCGGTGACGGTACATCGGGTGCTCGTTGCCTTCGCTCAGGATCGTCGCGACGACCAGGGTTCCCGAGTCCGACGAGGTCACGAAATACGTGGTCACGAGGATCGTGCCGAGCACCCCGGCGACCACGCCGATTGAGCCGACATCCATGGCCTCGAAGGTCGCGAACAGGGCCATGGAGACGTTTGCGCTCACAGCGTCGGACACACCGCCCGGCCCGAAAAGCTCGGCCCAGAGCGCGGTTCCGCCATAGGCCACGATCCAGACGAAGGACAGCAGCGACGACACCCCGACGACGCCGAAGATAAATTCCCGCACGGTGCGGCCCCGGGACACGCGCGCCACGAACACGCCGACGAAGGGCGCCCAGGAAATCCACCAGCCCCAGTAGAAGGTGGTCCACCAGCCCTGCCACATGTCGCTCCACCGGGTCGCGTCGGCCGGCACGCTTTCGACATAGACGTTGAAGGTGATCAGGTTGGCGGCGTAGGCGACGATCGCTTCGAACAGGCTGACGACCAGGTACTGCGTCGGTCCCCAGGCGAAGAAAAATACCAGAAGGACAAGCGTGAGCCACATGTTCACCTGCGACAGCCACTTGATGCCCCGGTCGAGGCCCGACAACACCGAGCAGAGGGCGACAGCGGTGATAACGGCGATCAGGATGAGCTGGACCGCCTCGGAGATCGGCACGCCCCAGATATGGTTCAGACCGGCGTTGATCTGTGTCACGCCCAATCCCAGCGACGTGGCGATGCCGAAGATCGTCGCAAAGACGGCGATCACGTCGATCGCTACGCCGAGCGGCCCCTCGACGCGATCTCCGAACAGCGGAAAAAGCGTGTAGCGGATCCCGAGCGGCTTTTTCAGCCGGTAGCTGACCAGGCAAAGCGCCAGCGCCACGATGCAGTAGATCGCCCAGGCGTTCAGCCCCCAGTGGAAGAACGTGACCTGCATCGCCATGTCGGCGGCCGCCTGATTTGCCGTGCCCTCGGCAAAGGGCGTCCCACCGGAATAATGAAAGACCGGCTCGGCGATCGACCAGAAGATGATGCCGATCCCCTGCCCCGCCGCGTAAAGCATCGCGAACCAGGTGAAGTAGCTGTATTTCGGCCGCTCGTCCGCGTCGCCAAGGCGAAGCACGCCGTACTTGCTGACGGCGATGGCGATCAGGAAGACAAGGAATACGCCCGAAAGGGCCACGTACCACCAGTTGAAGAAGAATGTGACAAAGGTTCTGGCACTGTCGATCCACGCCGCGGATGCGGTCGGGAAGGCGAGAACCAGAACCACGAAAAGCAGGATGACGGCAGCCGAAATCAGGGATGAGTATGGATTCACCCCCCTGAAAACTCCGGATCGAATGAGCATGATGATCTCCCCCCATGGGTGCATGGCTTCCGCGCGCCTCCTCACTCGCGCGCGCGGATGTTTCGTTCAAGTCGTTTTGTTCTCGCCTGGCAGCACGTGGCAGCTTTCCGGCGCCCAGTGCACGACGACTTCCGAACCTGCATGCAGATCGAGCGACGACAACGCGTCGTGGCTTTTCTGGACCTTGAGTTCGCGTCCGCCCGCAGTCTCGAGAAAGACCATGGCCGATCCGCCGCTGAATTCCTCGCCCGCGACAATGGCTGCAATCCCGGCGTGGCCGCTGTCCTGTCGGCTCAACTGCATGTTCTCGGCGCTGACGATGAAGGTCACCGCCTTACCCACCGAGGCGTCCGGTAGTTCGCGCCGCGGCAGAATCGTATCGCCGCCCTCGAAGGCGACCTGCCAGCCGTCCGCACCGGCGGGGCCCCGCACCACACCGTCGAAAATGTTGGCCGAGCCAAGGAACTCCGCGACGAACCGATTGTGGGGCTCGCGGTATATTTCTTGCGGCGTGCCGATCTGCTCGATCTGACCGCGGCTCATGATGACCACGCGATCCGCCATGGAAAAGGCTTCCGACATCGAATGCGTCACGTAGACGAAGGTGATCCCGAGATCCTTCTGGAGGTTCGACAGGACGGCCTGCATGCGCACCTTGAGATGTGCATCGAGCGCCGAGAGCGGCTCGTCCAGAAGCAGGATCTTCGGCTCCGTGACCAGGGCGCGGGCCAGGGCAACGCGCTGCTTTTGCCCGCCGGACAATTGGTTGATGTTACGGCTGGCGAATTCAGTGATCTGCATCTTGTCGAGCCACTTTTCCGCGCGCTGCCGACGTTCCTCCTTGCCGACCCCCCGCATCTTCAACGCGAACTCGACGTTTTCCCGAACCGTCAGGAACGGGAACAGGGCAAGCGATTGCCAGACCATGGGCGTGTCGCGATCCCAGGTGGCCTTTCCGTTCACCTTCTCGCCATCCAGATAGATCGCGCCCTCGGACGGGTCCTCGAGTCCCGCCAGCATGCGCAGCGTCGTGGTCTTGCCGCAGCCCGACGACCCCATGATGGCAAGGAATTCTCCGCGTGCGATCTCGAAATCCGCTTTCTTGACCGCGGTGAATTCGCCGAAGCGCTTCACGACATTGTCGAACCTGACGATCGCGTCTGACTGCTGTGGCATGCGTGCTTGCGCTTTCATGTCTTCTTGTCCTCCGGACGGCGCAGCAGAAGCTGGGCCAAAATGATCAGCGTCATCGAGCTGAGAAAGGCGAGTGAGCCGATGGCATTGATGCGCGGGCTGACCTGCCCCTGCAGGAAGCCCAGGATCTTCACCGGCAGGGTTTCGTTCAGCCCCGAGACAAACCATGCAACCGCGAATTCGTCGAAGGAGACCGCCATGGTGATGAACAGCGCCGCGAAGATCGCGGGCCTGGTGAACGGAATGATCACATGGCGAAGTGTCTGCCACTGGTTTCCCCCCATGTTCCAGGACGCCGCTTCCAGGTCGGGGTCCATCTGCGACAGGCGCAGCCGGATGATCGCCATGGCGAACGGGCTGCACATCACGCCATGAGCGATGATGACCGAGATGGCGGTGCCCGACAGGTTCACGCGGCTCAGGAAGGCCAGCATCGCAAGGCCCAGGATCACGACCGGGATCGTCGGCGGCAAGAGCGCCAGCGCGAGGTAGACGGATTTGCCGGTGAATTTGTACCGAAAATCCGTGTATGCGCCGCCGAAACCCAGCACGGTCGCGATGACTGCAACCGTCAGGCCGACGACGACCGTGTTGGCAAAGCCCTGCCAGACCAGCGGGTCCTCCCAGATCAGGCGATACCATTCGGTCGAGAACGCACCCAGCGGCAGCGACGGGAACCGGTCGGAGTTCAGCGAGAAGACGAAGCTCCCGGCGATCGGGGCGAAGATGAACAGCAGGCACAAGGCGACATGCGCCCTGAGCAGCGCGTTGATGATGCGGCTTTCATTGCCCATCCTGCTTCCCCCGCTCCCTGTAGGCGTATGAGACGGCCGCGAAGGCCACGGTAAGCAGCGTGACGATCATCATGATCGCAACGACCGCGGCCCGGGGCCATTGCTGCCCTGACTTGGTGAAATCGGTGATCATGATCGACAAAGTCGGAGGGTTGCCGCCGCCCAGATAGAGCGGGCTCACGAAATCGCCGAAGCTGAGGATGAAGGCGAAAAGCGCCGCGATGACCAGGCCCACCTTGGCCGATGGCACGATCACCGCGAAGACCGTCCGCAGACGCCCGCAGCGCAGGTTGTGCGCGGCCTCGATCAGATCGCGGTTGACGAAATTCAGGCTGAAGGTCTGGAGCAGGATGACCAGCGGCAGGGTCAGCGTGACCATCCCCGCCAGAACGCCGAAGGTGTTGTTCAGCATGCTGAAGGGCCCAAGCCCCAGAAATCCAAGTGCCGCGTTCACAATCCCCGCATCGGACAGGAACACCTGGAGCGAATAGACACGGACAAGATAGCTGGTGAAGAACGGGATGATCAGGATGAAGACCATCCAGCGCTTGGCTGTCTCGCTCATCTTGAACGAGATCGCGTAAGACGCCGGAAAGGCAATGATGCTGGTGATGGCTGCGGCCGCGGTGGCCAGTAGAAAGGTCCGGAAATACGCGTCCCAGAACACGCCGCGGGTCAAAACGCGTTCCCAGTTGCCGAAGTTCAGGTCCGGCGTCATCTGGAAGTTGCGGACTGTCCAGAAACTGATCGCGACGAGAAAAAGCAGCGGAAACAGAAAGAAGACCAGCTGCCAAACGAGCAAGGGCATCGCTAGGATCAGGGAAAACGGTGTCGGTCGCTTGGTCATTTCGGACCCCATGGTTCGGCAAAAGTACAGCCTGTAGGAGCGCGGGTCACGCACGCGCTCCTACAGGACCGCGCGTCAGGCGCCCTTGTAGTCGGACCAGAAATCGTTCCAGTCCTCGAGGCTCTGCTGAACCGGAAGCTGACGGTACTGGATCAGCCCTTCGCGGATCATGTCCATCGCGTTGCGCTGGCCCAGGACCATGTTCTGGCGCTGCGCTTCGGCCGGGTCGGTCTCGTTCAGGACTCGCCAGCCCGCCTGCGACGGGATGATTGCCGGGTAGGCGGCCATGTTGGCCGATTTCGCCTGGCCTTCAGGCGAGGTGATGTACTGGATCCACTTCCGGGCCATGTCGGGGTTGCGTGAGCCCTTGCCGATCGAAAAGCTCTCCGTCCATTGCAGGCCACCCTGCTCGGGGATGACGCTGCGCACGGGGCTGCCGTTCTTTTCGAGCGCGCCGGTGATCCAGTCGCCGATCCCGGCAAAGGCCAGCATCTGACCGCTATCGAGCGACGAGAACGTCCCGCCGTAGTCGAAGAAGCCCCCGGCCTGGCGACGCAGGCCCATGGTGTGCTCCTGAACCTTTTCCCAGGCCGCCTCGTCGATGTCATAGGGTGAGGCATTGCCGACATGCAGGCTCATCTGGCCCAGGTTGGGCAGGTGCCAGTCGAAATGGCCCAGCTTGCCGGTCAGGCGGTCGTCGGCAAAAAGATCGTAGCTGGAAGCTTCAGCCTCGGTGAAGGCGTCGGTGTTGTAGGCAACCCCGAGGAAGCCGAACCGCGTGATGACCGAGAAGAGCTTGTCGTCCTGCCAGTGGCCGGGGAATTTCTGGAACTCGGGAAAGAAGTCGTCGAAGGCATAGTCAGCGGGGTCGAGTTCCTCGATATAGCCCGCGGCGTTGAGCTGCTGCACGTATTCGCCGTCCGAGAGGATCACATCGAAGGTTCCGCGCGGCGACTGGGCAATCAGGCCCAGCATGTTGTCGCCGCCGGTATAGTATTTCGGCACGAATTTGACGTTATTGGCCTCTTCGAACTCACCGACGATGTCGGGCTCGGCATGACCATACCATGCGAGCATCGACAGTTCGGTGGTCTGTGCGGCGGCACGAATGGAAAGGAAGGGTGTGGCCAGCGCCGCGGCGCCCGTCATCTTCAACAGGCTACGGCGGCTGGGGCGGATCAGGTGGTGGGACACGGGGTTTCTCCTTGTTGGAATTCGTTTTTCTTGGCGGTCGGGTCAGCTTGCATTCGCCAGCGCGGCCGCCTTGCCGAACTCGGCTCGCAGCGCCTGGACGATTCCCCTGGTGCAGACTTCCAGCAGGATATCGCCTTTCTCGGCGGTCGCGTCCTTGGGCGAGGACAGCGTGCCGCTGGCCGGCGTCCAGTCGGGCTTGGCGGGATAGACGTCATAGGGCGGGAAAGTCGCAGGCGCGTGTTCGACCGCGTCCTTTAGGGACACTAGGTCGGGGTGCAGACGCAGCATCAGCGACGTTTCCAGAACGCCGCCATGTTCGATGTCCCACCCCAGAAAGCCGTCAGGGTAGAGCTTGTCGATCGAGGCCTGATCCACGAAATCCCAGTAGGACAGGACCACGACCTTGACGTCGTGGATGCCGCCCCAGCCCAGTTCGCGCAGGGCGAGGTCGATGGCTTCGGTGATGAACCACGAATTCTCGAAATGCCCGTTGACGATGCACAGGTTGCGCACGCCATGCCGGACGAATTCCTTGACCACGTCCTTGAGCGCGTTCACCAGGCTCGCCCCATCGAGGCTGGTCGTGCCCGGGAAGAAGTTCCCGCCGCCCGACTTCTGGTGCGACTTGTATCCATATGTGAACGGTGGCGCGACGAGGGCGCCGACCTTTTCGGCGGCGCGTCGCGCGAACTCGGTCGGCAGCAACACATCGACATGCATGGGCATGTGATGCCCGTGCTGTTCCATCGACCCGAGCGGGATCAGGACAGGCACCTCGCCCCCCTGAACCCGCTTCTGGTAGTCGGGCCAAGGCATTTCGGCGGCAAAGACGGTAGAATGTGGCATTGCACCCCCTGCATCTGAAGATCGTCAGACCCTAGGGCACCTTGCCTTTCCGCAGAAATTCATAGTAACAATACTTGAATAAGGATTGTTAATGATGCGCCGATTTACCAACCTGCAAACGGACTTGCTGCGGACCTTCGTGACCGTCGCCGACTTGCGCAGCTATACGGAGACCGGGAGCGTTCTGGGCCGGACGCAGCCGGCGATATCGCTGCAGATCAAGCGCCTGGAAGAAATTGCGGGCAGCAAGCTGGTCGAGATCCACGGCAAGCAGATCGAGCTGACGCCGGAAGGGCAGACGCTGCTGGGCTATGCGCGCGAGATCCTGCGCCTCAACGATCGCGCCGTCGCCAACCTGCAGCAGGCGGCCTTTCTGGGGACGCTCAGGATCGGCCTGCCGGTGGACTACTCGATCGACTACTTCCAAAGCATCATCGCGCGGTTCTCTGCCGACAATCCCGCCGTCCTGCTGGACATCCGCTGCGACTGGAGCAGAAAGCTCCTGTCGGCCCTTCATGTCGACGATCTCGACATGACGATCGCCGTCACAGACACGATGCCCGCCCCGCATGTCTCTATCTATTGGTCCGAACGCCCGGTCTGGGCCTGCGCCCGCGACCACCGGATCGATCCTGACAAACCGCTGAAGATCATCGCCCATCCCCAGGGCTGCCCCTATCGCAAGCGCATGATCGACGCGCTGAATTCCGAAGGCCGGGACTGGCGCGTGTCTTTCGAGAGCCTTGGGGTGTCCGCCCTCCAGAAGGCGGTCCTGCACGGCATGGGCGTTACCGCCCTGACCAAGAAGACGCTGCTGCCCGGGATGCGCATCCTCACGCCGAGTGACGGATTCCCGCAGCTTTCGAAACTCCATGTCGGGCTGTTCTACAAGCATGTGAAGATGTCGGATGCCGCGCTCAGACTGATCGAACAGATCACGGACGAGGTTTCGACATTCCGCCTGCCGACCCGCACGCGGGCGGGATGACGGCAAGCGCTGTGAATTTGTAATCCTTATGGTCGCATCATTTCAATTAATTTTTCGTCGCGATCCCGCGCTGCTACGGACGGAAGAACACCGCAAGCAGGAAGGATCTTCAAGATGGACGGCAACAACCACGTCGCTGACATGCTCCACGTCATGGAATGGCACAACGGCGAGAAGGAGTTCTCGCCTTTCTCGGATGCCGAAATGGCCCGTCGCCAGAACGAGTTGCGCGATTGGATGGCCAGTAACGACGTCGATGCGGCGCTCTTCACGTCGTATCACTGCATCAACTATTACAGCGGTTGGCTCTACTGCTACTTCGGCCGCAAATACGGCATGGTCATCGACCAGAAGAATGCCACCACGATTTCCGCCGGGATCGACGGCGGCCAGCCCTTCCGCCGGAGCTTCGGCAACAACATCACCTACACGGACTGGCGTCGCGACAACTTCTATCGCGCGATCCAGCAGCTGACGCCGGGCGCCAAGCGCATCGGCATAGAGTTCGACCATGTCTCGCTCGAGTATCGTCAGCTTCTGCAGGACGCCCTGCCCGGCGTCGAGTTCGTCGACATCGGCAAGCCTGCCATGTGGATGCGGACGATCAAGTCCGCCGAAGAGATCAAGTTGATCAAGGAAGGCGCGCGCGTCGCCGACGTGGGCGGGGCCGCTGTCGCCGCGGCCGTGAAGGCAGGCGTTCCCGAGCATGAAGTGGCCATCGCCGGCACCAACGCGATGATCCGCGAGATCGCCAATTCCTTCCCCTTCGTGGAACTCATGGACACCTGGACCTGGTTCCAGTCCGGCATCAACACCGACGGCGCGCACAACCCCGTCACCAACAAGAAGGTTCAGTCGGGCGAGATCCTGTCGCTCAACACCTTCCCGATGATCTTCGGCTACTACACGGCGCTGGAACGCACCCTGTTCTGCGATCACGTGGACGATGCCAGCCTCGACATCTGGGAGAAGAACGTGAAGGTCCACGAGCGTGGTCTCGAGTTGATCAAGCCCGGCGCGCGCTGCATGGACATCGCGATCGAGCTCAACGAGATGTATCGCGAATGGGATCTGCTGAAATACCGGTCGTTCGGCTACGGTCACAGCTTCGGTGTTCTGAGCCACTACTACGGCCGCGAGGCCGGAGTCGAGTTGCGTGAGGATATCGACACCGTGCTCAAGCCCGGCATGGTCGTCTCCATGGAGCCGATGGTGATGATCCCGGAGGGGCAACCGGGTGCCGGCGGTTACCGCGAACATGACATCCTGGTTATCGGTGAAGACCACACGGTCGAGAACATCACCGGCTTCCCTTACGGCCCTGAGCACAATGTCATCAAGAACTAGGGCCAGCGCCATCTCGATGGCGAACATGATTGCCACGACCAGCGCCATTTCGGCGCTGGTCTTCACGGTCGCAATTTTGTGCCGTGGAGTCCAAGGTCATGGCTACACGGTGATTGCAATTGGCGCGGGCTTTCCGGTGGCCATGCGAACCAATACCACCGGCAATCCGACGCTAGAAAAATCGCACGGTATTGCAAGCCCGTCTCTTCTAGCGGAGAGTTCCGGACCTCAGTGAACCGTCTGCGGTAGTTGGAACGGTGCCTGATTTGCCGGAGGCTCCAACTCCTGACTAGGATGGACTCTCATGAGTTTGGCGAAGAATGCGTTTCCATCGCAGTCTGTGACGGCGCAGTTCGGCTGGTCCTCGATATCACAATTGGGAAACGAAATTATACTGCATCAAACATGACTAACCGAAATGAGCACTATACGGTACGAAATTGCGTGATCGAAACATGAACACGTGCTGCACACGGCATTCGGCAAAGTATTGAAATCGCGCTTCAATCGCCACCATCCATCACGGGAGCGGCACTCGCTTCTGGCTTCAACCAGCCAGCCGCTTTGCCCTCTCCGCCATCCTGACCACCTGCGCGCTTGCCGTCGCCGCGGCGCTCTTTACCGCAGCAGGAGCCTGCACCGCCCCTCGGCCGATCGCTTCACCTGTCGTGAGCGCACCGATCCGCGCCCTGCCCTGCACACCAGAGGTGTTTGCCAACCCCCGCAGGACCCCTGCAGACCCACTGACGATCGCAGGCGCCGCAGCCACCATCAGGTTCCCAGAGATCCCCCGCACGATCAGCGGCGTCGCCGCGACGAAGCCCTTGGCCAGGAACACCATCACGAAGAACGGCACCAGCGAGCCGATGTTGGTCGCTGAGTTCGGGTCTCCCAGCTGCGCCAGAAGCGAATTCGCCATGCCGACAACGGTCGAGAACATGGCGGCGATGACGATGGGGTAGAAGGCGTAGCTGATGGTGGTCGAGACCCATCTGTGGAAGAAATCCTTGGTCGCATCGAAGAGCGACAGCGCGATCATGATCGGCGCGAGGCCGAGCATCAGGGTCAGCATCATCTTGGCGAAGATGAGGACGATGCCGGTCATGAAACCAAGGAGGCTCAGGAGCACCAGGCCGATGCCGCCGAGGATCGCGCCGGTCATCCAGTTCAGGTTGTTGCCGATCGCGTTCAGATATTGGCTGAACTCTATGATCAGCCGGTCGAACTCGCCTGCGAAGTAGGTGGCTCCTGCCCCGCCGCCGCCGACAGAGGAGATCAGGGCCCCGGCGACGTAGTCGAGCCCGCCGATGACGGCGTTGGCGACCGCGTTGAAGTTGGCCCAGTTGAAGGCGAAGAGCCCTATCAGCATCAGCTTGATCAGGTACCAGAAGAAGCTGGCTCCATCCATGCTGCGGAACTGGAAGGCCATGTTGATGCAGACGCCGATCAGCGAGAGCGTGACCATCAGCAGGACGATCGTGCCGGTATTGCTGGCCACAGCCCCGAACTGGGACTCGGCCGCATCGGCAAGGAAGCCGTCGGCGGTTCCGACCATCCAGCTGACGATGCTCATTACCAGTTGCCTTGCGCTTCACAGGTATCCTGGACGTCGCGGGCGATCTGGTTCTGTTCGGTGCGGAGGGCCAATTGGGCCTGAGTGTGCTCCGCCTGCGTGCTTGTCGCGAACCGTTCCTCGTATTCGGCTGAGGTTGCATCCCATGACGGGAAGCGGACATCACAGCCGCAGTCGCCAGTTTCCTTGATCGCCTCCCAGGACCGCAACTCGTAAAGCCGCATCAACGTTAGCGCCTTGTAGGCCTCGCGCGGGTGGACTTCATCCATCCAGGTCGGCCGTGCGGGCCGGTCGTTGCAGATCCGGTACTGTTGGGGCGTGACGGTCACGGTGAGATCATTCGTGACCTGAGGCGAGGTCTGGGCCGCGAGCGGCGCGGCCAACAGGGCCACAGCTGCGGCGAGGGTGATCTTGCGCATGGGGTTATCCTTTCGGGTCATTCGACGGCAACCGCAGGGCGCTTTGTGCCCCCGGTTCCGGCAGTGTTCTGATCTGGATGTCTTGCCTGCCCCGGCAGGAAGAACTCGGTGATGCCGCGGGCGCCGTCATGGCGACCGGCCTGGATGATCACGTCGATGGAGCCCTCGATGTAGTCGACCATGTCGACATAGGTCATCGGGACATCGGTCTTGAGCGCGGCGATGGCGAGGCGGCGGACCGCCAGTTGCGGGGTCTCGGCATGGAGCGTGGTGAGCGAGCCGCCATGGCCGGTGTTGATTGCCTCGAGAAAGGTCATGGCCTCGCGACCACGGACCTCGCCCAGCACGATCCGGTCGGGCCGCATGCGCAGGGTCGAGGCCAGAAGCACATCGGCGCTGCGGGCATCCGTGTCCCGGTCCGCAATCAGCGTCACGGCATTCGGCTGTTCAGGGCGCAGTTCCGCCGCCTCCTCAATGGTGATGATCCGCTCCTCGGGTGGGATCAGCGAAAGGATCTTGCGCGCCGCGACTGTCTTGCCGGTCGAGGTGCCGCCTGAAACGATCATGTTGAGCTTGTTCTCGACACAAAACCGCAAGGCGGCGTCGATATCGCCGGAGGCCACCACATTGCGCAGCGCGGCGTTCCGTTCGCGGCGCAGACCATCGAGGCTGCGCTCCTTGCCATAGAGGAAGCCAAGCTTGATGGCCTCCAGTGGCAGGGAGGAGAAGAACCGTAGCGAGATGGAGAAGCCGCCCTCGACGGCAGGAGGCTGGATCACCTGCGCCCGGATCGGACGAGCCCGGTAGAGGATCGAGACCGAGACGATGGGTTTCTTCTGGCTGAGCGTGGTCGAGGCGGCCGAGGCGATCTGATTGCCGAGGTCCTTGATCTCGGTCTGCGTCAGCGGCGTGCCAAGACCCCGCATGAAATGATCGCCCTGGAACTCGCCCCAGACCCGACCATCGGGGTTGATGCAGATCTCGATCGTGTCGTCCCGTTGCACGGGCGCGCCCAGCCGGTCGAGCGAGGCTTCGAGATAGCTTGCCGCCATATCAGAAAATCTCCAGATCGCGGTCGACCATGACCGTGATCCGCGTGCCCTGATCGACATGGATCACGGGCCGGATCGCGAGATAGTCCTGCATCACGCTTTGGGTGCTGTCGCGTAGGTCCGTGCCCACATCGCTCGCAATATCGGCCGTAGCCTCATCCTCGATCTGTCCCGCCGCGGCTGCAGGCAAGGCCCCGATCAGCGAGATCAGCGCGGCCGAGCCGAAGCGCTGCGCGAAGCGGGTATCGACAAAGCCGGTGGTGCCGGTGCGGCCGAGTTCATCCCCACCGAAGGCGCTGATCTCCACGGTCTGGTTGTCGGGCAGGATGATGCGGTCCCAGGCTACCATGACCCGCGACTGCGCGAGCGCCACATCGGAGCGGTAACGCCCCACGAGACGCGCGCCACGCGGGATCAGGACCCGCGTGCCGTCGAATGAATGAACGTCTTCTGAGACGATGGCCCGGATCGCGCCGGGCAGCGTGCTGTCGAGCGCCGTCTCGGTCACGGCCTGGATCATCGTACCTTGCACGACGGTGTTGCCGGGGTTCACGATCACTTCGGCGCGCGTCACCGGGGCAGGCCTTCCGCCTGCGCGCACGAAGGCTTCGTCTTCATTCAGGCGCGCGGCCTCTATGCTGTTCTCCGGGTCGGTCCCCGCCCCCATCCCGGAAAACGCGATCATGGGCGATGCGATGCGTTCGGCCCGCGCCTCGGCCTCCGCGATGCGGCGGCGCTCGAGTTCGGCAAGCCGCAATTCCTCCTCGTTCGGACCGAGGTCCGTGGGCGCAGGCGGGGTCAGCCGCGCGACCTCGAGGTCCATGCGCAGCTGGTCTAGCTCGCGGTCGCGTTCAGTCAATTGCCGCTCGAGCGCGCGCTGCGCCTCAGACGAGGCCTCTTGCAGCGCCGCGATCTGCGCCGTGAGATCGGCGATGGCCTGCTCTACCCCGCTGTCCGATGCCTCGACGGGCCGCGCCCGCAGGTCTTCAAGTTCCGCGCGTAGCGTTGCGAGACTCTCCATCAGCGCCAGTTCTGACGCGGAGGGGCCCGTCTCGGCCGGCGGCGGTGCAGGCTCAACCAAGGGCATGGGTGCGAGGTCGCCGAAGCCCGATCCTGCGGTCTGAAACTCTTCGGGGGCCGCGGTCGGCAGGGGCGCTTCCGGTGATGGCTGCAGGGCGGCCCAGGCCAGGCCGCCTGCTGCCACGATCCCGGCCACACCGAGGATGGCGGCAAGCGGGGAGGGCCGTGCGGCACCGCGCTTCTTGTCGCCCGTCGCTTCAAGGGCCACGAGACGCGCGGCGAGGTCTTCGGTGTCCTGGCTCATGATGTGGGCCCACCCATATCCTGAACACAGACCTCGTCTTCGCCGAGGCGCAGCACCCATTGGCGGTTCCCGCCCGAAACACGGATGACGCCGTCCTCGAGTGCTGTGCTGTTCACCGCCCGCTCGCCGCCATTGGCATAGCGGAAGATCGCCGGGACCGGCGCGTTCCGCGCGAAGCGGAAATAGGTGAAGGTGCCGTCATCCCAGATGGCGGTCGGCGTGAATTCTTCCCGGGCGCTGACGGCATAGTTGGCATTCGGCGCCTCGGCCGCGACTGCCCGGGCCGGTTGAACGCGGCTCTCGGGATAGCGGAACTGCACGACGTAATGCGGGGTCTCGCGCGCTTCGACCACGTGGAAGTAGTAGGAGCGACGGTTCGTGTAGACTGTGATGTTGGTGGCGACCCCAGAGGCGGCGGGCTTGATCGCGAAGGCGCGTCCGCCGGGCACACCGTCGAACTGGAAGCCCACCGTGTCGCCCGCGATGATCGAACGGATGGTCTCGCCTTCGCCGAATTCGACTGTGGTAACGCGGGTCAGGGTCGTGACGACGCGGTAGACCTGCCCCTCGGTCCAGGTGGCGATCCGGACGCGGTTGTCATGGGAGCCAGGGCGCGGCGTGGTCTCGGAGAAGGCGGCTGGTGCGGAGAGCACGAGGGCACCGGCGACAAGCAGGGCGTGAACTGGGGCAAGAACTGGAACAGAGGTCATTCGGAACGGTCCGATCGGATGGCATATTGGGTGACGGTGAAGCCGAAAGGGTTCTGCCAGACATCGTCGATCGAGCGGGTCCGTTCGGGTTGGAAGGCGAACATCAGCGTCGCGGTGAAGGATCCGTCCTGCGCCCCCTGCGGGCTGGTCAGGCGCTTTCTGAGGCGCACCTGCGCGCGGTTCTCGCCGATCAGCGTGATCGAGGCGATCTCGACGGCCATCTCGGCCGCGGGGCCGTAGCGGGTCGGCGGATAGCTCTCCTGCCCCGAGGTCCACATGGCGCGCATGCCGGCCTCGGCCGCCCCGGTGGATTGCGCCAGCACCCGGCGCACGCGCAGATCATTGTCGAGCTGGTTGTAGGCTTCGCGGTCGAGGATGTAGCGGTAGATCTGCGCCTCGATGATCGCAGGTCGCTCGGCAAGTCGCACCGTCTCGACCGTGGCGTTCGGCAGGGCCAAGCCCGTCGCGGGATCATAGGGCACGACGACTGGCGGGGGCGTCTCGACCATCAGGGCGACGGCCGCGGCTGCAAGGCAGCCGAAAACGCCAAAGCCCGCCCCGCCAAGGCCGATCATCCTCCAGAGCTGCTCCCGGCGCAGCGCGCCATGGATCAGTTCCTCCTCAACGAGTTCCCGCGCACTCATGCCTGCCGTCATGTCCGGTGCCTTGGTCATGGCCGTAGGCTCGGAAGGGTGAAGTCCATGTAGCGGCGCTCTTCGGCGACGGTGGCGGCATCCACCACGCCCGCATTGCCTGCGCCGAGGGTTTGGATGGCTTCAAGCTCCCACATCCGCGTCATGGCGATGGCGAGTTCCGCCGTGACGCGGGTGTTGTGATCCATCGACTCCTTGAGGTCCTCCATGTCGGGGATCAACGACACGAGTTGCTCGACGCGTTCCAGCGATTGCGCCGCCTCGGCATGGCTGTTCTGGGCTGCCGCAGACATCACGGCACCGGTCGTGGCGCGGGTCGCGACACCTTCCGCACCGGGATTGCCGCTGGTGGCGATCTCGCGCAGCGAGTCCTCGTCGAAGCCTGCACTCGCCAGCGCCTGTTCCATCTGTGTGCGCAGGGGCCCTGCGTTGGGGCCGATCAGGCTCGACCAGTCGCCCGCCTGGATGCCTCGGATCAGGCCGGGAATGTCTTCGAAGTTGGCCTGCAGGAGATCGTCGAGATCGCCGCCCATGGCGAGCCCGAGGATACTGCGCGGCCCGGTCAGCGACGCATACATCTCGTTCAGCTGATCGAGCTGGCCTTGCAGCGTCTCAAGCTGTTCGAGCGCATTGTCCAGAAGATCGGTCTGGATCCCGAAATCCTGCAGCATCTGTTGAAGCTGGCGGATTTCCTGGGCGATGTTCTGGGTATCG
This sequence comes from Tropicibacter sp. S64, assembly GCF_049803835.1. Lineage (NCBI taxonomy): Bacteria > Pseudomonadati > Pseudomonadota > Alphaproteobacteria > Rhodobacterales > Roseobacteraceae > Tropicibacter > Tropicibacter sp. S64. The sequence continues at coordinate 59,080 of NZ_JBNAGK010000013.1, read as the reverse complement.
ACCGTGGGCACGCCCTGAGCGGTGATAGGCCCCGCGAGGGCGGTGGTCAGCGCGAGGGTCGCGGCGGTGGTGGTGAGGGAACGGTACAAGCGCCGGATCATCGCAATGTCTCCTGGGTGAAATCCATGAACTGCCGCTCAGCGGCTTGGGCTGCGGCCATGGCGAGTTGTTCCTCGCTCAGCGGCTGGGTATGGGCGGCCTTGATCCGGGTCCGGATCGCGACCAGCCGGGCCAATTCGGCGCGCGCATAGGTGTTGAGCGCGATGGCCTCGTGCAGATCTTCCGTCTCGCCAATTCGGGTGATGATGTCCTGCACCCGCAGGGCCGCCGCGCGGACCGAGACCAGCGAATAATCCCCATAGACCCCCGCCCCATGGGCGGAGAGGCTGAAGCTCGCATTCGCCAGAAGGACAGGGTCAATGGTGCCGAGCGCATCGATGCCGCCCACGGCGGCGAGATAGCTGTTGTACTGCTGGGGGATCACAACGACGTAATGCTGCGTCTCCGCGAAGGGCGGGACGTCACCATAGTTCTGAACGTTGCCCGGGCCTGCGTTGTAAGCGGCGAGCGCGTGGATGATGTTGCCATCGAACATGTTCAGCATCTGCGCGAGGTACCGCGCGCCGCCGGTGACCTGCAGCCAGGGGTCGTCGTAATAGGCCGGGTAGATCCCGAGATCGCCCGCCGTTCCGGGCATGATCTGGGTAAGTCCGAAGGCCCCCACGGGTGAGCGCGCCCCGATCTGAAAACGGCTCTCCTGCCAGATCAATGCCTGCAACAGGCAGCGCCACTGGACGAGCGACAGGCCCGCGCGGCTCACCCCGGGCAGGCTATGGGTGTCGCGCGCGGCGCGGATAATCAGCTCCTCGATCCCTTCCCGGGCATCGCCGAACATCCGGGCTGCGGCCGGGTTGTTGTCCTCAGGCGCGTAGAGGCTGGCGGCCGCACTTTCGACGTCACCAACTACCCCCTGCCCCGCCTCAAGCCCGGCCACGGTGCCCGCGACATCGCCCGAGCCGAGGGACATGGCATCCATCAGCCCTTCGAGGGAGGCGAGTTGCTGGCGCTCGATCTCGGCCAGTTCTTCTTCGCGGGTCAGCCGGTCTTGCTGCAGCGCCAGATCCTGATCGGTTTGCTCGAGGATCGCCTGGCGCTCTGCGAAAAGGCGCAGATCGAAGGTCGGCACGCCTTGCGCTGCGGCAGTCCCCACATGGGGAACCACCAGCACAAGGCCGATCATCGAGAGGGGAAACCAGGTCCGCATGGGCTTAGCCGCCCGCCCCCAAGAGGACGAAATCGCAAGCCGTGTCGCGCCGCGTGACGGCGGCACCCATCGTCGAGATCGTCGTCGTGGCTGTTCCCGTCTGCGCAGGTGCATCGCGGAAGTTGAAGCAGTTTGCCTGCGCAGGGTTATGCTGCGCGCAAGCCGTCAGGGTGAGGCCAAGGCCAAGCAGCACAACGCTGCGGATCATGATACGGGTCATGTCACTCTCCAGAAATCAGGGCGGTCACGGTAGTCGGGGCCGACGAGGGCCTCGCCCTTCTCCATGCCGCCGAGGATGGTCACGAGCGGGCCGAGGGCGCTCAGATCGGCGTCGATCACCACTGCGCCCCGGTCATCGCGGACAAGGGCCAGCCGCGAGGCCGAGCCGACGCCCAGAAGCACGTCGAGCTCTTTCTCGCTGAGGCCGAGCATTGCGTAGTCGGCGGCTGACGCGCGGACGTTGGGCAGAAGCACCTGGGTTGGCACGGCTTCCACGATGGTCTTGCCGGTCCGGGTCCGCTCGAGCTGGCTGGCATACTGTGTCATCATCACGACGACGGCGTTCTGCTTGCGGGCGGTCACCAGCCAGTTCGAGAGCCGCTCGGCGAAATAGGCGTTGTCGAGCGCCTTCCAGGCTTCGTCGATGACGATGATCGTGGGCTTGCGATCCTCGATCACGCGCTCGACCCTGCGGAAGAGGTAGGACAGGACCGCCATGCGTTCGCGCTCGCTCTCGGAATCGAGGATGCCGGTCAGATCGAACCCTGCGACGTCCCCGTCGATGCTGAAACTGTCCTCGGCATTGGCCCCGAAGATCCAGCCATAGCGGCCCTCGGCGGTCCATTCCTGCATCCGCTCGAACAGATCGCCCTCGTCATCGGTGGAGACGAGGAGCGAGGCGAAATCCGACCAGTTTCGCAGCCCCGCATTCCCGGCGCTGGCGTTCTGGCGCACGACCTCCTGCAGGCGGTTGGTTTGCACCGGGGTCAGGGGCCGCTCGCGGCGCTCAAGAAGGCTCGCGAGCCAGTCGGCAAGCCAAGCCTGCCCGCGGGCATCGATCTCGGTCTGCAGGGGATTGAGCCCTGTTGGCCGCCCGGCTCGCACCGTCGAATAACTGCCGCCAAGCGCGCGGACGGCCATTTCCATCCCGGCGCGATAGTCGAAGACGAAGAGCCGCGCGCCGGCCCGGCGAGCCATGGTCATCAGGAACGCCGCCAACACGGATTTGCCCGAGCCGGGACGCCCCAGGATCAGCGTGTGTCCACCCGTGGGTTCACGATCCGGCGCGCCCTGTTCGTGGAAATTGAAGCGGAACCCGCTGCGCTCGGGCGTCGGGAAAAGCGTGATCGGCACGCCCCAAGGGACTTCTCGCCCGGTCTTGCCAAGCGGGGTGCGGTGGAAGGTGGCGAGATCGGCGAAGTTGTGGTTCGTGATGGCGGCCTTGCGGCTGCGCGCCCCTGTGTTCCCTGGATGCTGCGCCATGAAATGCGCCCGGGCCCCGAAGGCTTCCGAGATCAGGTTGATTCCGGAAGTCGCGGAGATGTTGCGGATCTCGGCCGCGATGTCGTCGAGCGCGGCTTGGGTCCGCGCATAGACCGCCACCGTCATGTGGTGCTCGCCGAAGATAAGGCGTTTCGATTCCAGATCGTCCTGGGCGAGTTCCAGTTCCTGCGCGAGGCTGACGGCCCCGTCATTGGCGGCCTGCATCAGGCGCAGCTGCCGCTTGATCCGGCCTGCCATGATGTTGGCGTTGATCGGCACGAAAGAGTGGGTGACCACCATGTCGACGGGCAGGTTCAACTCGTCGAGCATCAGGCTGTCGGTCTTGGCGGGGTAGTTCTTCACTGCGAAGATCACGCCGAGCTTGTCGCCGACGGCACCGTCCGAGAGTGCGATGGTCGTGCCGCGGAAGGTGACGCGGGTGTTGGCGACGTCCTCGGCGATCACGCCGAGGCGCGACCGCGGGAAGAGCGGGTGCTCTTCGCCGGTGTTGAGCGAGCCGAGGAAGCCCAAAAGTTCGCCGGTCTTGGCAGAAAGCAGTCGGGGTTTCAGCTCATCGAATGACGACAGGAGAAACCCCACGACCTCATCGAGCTTGCGCAAGCGCCGGGTCGTGTCGGCTGCATGCCGCGCGCGGGACGCTCCCAGACCGAAGGGCAGACGGCTGCCTGTCTCCGGGCGTTTTAGCACCGTCAGGGTCAGCGTCTTGTCGCGCAGGCCCGACCGGCCCAGATGCGCGCGCCAGCGCTGGTCGACGGCGGCCGCGAAGCCCTCGCCCGGGATGGGCGGCAGGGTCACATCGACCGCTTTCGACACCTTGTGCAGGTAGAAAGAGAACTCGGTTCCGACCTGCGCGACGATGCCGGCGAGAAGCCCGCCGATCCGGTCGAGATGGGCATCCTCACTCGTGGTGCTGTTCACCCCCTCAAGCCGGATACACTGCATCAGCTCGTTGCCGCGCGTCCGGATCGTCCGGTCGGTGACAAGGCTGACGTAAGGCAGCATCGACGACAGCCGCTTCTCGCCCTTGACCCATGCCGGCAGTGCCGTCAGCGGATCGAGGGTATCGGCCACGTCACTGGCCAGTCCATCACGGGGCATAGCTGTCACCTCCGTGCAGTTTGCGGTTCGCCGTGGGCGGGGTTTCCTGCAAGGTGATCACCAGGACATCGAGAAAGTTCGGATCCCAGTCCGCGGCCTTCCAGAGCGCCGGCCAAGCCAGCCCCGCGAACACAGCCACCACCCAGCTCTGGACCCAGAGGAACAGAAGCGTCGAGCCGAAGAGCCAGACCATGGCATACATGATCGGCAAGCCCATCAGCTTGGGCGGCCTGAGAAGGCCAATAAACACGCGGGACTGGTCGGACATGGGTACTTCTCAGGTCGTCCAGATTGCTGCGACGATGGTGGGCGCCGCGGCGATGCCCGCGATCGCAACCACGACCCAAAGCGCCTGGCGGAAATCGAGGATGCCGAAGAGCCAGGAGAGGAACACGCCGATCAGCGCAAGCGTGCCGATCACGATGCCCAAAGGACCGGTGATCGCATCGACGATGCCCTGCAGCAGCGTCTGCACGGGCGAGAGGTCGATGCTTTGCGCAAGCGCCGGTCCTGCCAGCACGATAAGAGCCATCACGCCGAGCGCGACATAGGAAGATTTGGACGTCACGAAATGTCTCCTCTCAGCCGCTGGAACACGGCTGTCACACGGGCCACATGGCCTTGGGTTTCTCGAAAAGGGGGAATGCCGCCATGGCGGGTGACCGCATGGGGACCGGCATTGTAGGCCGCAAGCGCCAGCGCGGGATCGCCAAACTGCTCGAGCATCATCAACAGGTAACGGGCCGAGCCGTCGAGGTTCTGGGCGATGTCATGGGGATCGACGCCGAGATCGCGCGCGGTGTCAGGCATGAGCTGGCCGAGCCCGATGGCTCCAACCGGGCTCAGCGCGCCAGGATTGTACGCGCTCTCGACCTCGATGTTGGCGCGATAGAACAGCGCCCAATCGGTGACCGACAGGCCCGCCTGACGGAGAGCGTCGTGGCTGCCGTAGCGCAGCGCCGTGGTCTCGATGGCATGGAGGATTTCGGGGGCGGCGCGGATGGCGCGCGGGGCGACCGCTGCGGCAGCCGTCACATCGCTCAGGGGAGCATCATCCCCATGGGACTGCGGTGCTGCAAAGAGAAAGAGACGATCTGGAAGGGGGCCATTCTGGGCGTCTTCGTCACCGGTGAACGGGCGCAGGGTGCTCGTGGCATCAGTTGTGTCGATCAGTCGACCATCGGGACTGACCTGGAAGATGAAACCGTCGGCCAGGGCCAAGGGTGCGGAACAAACACCTGTACCCAGTGCAACGACGAGCGCAAACGTGCGGTCAGTTGTCCTTGACCAGAACCGGACCGGTCCGCGGCTCGGGCGTGCGCCCGGGGGCTGCGTGGCGCTCGCGGGCGCCTTCGACGAGCGGGATGCTGGCAGTCGTGCAGCCCATGTCGGCAAGGAAGCTGACAAGACCGACGATGGTCTTGAAATCGCGCAGCTTGAGGACGCTGCGGCTGGTGACGAGCATTTTGTCGTCCCCTCCATCCGGGGCAACTGCCCGGATGACCCAGGCGCCGTACCAACTGTTATGGCGCTTCTCGGCGCCTTCCTTGCAGACCACCTCGATGAGATAGCCCTCGGCAAGGAGGCCGCGCAGCCCGTCTTCTGTAACCACATTCGGTGCTTCTTCTATCATGGCCTTCCCTTGGGTCCTTCTTCTGCCTGGGTGCAGTCTCGGGCCCACGGGGTCGCAACACCGCGGGCGATACAAGACAACATGAACGATAGCAAGGCAATTAAAACGACTTGACGCAGATTGCCTTGCTCCAATAACAGTGATAGCTGACAAAGTCGTGATCTTAAAGGCGGCAAAGGAGTTTTGCCCTGCACATGTCCTGTGCGTGCAACATCCCCCTGGCGCTGCTGATCACCGTCCTTGTGGTGGGTGATCCGGCCCATGCCTGCATCCCGCCCGAACGGCCGTTCCTGCCCGCGTCCCAAGATGACATGCGCGCCTACGCGGATCTGATCCGGGGGGATTTCGAAGCCTACATCGCCGAAGTGCAGGAGTATTTCCGCTGCATCGACGAGGAGCGCGCGCGGGCTTTTATTGAGGCCAGGGAAGTGAGCGAGGAATACGGGCGGTTCATCGAAGCTGTCGAGTAGCGCCATTCCCGCTGGCACTGGGCGCGCCTGATCCGATAGGCCCATCAGGCCCGCCACCCTGCGCCGCCACGGGCTAAACGCACGGCGGCTGGAGGGCGGTTTGCCGGAATGGCGGGAGGAGGGACGGGAAGTCGCGCGCGTCGGTTGACCTTAGGCCACCTCGTCAACCCTCGTTGTCACATCCTCAACCCAAGCCATCAGCGCCGCGGGATCAGACGGCAGCTGAAGTGCCAGCCCCTCCGCGAAGTTTTCGAAGGCCGTTCGGTTGAGCGTGTTGAGGCCGACCAGAACGGGGATATCCATCGCGACCGCCTCAGCGATCACGTTGCGGAACCCCCGTCCCTCGGCTTCATGCTTGCCGAACTTGTTGACGATCAACAGGTCGGCGCCGGAGGAGAGGGTGGACGCGACCATCGCAACCGCCGTTTCCAGCGCAGCCGGGTCGAGGCGGCAGCCCCGCGCCTGCGGGCCGAGGTCCTGACTGATGCGCAGAACGGCACCACCGGGCAACACCCGAACATCCATGTCGCAGGGGCCGGCATCGGCGCGCTCGCTGTTGATCTGGACGGTGCCGCAACATCTGAGGCCTCGGGCCGTGAGGTCGGCTGCCAGCTGTTCCAGAACCAGATCCGTATCGCCACGCCCCGGCGCCATCGTGTAGGCAAGTTTCATATCAGCGCTCCTTCAGGATTGGCAGAAAGGTTGGAATTCGACCAGTGCTCCGACTGGCAAACATTCGGCGTTTGCGGGCAGAAACATCAGCCCGTCTGCTCGTGAGAGCAGCCCGACACGGGCCGAATGTGTGGCATCCTCGAAACAGACGATCTCACGACCATGGGCATCGAAACCGGCCAGCGTGGCGGGTCGGAGTTCGCAGCGCCCAGGCTTGCGGCGGATTGGGCCTGCGGTCACGACATGCCTTCGGGTCGGGGCGGGTCCCTCGCCGCTCAGGGCACGGATCAGCGCCAGTCCGAAGACCTGCCATGTGACGAAGGCCGATACCGGGTTGCCGGGCAATCCAAGCCAGTGCGCCTTGCCAATGCGCCCGACCGACACCGGCTTGCCCGGTTTGATCGCGACGCCGCTGAACAGGGTTTCGCCACCCAATGCCATGACGGCCGGCTTCACATGATCTTCTTCGCCCACCGAGATACCGCCCGTGGTGACGACAAGATCGGCTTGCGCCGCCATGTCGCCCAATTGACGGACAAGACCGGCAAGGTTGTCGGCACCACGAGCCGAGGCAACGACGTCCACATCCGCAGCTGCAAGGCCTGCCGTCAGCATCGGTGTGTTCACGTCCCAGATCTGGGCTTCCTCGCGCGCGCCCCCGGCGCGGCGTACCTCGTCGCCGGTGACAAGCAGTGCCACGCGCAGCCTGCGCCGAACACGCAGGATGCCCGCGCCGGCGGCGGCACAGGCGGCGATCTCCCTTGGTCCGAGCCTGCGGCCCTTGTCCAGAACGGTCGCACCCTTGGCCATGTCACTACCCGCGCGGCGGACGTTCAAACCCGGTTCAGGTCTGCGCGACAGATGAATAGCGTCCCCGTCACGCAGGACGTCCTCCTGCATGACGACCGAGTCCGCGCCCAACGGGACTGGCGCGCCAGTAAAGATTCGGGCCGCCACGGCCCCTGCGACCGGTGTCGTCACCGCCTGCCCGGCAGGCACGCGCGCAACGACTGGCAGCACCCAGGGTCCGGCGCCAGTCAGGGCCGATGTCGCGATCGCATAGCCATCCATTGCCGCATTATCGAAAGCCGGTGCCATGGACCGGGACCGGACCGGCTGGGCAAGAATGCGGCCAAAGGCGTGGTCGAGCGACAGGGCTTCGGTGCGGCCGACCGGTGCTACATTTCCTGCAATCCGTGTCAGTGCCTCGTCGATGCTGATCAGCGCGTGAAGCATGTCCTGACTGTCACAGCCGCAGCCCGGTGACGCGATGGCTTGATGGATGGTCATTGTGCTGCCTCCTCGGCGGAATGGGTAGGCTGGAAATGCCCGGGCCCGATGCTGCAATCGAGATCGCGCAGGCGCCCGTCCTTGAGCCCGTAAATCAGGCCGTGCACCCGGACATCAGCCCCACGACGCCATGCCTTCTGAAGGATCGGCGTCTCGCAGACACGCCGAACGCCTTCGACAACGTTCAGTTCGGCCAGCCGGTCACGTTGTCCTTCGAGGTCGGGTTCGCGCCCCAGATCGACCGCGTAAGCGCGGGCCAGGCGCCGGATCGGCTCGAGCCAGTGATCGGCCAGACCGTGTGGCAGATCCTCGGTCGCGGCCTTGACCCCGCCGCAGCCATAGTGGCCGCAAACGATGATCTCGCGGACATGCAGAGCATCGACCGCGAATTCCAGCGCCGACAGGAGGTTCATGTCCGAGGAATGAACGATGTTGGCAACGTTGCGATGGACGAAAACCTCGCCCGGATCGAGCCCCGCGACCACGTTGGCCGGCACCCGGCTGTCCGAACAGCCGATCCAGAAGAACTCGGGCGCCTGAAGGGCGGCAAGGCGGGTGAAATAGTCGGGCTCTTCGTCGTGACGTTGTTTCGACCACGCCACGTTGCGCGCCAGAAGGTCATTCAGCATCGGTCGTCTCCGGGAAATCTGGCAGCCCGCGTCTTGAGCGCATGTGTTTCGACAGGATCCGCAGATCGGCCCGGGTCAGCCGGGCGCGGGCAATCGGCAAGAGGATCGCGTTTTCGGCAACGAGGTGGCGCCGCACGTGCCCCGCAAACCTGGACAACACCCCGCGCTCCTTGGCGGACAGATCGGCCCCTCTATCGAGGCAACGAGTGAGCATCGCTCGCACTTCGGGCAGCAGACGCATCGCCTCATCCTGATCGGCCCTGATCCGGTCGATCACACCTTCGATCGCATCCTCTTCTGTGCAGCGCCGGGCAAGAAGCGGGAACAGGTCCTCAGCCTCGTCGCGGAGGTGGACGTTCAGTTCCTCGTTCACAAAGCGCAGCACCGCTGTCGCTTCTTGGCGATTGAAAGCGTCCGCCGTTGCCAGCGCGTCGATAACTGCGCAAATCTGACGTTCGCGCAGGTGGCCTTCGCTGATGAAGTCCAGAGGATTTGCGAGAAGGCTCGGACTCGTCGGTTTGTCGCCACTTCCGCGCGTCACTGTCTCTGACGGTTTCATCACACGTCCTTTCGCGTGGTTCAGATCGGCGTCAGGCTTGCGCCGGAGATCTGCGCCCCTTTACCGAGGCTCTCCACGAAGGCGCGCGAGGCGCGCGCCCAGGCCGCCTTCTCCAGCGCCTGCGCGATCTTGGGGCGGACGGTCTCGAACTCCAGCACCTGGCCCGGCGCGACCGCGTTCAGCCGGATGATGTGCCAGCCATGCCGCGACAGCACCGGCGCCGGGCTCATGCCGCCCTCCGGCAGGCGGCGCAGCGCCGCCTCGAATTCCGGCACGGTGTCGCCCGGGCCAATCTGGCCGAGATGGCCCCCGGACGCCTTGGACCCGCAGTCGCTTTCGCGCGCGGCGAGCGCAAAGCCCCCGGCATCGCCGTCGAGCCGCGCCAGCAGGGCAACGGCCCGTGCCTCGGCCGCAGCGCACTCGGCTTCGTCGCGCGGATCGCAGGCGCACAGGATGTGCGAGACATCCCAGAGCGGTGCCGAACGATATCGGGCGGGGTCCTTCTCCCATTCCCCGCGCACGGCCTCTTCACCGACAGGTTCGATCACCAGCGCCTCGTCCAGCAAGGCGCGGATCAGGGCTTCCTCGTCCGTCTCGAACCGCCCCGGCGCCAGCTCGAGCGGGTCGGGCGTCAACCCGCGCCGCTTCGCCTCCTGCAAGAGCAGCGTACGGATCGCCAGCGCCTGCGCCGCCTTGCGCCAGGCGATCCCCGGCTTGTCCTTGGGGGCGCTGTGGTTCTGGGCCTCGGCGGCGATTGCCGCCGAGGGGATGGTTTCGCCGTTCACGACGACATCGGGAAACAGGGCCACGTTCATCTGGCTCACTCCGCTGGCGTCGTGGCGGTAGGACCGCGCTTGGCTTGCAGCTTGTCATAGGCCCGGCGGCGTTCCTCGAGCGGGCGATGCCGCCGCGATCTTACGATCTGGTAACCCGGCCGCGTCAGCAGGTAGCGGAAGGGGGCCGCGAACCCGGACCAGATGTGGACGAGCCGCGTGAACGGAAACAGCGCCGTGATGATGAGACCGAGGAAAATGTGCAGCTTGTAGAGCCAGTGCACGTCGACCACGGTAACCCAGGCGTTGATGTTCCAGCTGACCACGCTCTGCGACCAGGTCATGAAGCGGACCATTTCCGACCCGTCCATGTGTTGCAGCGTCTGCGTGATCGTCAGCAGGCCGATGGCCAGCTGCAGCCAGATCAGGACCATGATCAGGATGTCGGGGAAGGTCGATGTCACGCGGATGCGTGGATCGACCAGGCGGCGATGGATCAGCATGGTCGATCCGATCAGGGCGGCGATGCCAGCCGGGCCGCCGATCAGAACTGCCATCCATTGCTTGAGCGCATAGGGAATACCGATGGCATCCAGCACCCAGACCGGCGTGAAGAGGCCGACGAGGTGACCGAAGAACACGGTCAGGATGCCGACATGGAACAGGATCGACCCCCAGATCAGCTGCTTTCGGCGCAGAAGTTGGCTCGAGGAACTCTTCCAGGTGAAGGGGTCCCGCTCGTAACGCACGATCGATCCCACGAGGAAGATCGTCAGCGCGACATAGGGCATGACCCCGAAGATGACGAAGTTGATGTCGAAGTCGCCAAACATGTCATGCGCTCCTGTTCAATGGTTGCGGGGCGGGGGTAGGATTGAACCCAGGTTTGTCCATCGCCGCGAGCATGTCGCGGACTTGCGGGCAACCTGCGTTCGGATCGGGGCCGAACGTAACCTCGGTTTCCTCCCAAACGGCATCGAGCGCCGCGAGGTCGGTCGGGTCATCATCGGGCTGAGACAGCATGTCGGCCACGGCTTCGGCGTCGGCCTGCATGTCGGCGAGCTGGGAAAGAGCGGCGAACGCGGCAGCATACCCGCTGTCGCGCCGGACAAGCCGGGCCGCGAGAGCATCAAGGATATGCGCCGCGTCCGCCAGAGTTTCCTGCACTTCTGCGAAGGGACGCGTCGACAGGAATTCCAGCAACACCGGCAGGTGGTCCGGCAGTTCCGAGGTGGCGGGTTCGAACCCGCCCGCCCGATAGGTCTCGATCAGGCTGACCATGGCGCCGCCCCTGTCACGGCTTTCGCCGTGAACATGCTCGAAGAGATTGAGCGACAGCGTCCGCGATCGGTCGAAGAGCATCACATAGCTTTCCTGCAGGTCGTATAGGTCGGCCTTTGCGAAGCCGTCGGCCAACCTGCGCAGCGCAGCTCGTGTGTCGGCGGCGATGCGGGGTTCGGCTGCGATGACGCCCCCGATTTCGGGCATGGCCTCCTGAAGCTCCCGCGAGGGATAGCTCAGGATCAGCGACAGGGCCTTGAGTGTGCGGTCCATCATCAGAAGGTCTCCTGCGGAAGGGCGAATTTCTTTTTCTTGCCGCCGAACAAAGTGGTCTTGCCGGCCTCACCGGTGGAACAGCCGTTGCCGTCGGTAAAGCCGCAGCCGCCCCGTATGTCGGCTCCATGTTCGTTCTGTTCGCGGTGCGCCGTGGGGATCGCGAAACGATCCTCGTAGTCGGCGATGGCCATGATCTTGTACATGTCCTCGATCACCCGGCCGGACATGCCGACCCGGGCGGCGATCGCCTCGTCCCGCACGCCGTCCACGCTGAGCGCCCGCATGTAGAGCCTCATCGCGGACATGCGTTCGAGGGCGTGAACGATGGGTTCCTCGTCACCCGCCGTCAGCATGTTGGCGAGGTACTTCACGGGGATCCGCAGCGACCGCACGTCGGGCATCTGGTCGCTCATCGCGATCTGTCCCGCCTGAGCGGCGTTCTGGATCGGGCTGAGCGGCGGGATGTACCACACCATCGGCAGCGTCCGGTATTCCGGGTGCAGCGGGAAGGCGACCTTCCAATCCATCGCCATCTTCCAGACCGGGCTGACCTTCGCCGCCTCGATCCAGTCCTCGGGCACGCCGTCGCGGCGCGCCGCGGCGATCACCTCGGGGTCGTTCGGGTCGAGGAACACGTCGAGCTGCGCGCCGTAGAGATCGGTCTCGCGCTCGGCGCTGGCCGCAGCTTCGATCTTGTCTGCGTCATAAAGGATCACGCCCAGATAGCGAATGCGCCCGACGCAGGTTTCCGAACAGACCGTGGGCTGGCCGGATTCAATGCGCGGATAGCAGAAGGTGCATTTCTCGGACTTGCCGGTATCCCAGTTGTAATAGACCTTCTTGTATGGGCAGCCCGAGATGCACATCCGCCAGCCACGGCACTTCTCCTGGTCGATCAGGACGATGCCGTCCTCCTCGCGCTTATAGATGGCACCCGAGGGACAGGACGCCGAGCAGGTCGGGTTGAGGCAGTGCTCGCAGAGCCGAGGCAGATACATCATGAAGGTATTTTCATACTCTCCATAGATGTCCTTCTGCACTTGGTCGAAGTTGTAGTCCTGAGACCGCTTCGAGAACTCACCGCCCAGAATTTCCTCCCAGTTCGGCCCCTTCTCGATCTTCTCCATCCGCTCGCCGGTGAGCTTGGACCGGGGGCGTGCAGTGGGAAAGGCGTTCATGTCGGGTGCCGATTTCAGGTGGTCATAGTCGAAATCGAACGGCTCGTAGTAGTCATCGATCTCGGGCATGGCCGGGTTGGCGAAGATGTTCGCCAGGATCCGCCATTTCGACCCCTGCTTGGGATGCAGCTTGCCCGAGGCCGAGCGGACCCAGCCGCCGTTCCAGCGCTTCTGGTTCTCCCAGTCCGTCGGATAGCCGGTGCCGGGCTTGGTCTCGACATTGTTGAACCACGCGTATTCGACACCTTCGCGCGTCGTCCACACGTTCTTGCAGGTGACCGAGCAGGTGTGACACCCAATGCATTTGTCGAGGTTCAGGACCTTGCCGATTTGCGCACGAACTCTCATTCCGCTGCCTCCACGTTCTGGGTTGCGGACCGGCTTGCGGGTTTGTCGAGCCAGTCGATCTTCTTCATTTTCCGCACGATCACGAACTCGTCGCGGTTGCTGCCCACGGTGCCGTAGTAGTTGAAGCCGTAGGACAGCTGCGCATAGCCGCCGATCATGTGCGTGGGTTTCAGTGTGGCGCGGGTCACCGAGTTGTGGATGCCGCCGCGGTTGCCGGTCTTTTCCGAACCGGGCGTGTTCACGATCTTTTCCTGAGCGTGATACATGAACAGCGTGCCCTGCTTGATCCGCTGGGACACCACCACCCGCGCAGTCAGCGCGCCGTTGGTGTTGTAGGCTTCGACCCAATCGTTATCGACAAGGCCCGCCTTTGCCGCGTCGACCTCGGACATCCAGACCACCGGTCCGCCCCTGTTCAGCGTCAGCATCAAGAGGTTATCGGTATAGGTGCTGTGGATGCCCCATTTCTGGTGAGGCGTGATGAAGTTCAGCACAACGTGCGGGGACCCCTCGGCCGCGTCGTTGTTGACGGCCGCCGTGATGGTCTTGAGGTCCACCGGCGGGCGGTAGCTGACGAACCCTTCGCCGAAGGCCCGCATCCATTCATGATCCTGGTAAAGCTGTTGGCGCCCCGTGAGGGTGCGCCACGGAATCAATTCGTGGACGTTGGTATAGCCGGCATTATAGCAGACCTCCTCGCTCTCGATCCCAGACCAAGTGGGGCTGGAGATGATCTTGCGCGGTTGCGCGGCGATATCGCGGAAGCGGATCTTGGTGTGATGCGCCCCTTCGGCCAGATGGGCGTGGTGCTGACCTGTGGGTTTCTCCAGCTCCTCCCAGGCCTTGACGGCCACTTCGCCGTTGGTTTCCGGGGCGAGCATCAGGATCATCTCGGCCGCGTCGATGGCGGTTTCCAGCTTGGGCTGCCCCTTGGACACGCCTTCGTCCAGCACGACACCGTTCAGGTCGCGCAGATGCTTGACCTCGGTCTTGGTGTCCCAGTTGATCCCCTTGCCACCGTTGCCGAGCTTCTCCAGCAGCGGCCCGACCGAGGTGAACTTCTTGTAGAGGTTGGGATAATCCCGCTCGACCGCGATGTAGTTCGGTGCGGTCTTGCCGGGGATCAGGTCACATTCGCCCTTCTTCCAGTCCTTCACATGGGCCTGCGCCAGTTCGCCGGGGGTGTCGTGCAGCAGCGGAAGCTGGACGATGTCCGTTTCCACGCCGAGCACGTCGGGTGCCACTTCCGAGAACTTGCGGGCGATCGACTTGAAGATCTCCCAGTCCGACTTCGACTCGTAGGCCGGGTCCACCGCCGCCTGCAGCGGGTGGATGAAGGGGTGCATGTCCGAGGTGTTGAGATCGTCCTTTTCGTACCAGCTGGCGGTCGGCAGGACGATGTCGGAATAGACCGCCGTCGTGGACATGCGGAAGTCGATGCACACGAGCAGGTCCAGCTTGCCCTTCGGCGCCTCGTCATGCCAGACGGCCTCCTTCGGCATCACGCCGCCCTCTTCGCCCAGATCCTTGCCCATCACCCCGTGGTCGGTGCCCAAGAGGTGCTTGAGGAAATACTCATGCCCTTTGCCGGATGACCCCAGAAGGTTCGAGCGCCAGACGAACAGGTTGCGCGGCCAGTTTTCCGGGGCGTCCGGATCTTGGCAGGACATTTCCAGATCGCCCGATTTCAGCTGTTCGGCGACGTAGTCCTTGATCTCCTTGCCGGCCTTCTTCGCCGCCTTCGAGACCTCCAGAGGGTTGGTCTTGAGCTGCGGGGCGGACGGCAGCCAGCCCATGCGCTCGGCCCGGATGTTGTAGTCGATCAGGGAAATGTCCCAATCGCCCTCGGGTGCGGTCGGCGACAGGATTTCACCAGCGCGCAGCGTCTCGTAACGCCATTGGTCGGTATGGGCATACCAGCAGGAGGTCGAGTTCATGTGACGCGGCGGGCGGTTCCAGTCGAGCGCGAAGGCCAAGGGCTGCCAGCCGGTCTGCGGGCGGAGTTTCTCCTGGCCCACGTAATGCGACCAGCCGCCGCCCTCCTGGCCGATGCAGCCGCACATCACCAGCATATTGATGATGCCGCGGTAGTTCATGTCCATGTGGTACCAGTGGTTCAGACCGGCCCCGAGGATGACCATGGATTTGCCATGGGTCTTTTCGGCATTGCCTGCGAATTCACGCGCAACCGCGATGATTTTTTCGCGCTCGACGCCGGTGATCTTTTCAGCCCATGCGGGGGTGTAGGGGCTGTCGTCGTCGAAGTCCTTCGACACCCAGTCGCCGCCCAGGCCCCGGTCGAGGCCGTAATTGGCGCAGAAGAGGTCGAAAACGGTTGCAACCAGAACCTCCTTGCCGTCTGCCAGTTTCACGCGCCGCGCCGGAATGTTCCGGGTCAACACCTCGGGGTGATCGCATTTCACGAAATCGCCCGTGGCCGCGCCCCCGAAATAGGGGAAGTCGACACCCACAACCTCGTCGTGGTCGCCATCCATGATCTGGCTCAGGCGCAGCTTGGCCTCTGCCCCTTTTGCCCGCTCTTCGAGGTTCCACTTGCCCTCTTCACCCCAGCGAAAGCCGATGGACCCGTTGGGTGCCACGATCTGGCCCGACGTCTCGTCATAGGCGACGGTCTTCCAGTCGGGATTGTTCTTCTCACCCAGCTTGCCGTCGAAATCGTCGGCGCGCAGCATCCGGCCCGGCACCAGGTGCCCGTCCTTTTCGTCAAGCCGAACGAGCATCGGCATATCGGTGTACTTGCGGGCGTAGTCCTCGAAATACTCGGCCTGCCGGTCGAGGTGGAACTCGCGCAGGATCACATGGCCCATGGCCATCGCCAGCGCCGCATCGGTGCCCGCCTGCGGGTTCAGCCAGATGTCGCCGAATTTGGCGGCTTCCGAATAGTCTGGGCTGACCACTGCCGACTTCGTGCCCCTATAGCGCACTTCGGTGTAGAAATGGGCGTCGGGCGTGCGGGTCTGCGGCACGTTCGAGCCCCAGAGCATCAAGAAGCCCGCGTTGTACCAGTCGGCCGATTCCGGCACGTCGGTCTGTTCGCCCCAGGTCTGGGGGGAAGCCGGCGGCAAGTCGCAGTACCAGTCGTAGAACGACATGCAGGTGCCGCCCAGAAGGGACAGATAGCGCGAGCCCGCGGCGTAGCTGACCATCGACATGGCCGGGATCGGCGAGAAACCGAAGACACGGTCGGGCCCGTAGGTCTTGGCCGTGTAGGCGTTGGCAGCGGCGATGATCTCAGTCGCTTCGTCCCAGCTTGCCCGTACGAAGCCGCCCTTTCCGCGGGTCTTGTTGATCGCGTTGCGTAGGGCGGGATCGTTCTGGATTGCGGTCCAGGCGGCCACCGGCGTCATGGTCTCGCGCATCCTCCGCCACGCCCGCATCAGCGCGCCACGGATCAGCGGGTTCTTCACGCGGTTGGCGGAATAGAGATACCAGCTGTAGGACGCTCCCCGCGCGCAGCCGCGCGGTTCGTGGTTGGGCAGGCCAGCGCGCGTGCGCGGATAGTCGGTCTGCTGGGTTTCCCAGGTGACGATCCCGGACTTGACGTAGATCTTCCACGAACACGACCCGGTGCAGTTCACCCCGTGGGTCGAACGGACGATCTTGTCGTGCCGCCAGCGGTTTCTGTAGGTGTCCTCCCAGTCGCGGTTCTCACGGGTGGTTTGACCCCAACCGTCGGAGAATTGCTCCAGTTCCTTGCTCTGGAAGAAGTTCAGTTTGTCGAGCAGATGGCTCATTGGGCTGTCCTTTCGGGTGTCTGGGTCCGGGCGGCGAGCGCCGCCGCCCGGGAAATCGGCTGGATCATTCAGCGGGCTGGGCTGCGGTGCCCTGCGGCGTGCGGCCATGTTCGATGTCGTGGAGAAGGCCGCCGGGGCGCGTGTAGACCACCCAGGTGATGACCACGCAGATCACGTAGAAAATCAGGAAACCCCACAGCGCCCCAACGGCAGACCCGGTCATCGCGATTGACGTCCCGTAGGCCTTGGGGATGAAGAAGGCGCCGTAAGCCGCGATGGCCGAGGTGAAGGCCACGATCGCGCCGGACTCCATCGCGATCTGCCGCTTGCGCTCTTCAGCACCCAAGTGCGGCATCAAGCGCGGAATTTCGCGGCCCATGATCACGGGGATCATCTGGAAGGTGGAGGCGTTGCCGACACCGGTCAGGAAGAACAGCGCCATGAAGCAGGCGAAGAAGCCGACGAATGAACCCAGCCCGAGGAAGGAGATCACGCCGAAGGTGGCCGCGATCATCGCCGCGAAGGTCCAGAAGGTCACGCGACCGCCGCCGAACTTGTCCGAGATCCAGCCGGTCGCGGCGCGGCTCAGCGCCCCCACAAGCGGCCCGAGGAAGACGTAGTTCAGGGCGTTGACTTCAGGGAAGGCCAGCTTGGTCAGCAGCGGGAAGCCCGCCGAGTAGCCGATGAAGCTGCCGAAGGTGCCGGTGTAGAGGATGCACATCAGCCAGTTCTGCTTGCGGCTGAAGATGACCGCCTGGTCGGCAAAGCTGGCGCGCGCATCGGCGATGTCGTTCATGCCCAGCCAGGCGGCGATGGTCGCCGCAAGGATGAAGGGCACCCAGACGAAGCCAGCGTTCTGCATCCAGAGTTGACCGCCGTCTGAAAGGGTCACGGGCTCGCCGCCGATGGCCCCGAAGACACCCGCCGTGATGACGATGGGCACGAGGAACTGCATGACCGACACGCCGAGGTTGCCGAGCCCAGCGTTCAGCGCCAGAGCGTTGCCCTTTTCGGCCTTCGGGAAGAAGTAGCCGATATTGGCCATCGACGAGGCGAAGTTGCCGCCGCCGAAGCCGCAGAGCAGCGCCAGCACGAGGAAGATCAGGTAAGGCGTCTCGGGGTTCTGCACTGCGTAGCCGATGCCCATGGCAGGCAGCAGAAGCGAGGCTGTCGACAGCGTCGTCCAGAGCCGCCCGCCGAAGATCGGCACCATGAAGCTGTAGAAGATGCGCAGCGTCGCGCCCGACAGTCCCGGCAGGGCCGCCAGCCAGAACAACTGGCCCGGGGTGAAGTCGAACCCGATGGCGGGCAAACGTGCCACGACCACCGACCACACCATCCAGACCGAGAAGGCCAGCAGAAGCGCGGGGATCGAGATCCACAGGTTGCGGCGTGCAACGGCACGGCCCTTTTCGGCCCAGAATTGTTGGTCCTCCGGCCGCCAATCCTCCAGCACGCGCGGCATGGCGGTGCGTTCGGGATGGTGAATATCCTGCATCTCGGGCAGCTGCGGCAGCTGGTCGAGCACTTCACCATGAGCAGCGCGCTCCATCGCGCGGATAGACAGGTGCATCCAGGTCAGAGCGATGGCGACCAGTCCGAAGAGCAGCGCAAAGCATGACGTATAGATGCCCGTGAGATCGAGGAGTGCGCCGAAGGCGATCGGCAGGACGAACCCGCCAAGGCCCCCGATCATGCCGACAAGCCCGCCGACAGCGCCCACGTGTTTGGGGTAGTAGACAGGGATGTGCTTGAAGACGGCCGCCTTGCCGAGGCTCATGAAAAAGCCAAGAGCGAAGAGCGTGACGATGAAGGGCCACAGACCCATCTGAGTTGAGAACGCGATGGCGCCGTCCTTACCCTGGATGACGTAGTCCGTGGGCGGATAGCTCAGCATGAACAGGAACAGCAGCGAAAAGCCGAAGGTCCAGTACATGACCCGGCGCGCGCCGAACTTGTCCGACAGCACGCCGCCATAGGCGCGGAACAGCGAGGCCGAGAGGCTGAAGGACGCTGCCGCCATGCCCGCGAAGCGCACGTCGATGCCGTAGACGTCGATCAGGTAGTGCGGCATCCAGAGCGCAAGTGCCACGAAGGCACCGAAGACGAAGAAGTAGTAGAGGGAGAAGCGCCAGACCTGGAGGTTCTTCAGCGGCGCGAACTGCTGCGCCAGCGACGGTGCCTTGGTGCCGGTCTTGCGGCGTTCGACCAGTTCGGGGTCGTCCTTGGCCAGAAGGAAGAAAAAAACGCCGATGATGGCGAGCCCCGCTGCCCAGACATAGGCCACACCATGCCAGCCATAGGCGACCATGACGAAGGGAGCGACGAATTTGGTAACCGCTGCGCCCACGTTGCCCGCACCGAAGATACCCAGCGCGGTCCCCTGGTGGCCTGCGTCATACCAGCGGCTGACATAGGCCACGCCGATGATGAACGACCCACCTGCGAGGCCGATGCCAAGCGCCGCAATCAGATACATGATATAGCTGTCGGCCAGCGTCAGCGCCCATGTGGCCAGCGCCGTCAGGATCATCTGGCTCGAAAACACCAGCCGCCCGCCGTATTTCTCGGTCCAGACGCCGAGAAACAGGCGGGTGACCGATCCGGTCAGGATCGGGGTGGCGACCAGCAGGCCGAACTGGGTGTCGTTCAGGCCAAGCTCGGCCTTGATGGCGACACCGATGATGGAAAAGATCGTCCAGACCGCGAAACAGGCGGTAAAGGCGATCGTGCTCAGGCTCAGGGCGCGTGTCTGATCGGCGCGTGAGGCTGTCGCTACGGTCTGCATGGCGGGTCTCCGGCAAATGAGTCTTTCACCCCTGTGTGGGGATCAGTGCCAGACCTGACGCTGCAGCGATGCTCGTGACTTGATCTAGATCACAAAACCGGGAAAAGGATAGCGAAATAAATGACTTACAGAAATATGTCATCCGGTGCGCGGTCGCAGATCAAGGCTGCGGTCACGAAGGCCAACCGGCGGGTTGACATATATCAATTGATTTGATGACAATTGTTAAGCGCGTAAAGTAGAAGGGGGAGCGACGTGCCCGATTCCGAATACCGGGATATTCGAAAACTCGATCTCTTTGCGCAGATGGCGGATGATGATTTCACATCCTTGATGCGTGGCGCTTATGTGCAGAATTTCCCTGCGCAGATCGAACTGATCACTGAAGGAGAACCGAGCGATTTTCTTCATATCGTCATTTCGGGCTCGGTCGATCTGTTTTCGACGTGGAATGGCCGAGACACCAGCATGGCGACTGTCCGCCCGATCTCGACCTTCATTCTTGCCGCGACCATTAAGGATGCGCCCTACCTGATGTCGGCCCGCACGCTCGAGAAAAGTCGGATCGCGCTGATCCCCAGTCAGGACGTGCGCGCGATCTTCGACGCCGACAGCAACTTTGCCCGTGCGATCGTCACGGAACTGGCGCAGTGCTATCGCTCGGTCATCAAGGCGCAGAAGGATCTGAAACTCAGAACCTCGCTCGAGCGACTGGCGAACTACTTGCTCAGGCAACAAAGGCACGCCGGTGGCGGGGCCGCGTTCGAACTGAATTTCGAAAAGCGGCGCCTGGCCTCCGTTCTGGGGATGACTCCTGAAAATCTCAGCCGCGCCTTCAAGGGCCTGCAGCCTTATGGCGTTACCGTTACCGGCACCCGCATCACCATCGACAACCAGGCGGACCTTGAGCGCTTTGCGAAACCGAATCCACTGATTGATGACTTTTCAACCTGAGGGACTGACAGATGACCAAATCCATGCCCGGCGCCGCCGGAGATCTCGCCGAGGAACACCCCGATGTCTGGAAGGCCTATGCTGCCTTGGGCAAGGCAACGGCCCATTGCGGCCCACTGACAGACCGCGAAAAGCGCCTCGTCAAGCTCGCCCTCGCGATTGGCGCGGGCTCCGAAGGCGCGGTCCATTCCCATACCCGGCGCGCCAGATCGGAGGGGATTGAGGCTGAGGCGATCATGCAGGTGGCGATGCTGGCCATCGGCCCGCTTGGTCTGCCCCGGGCTGTCGCCGCAAAGACCTGGATCGAAGACATCAAGGATTGACCTTCAAGGAAGCGGGCTAACCCCAAAAAGAAACGGATGCGCCCAGAGCAGCGCCACATAAAGCGCAATGCCTGCCGCAAGCCGCATGAGAGTACCCACCGACGGGGACGCCGCGAGGAGCGGCGCGTCTGCCACGCGATCAAGCATCCGTTGCCACTCTGGCCCCATCTCGCGGTGTTTGCGCCTGTTGATCAGTCGGCCTCCCAGCAGCGCGAAGATGGCGAAGGTGCCGAACAGGATCACATGGGCCAGATCTCCGTTGGGCACGACATGGGCTGCCGCCCAAAGCGCCAACGCCAGAAGCAGCGGATGACGCGACAACCGGACGATGCCGGGCCGTGCCGGGTCGAACTGGTCGTTGCGGGCACCCCCGAACGAGAAAGGGTTGGGTCGGCCGATGGAAAGCGCAAGGATCAGGCAGACCGGCCCCATGACCGTCAATGGGACATGGACCTGCCATGGCGCCCAGTTCCAAAGGGCGACGTGCGGTGCGCGGCCCGCCACCCCGATCAACCAAGAAAGCACCGCCAGCGACAAGGCGGAATAGGCCAGTGTGAAGCCGGAAGCGCCTAGTTGAGCCTGAAGCCAAGGCCGCAACGGCGGGCGCACGGGCAAGGAATGCGTTAGAAAGAACACGACATAGGCGAGGGCGAACTCGAACCATCCCATGGATGCGCGCCTCAGATCCGCTTGGCGGCGGGAAGACGTAGCAAAAGCCCGCCATAAATTACCGCAAAGCTGCCGAAGGCGAGTGTCCAGAATAGCCCTGCCACAGTGTTCATGGGGCTGGAAAATTCGGGCCATACGCCGCCCGCGACCCGCGCGAATACGGACAGTATCAGGGCCAGATAGATCATGACGGTCCCTGCTCCCGCCCTCAGGTCCTGCCCGGTGTGACCAAGCGTGGCGCGTGTCATCACGGCCAGCGTCATCAAGCCGATTGCCCCCGCCATCCAGAAATGCTGCGCGCCCGCCATTCCAAAGGACCCGGGAGCCAAGATTTCTGCGGCCAATGCGAGAGCCCCCAACGGCACGAAGGCATAGCCTGCGTGCAACACAGTCACTAGCGGCTCGGCAAAGGTACGGTGCCCGGCCCAACGAGCCAATCGCAGGGCGTGCAACACGCTTGCCAGCGCAAGCGCGAACCCAGTCAGCGTCCCGAGAGGCAGCGCAACCCACAGCACAAGCGCCACCAGAAGAGCCAAGAGCGCCCCCTTGTCGAAGGACTGCATCGGCGCCACGGGCAGGAGGGCGCTGCGCCGTTTCACAAGCCAGTTGCGGGTGAAGGAGGGCACGATCCGCCCGCCGATCACTGCAATCATCAAGATGCCTACGCCGAGGCCCAGCCGCAGGCCATAGCCTCGTGCGGCGTACTCGCCTCGCGCAGCCTCCCAATGAAACAGCGCGTTGCCAACGGCGAAGACGACCAGCATCCCCAGCACAATCAGATTGCGCCAGTTCCGGCCCGCAACGATCTCGCGCCCGATGACCGTGGCCAGCATGACCGGGAAAGCCAGGTCGACCACCGCCACCAGCAGCGTCGGCAACCCCGCCGAAAAGATCACCGCAACGCGCCCCGCAAACCACAGCGCCGCAAGTCCGCCCAGCGGCCAGCCGACGATCGGCAGGCGCCCCGTCCAGTTTGGTACGGCAGTCAGGAGAAAGCCCGCGACGACGGCGCCGAGATACCCGTAGAGGAACTCGTGCGCGTGCCAGCTCACCGGGTCGAAGGCGGTCGGAAGCGCGACAAGACCCGATATCATCGGCACCCAAAGCACCATCGCCAGCGCAGCCCAGACCGCCGCGCCGAAGAAGAACGGGCGGAACCCGTAGGTCAGGATCGCGGGTCCGGTCCAGGCGCGCATCTGTTCGGCGGTCGAGGTCATTTGTGGTATCCCTTGCGCGCTCAGGCAGACGCGGCGGCGGCAATGCGGCGGTAGCCTGCCGTGCCATGATAGAAACCGTTGCTCAGTCCCTCATCTCCGCTCAGCGTGGCTAGGCGAGCATCGGCCTCGCCTGCCGGCACGAGTCCGTCGAGCACATCGCGGAACACCTGCGCCACCGCGACCATGTCCACCGCCTGCGGCATAAGCCGCAGGTGCGTGACGCCATCGGCAACCAGGCGGGCAGTTTCGGGGAGCAGGTCGACATAGCTTTCCGACAGGGTCTGGATGCCGTTCACCCGCAGGATCGGCCGGTCGTCACGGGTGCGGAGCGGCATGCCATCGGGGTCTTCTTCACAGGCGAACTGGCAGTTGTCCTTGGTGCGGCCGTGCGCGCGGGCGTGATAGCATCGCGCCGACACCGCCAGAGAGGCGCGGCCGTAGACCTGCACCTCGACGCCGAGCCCCAGAGCGCGCGCAGCTCGCGCCGCGGCGGCGATGGCCGGGGCCGGCATCTCGGCCGGTAGGCAGACATGGGTCGCGCCCTTCCCGGCCATCCAGGTGATGGTCGCCTCGTTGTAGGCGTTCATTAGGGGACCGATCCGGTGCGGGCGCTTTCCGCGCGTGTAAAGGCCGGCAGCATTGTTGATCTCGATTTCGGGCGCGTCCATCGCGGCCAGATCCTCGGTCGCCTTGCGTTCGCGCTTCAGCATGACCTCGGCCAGCGTCGACAGGATCACGGTCTTGCCTGCGCGCTCCAGCCGCTCGATCGTGGCGGGCAGGTCTGCCTCGTGGAAGGGCGCGCGCTTGGAGCAAATCACCTCGCCCAGATAAACCTCGTCCACGGGCGCCTCATCCGCGATGCGGGCATAGAAGTCACGCCGCGCATCTGCGGACCAGTGGTAGGCGATCGGGCCGAGCGTCAGTTGGGTCATGTCGTTCACCGCCATTTCTTTGTCTCGAAGGCGCCCTGGGTCTGCTTCTGCCCCTCGGTCAGGGCGATCAGATCGGCGATGTTTGCCTCGCGTCCAGCCTTGATGTCGTCCACCGCTGCGCGGAAGGCACGCACAACGCCGCGGACATAGCTCTTCGACCGCTGACGCCCTTCGATCTTGAAGGCATGTACGCCCGCCTCGATCAATTCTGGCAGGAGCCGCGACAGATTCAGGCTGACGGGTTCCTCGAAGGCGTAGTAGCCCTCGGGCCGGTGGGGTGCCGTGTAGCGGCCCTTGCAGATCGTGGGATAGCCGGCCTTCTCTTCTGGCCCGAAACGGTCGATGGTGAACCCCGCCAGCTGAGAGGACATCGAACCGTCGGCGTCACGCACATATTCCACATCTGAGGCGGGCGAGCACACCCCGTCCATGTTCGTGGATTGACCCGTCAGGTAGTTGGTCAGGCTGCAGCGGCCTTCCACCATCAGCCCGTGATTGCCGAAAATAAAGGTTTCGATCTCACAGGGGATTTCGCGGCGGATCTGGCGGATCTCGGGGATCGTCAGGATGCGCGGCAGGACCACGCGCTTTACATCGAAATTCATGCAATAGTAGCGGATCGCCTCGGGCGATGAGGCCGCAGCCTGCACCGACAGGTGCAGCCTGATGCCCGGATACGTCCGGGCGATGTAGTCGGCCACGCCCATGTCGGCGACGATGAACGCATCCACGCCCAGCCGCGCGCCGGTGTCCGCCGCCTGCCGCCAGAGATCCACCTTGCCCGCGGGCGGATAGGTGTTCAGCGCCAGCAGCACCTTGGTGCCGCGCGCATGGGCATAGACAACCGCCTCGACCAATTCATCGGGTGTGAAGTTCAGCCCCGGAAAGTTCCGCGCATTGGTCTCATCCTGGAAGCCGCAGTAGACCGCATCGGCGCCGGCGTCGACGGCGGTGCGCAGTGCGGCGGGGGTGCCCGCGGGGCAGATCAGTTCGGCAAGGCTCATGCATATTCCTGCGGTTTGGTGGCATCCGGATAGGCCCGCCGCAAACGTGCGAGAACCGCCCGTCCGGCTGGCCCGAACATCGCCGACGTCTCTTCGGCCAGCGAGCCGTCCATGTCGTCGAGCGCGTTTCTCAGGCGTACCACAGCCTCGGTGTCCCCGCTCACCTCCAGATCACGCGAGAAGAAGGCCGCGTCGCCGTCCTGCTCGGCGTCGATCAGTTCCAGAAGCAGCAGGAACCGCCCGCGGATCGTGGCACCGGCCTGTGGCGCCGCATCGCGCGGAACGGCGCGGAAGATCAGCGCCTGCGGGTCGGGACGCAGATGCAGCGCAAAGGGCAGCTCCACGGGGTCGACCAGGAAATCGGTCGCCTGGTGCGGACCGAGCCGCGCGAAGAGCGACGGGTGCCGCGCCGCGACCCGACGGACAACGCGCGTCAGGACCGGTTGCAGCACAAGGCAGGCAAGCCGTGCGATCGCGCCTTCGCCGGGCCGCAACCGGGCCGTTGGTTCGCTCGTCGGGGTCATGATGGGTCCTTTCGCTCCCCCGATACGCCCGTCTCGGTCACGATCATGTCGAGGGGAACGTCATGGGGCTGCGGGTAGATTGTGGTCAGTCGGGCTGCCGCCAGCGCGATGCCGATGGTGACGGGCCGAGGCGAGAGCGCGGCCAGTGTCCGGTCATAATAGCCGCCGCCCCAGCCAAGGCGATAACAACCCTCGTCCCAGCCGAGGCAGGGCGCGAGCGCGATGTCGGGCGTCAGGACCTCCGCCTCGGTCGGCGGAACGGGGATGTTCCAATGGCCGCGCAGCATACGCATGCCCGGCGTCCATCGTCGGAACACGAGCGGCGCTGCGGGGGTCTCCACCACCGGCAGCGCGACACAGACGCCCGCCGCGTGAAGATCGGACAGGAACGGGCGCAGATCCGGTTCTCCTCGGATCGGCCAGTAGCCGGCAAGCACAGTCGCCCGGAGAGTCCCGCGCGCGGCAAGGACTGTTTCGAGATGACCGCAGATGGAATTGCTCGCCTGCGCCCGTCCTGTCTGGCCCAACCCCTCCCTAAGGCCGGCCAGTCTTGTCCGCTCGGCCCGGCGCCAGCGCGCGACATCGCGCGCCTGCTGCGCATCCGTGCCAAGCGGATCGAAATAAGTCGGGTCCACCTCAGCCGCCATGCAGGGGGGCGAGGCGTAGGTCCCCTGTCCGCTCATGGCGTCGCGCCCTCCTCGGCCACGGTTGCGACGGCGGCGTTGCACCAGTCTGTGACGGCAGCCTCGGTCGGTGCGAGACTCGTCGCCATCCCATCGGCGTAGCGGTCGAACGCGGCCCTGTGGGTTTCAGAGAGGCCCGTCAGGACAGGAACGCCGCGGGCCAGCGCCTCGGCGATCAGCGCGCGGAAGCCGCGCCCCTCCGCCTCGCTCAGGCCGAACTTGTTCAGGATCACAAGGTCCGTCCGGCCACTCTGCAGCCGCGACATCGCCAGACCGACGGCCTCCTCGAAGGCGCCCGCATCCATCCGGCAGGCGGTGGCCTCTGGGCCGAGATCCTGCGTGATACGCCAGCGCGGCCCGTTGGGCAGAAGCCAGAGATCGCAGTCGCACGACCCCGATCCGGCATCGGGCGAGGCCGAGCGCAACGCACCCACTAGCACGACGCCGTCCCGCGTCAGCCGGTCAGCCACCGCGTGCAGAAGACGATCCGTCGCGCCTCGTCCCTCGACTGTCACTCCCGCGAGCCGCATCTTCGTCTCAAGCGTGCTCGAAGCGCGGGAACAGCACGTCATTCTCCAGCGCGATATGGGCCGCGAGATCGTCGAACAGCGCCTTCAGGCCGCCATAGAGCGAGCGCCAGGAGCCGCAGGCGTGCTCGGGCGGCGTCAGATTGCAGGTGAGCCGCCGGATCAGCGCGATGTTTTCGGCGTGATCGTCGTGGTCGGCGCGCATCACCGCGATGGGGTGCTCGATGCCCGGCCCGCCGCCCGCGCGCATGGCCGGAAACAAAATCATCTCCTCCTTAATCATGTGATCCTCCATCTCACCGGCGAGCGTCCGTATGGCGGCGGCAAGCCCCTTGGGCGCCTCGGGATCGTCCGCGTGCACCCGCTCGACCCGGTCGGCCAGCGGCATGAGCGAGGCGAGATCCTCCCGGTGCATCTCGTGATAGCGCGTCAGGATATGGTCAATCAGGGCGCCGGTGTCCTGCGGCACGTCCGTTTCGGGGAGGTCTTTCATGGCGGGTCCTTTCCCTCGCGCGTCGCCCGGTCCTTGCGTGGGTCGCAGCGAATTGGTATTTGAGATACGCATACCTCTCGTGAATGCGCACTTCAACTACCAAATCAGGAGCGCGACCTTGCGCCTCACCTCTTTCACCGATTACGGCCTGCGCGTTCTGATGCGGATGGCGGGCGCACCCGACCGGGCCTTCACCACGTCGGAACTCGCCGATGAATTCCGTGTCTCCCGCAACCATCTTGCCAAGGTGATCACGGCGCTTGCCGCCGCAGGTCTTCTGGAAACCCGGCGCGGCGGTGGGGGCGGCGCCATGCTGGCCCGCGCGCCGGAGGACATCCGCCTGGGCGATGTGGTGGCGGCCCTCGAAGCAGATCAGGCTCTGGTGGAGTGCTTCGCCGCAGGCACCAACAGCTGCACTTTGACCCCGCAATGCCGGTTGAAAGCGCGGCTGGCCCATGCTGAGGCGGCGTTTGTCGCCGACCTCAACCGCAGCACTCTGGCCGATTGCGTTTACCGTCCGGAAAACGCCTGACGCGCCACCCACGCGATCCAGCCCCAGACCGCGCTGCGCAGGGCCATGGCGTAAACGGTACGCATCTCGAAGGCTCCACCTTGGGCGACATGCAGGCCGAACGCCGCGAAAACCAGCAGCGTTGCGGCGAAGATCACGAACGATAGTGGCCAGGCCCATCGCCGCCCCTGCCACAGGCCGAGACCCGCGACGACATAGGCGAGCCCGGCCAGCGTGTTGAACCACAGCACGAAGGGTACGACTGCCCCCATGTCGGCTGATCCGAGCAATGTTCGGCCACCAGAGAAAACGGTCAGCACGCCAAAGGCAATCGCAACACCGCCCGCTATGCGGAGCGTCAGACTGGTTCTAGGCATCGCAAGCGCCCTCCTTCGCGCGTAGAAGTTCCATCTGCACGTCAAACAGCCGCAACCCCTCAGGCACGAGCGCAAAGCCCCGGGCGCCGAGCGTCCAGCGGATGGCGACACCCTGCACCAGCGACGTCAGCAGGATGGCGACATCTTCCGGGCTGACGTCGCGCTTCAGATCGCCCGCAGCCTGAAGATCACGGATCACGGCAACAAGGCGGCCCTGGAAAGCGCCCAGAAGCCCCCGGAACACGTCGCGCAGGGCTTGATTGTCCACCTGCAACTCGCGCGAGAACAGGATCGACGGCAGGGCTGGCGTCTCGGATATGGCTGACAGCTGCGCGCCGATCAGCGCCTTGAGGCGCGCGTGCGGCCCGGTGGCTCCAGTCTCGGCCTCGGCCCAGGCTCGCTGCAACCGGTCCGCGATAGCCTCGGCCACCGCCAGCCAGAGCGCATCCTTGGTCGGGAAATGCCGGAAAATCGCAGGCTGGCTCACGCCCACTGCGCGCGCGACATCCGTGGTGCTGAGCCGGTCGGGTCCGATCTCATCGGCCAGTCGCAGCACCTCGGCCACGATCTGCGCCTTTCGCTCTTCCGCGCTCTGACGACCGGACATGCACCACCTATTGTTAGTTATAACTTACTAACATATACTATCGGCAACCGCAACCTTTATCCCGAGTCGCGCGCCCAGACCCAAAGGACCCCCTCCATGCCCGCCACGACCGCCCCCACTGGCTATTCCCGCCTGCAGATCGCGCTGCATTGGCTCGTCTTCGCGCTGATCGCGCAGCAATACATCTTCAAGGATGCGATTGCGTCCGCCTGGGACCGCGTCAGCGACGGACTGGAGGTGGGATTCAACCCGCTGGTGCTGGCGCATGTGGCGGGCGGCGCCCTGGTGATGGTCTTCGCGCTGTGGCGGCTGACGTTGCGTGCCCGGCGCGGCGTGCCTCCGGCGATCGAGGCCAACACGCTGCAGGGTATCCTTGCCAGGCTCACCCATGTCGGCCTCTACGCGCTCATGATCCTGATGCCGGTCAGTGGCTCGGTCGCCTGGTTCGGAGGAGTCGAGGCTGCGGCGCAAGCCCACAACGTGATGAAGATCCTCTTGCTGGCATTGGTCGCCCTGCATGTCGTGGGCGCGCTCTACCACCAGTTCGTGCTGCGCGACGGCACGCTGGCGCGGATGCGCCGGGCGCAGGGCTGATGCCATGCGTCTGGCCCCGCTCCTCGCCCTGCCCCCCATCATGCTTGCCATGGCCGCGGCGGTCTGGATGATCTCTTCGGCGCCGGGCCCTACCCAGGTCGAAGGGCATGCGTCCGCCCTGCCCGTTCGGGTGATGACCGTCGCGGCTCAGGATATCCGCCCCACCGCGACAGCCTGGGGCAACCTGCGGGCGGCCGATACCTGGGTCGCAGTGGCCGAAGTGCAGGGCGAGGTGATCTGGCGGCACCCGGACCTGGAACCCGGCCGCCTGATCCCGGCAGGGACCGAGGTGCTGCGGATGGATCCGGCCGATTATCAACTCGCACTGGCGCAGTCGCAGGCCGACCTTGCCGCTCTGGACGCAGAACGCGCGCAGCTTGCGACCGAGGCGGAAAACACGCGCCGCATCCTTGCGCTGGAACGGGACCGGCTGGAGTTGGCCGAAACCGATCTGGAAAGGACGCGCACGCTTGTCGCGCAGGGCAATGCCCCGCAATCCCGCGCCGACGACGCCGAGCGCGCGACTTTGCTGGCCCGGCGCACGGTCGCGGAACTGGAAAACGCGATGGCGCTGATCCCCTCCCGCGAGGCGCGGATCGCGGCACAGGTCGCGCGAAGCGAGGCCGCCATCGACCGGGCGCGCCGCTCGCTCGACCGCACGACCCTGACGACGCCGTTCGACCTGCGCGTGACCGAGGTCAACGCAGAGCTGTTTCAGACCGTCGTCCCCGGTCAGGTGGTGATCCGTGCCGACGGGATCGTGGCGGCCGAGGTCGTGGCGCATCTGCCCATCGACAGCTTTCGACAGCTGCTGGGAGATGCACCGGAGGGCATCACCCTTGCCGACATGATGCGCGACATGCCCGCCACGCGGATTGCAGTGACGCTCAGCCCTCTGTCGGACCCGAGGCAGATCTGGAGCGCCCGCGTTGTCGGGATCGAGGGCGCGCTGGATGCCCGTGCGCGCACCGTGCCGGTCGTGGTCAGGGTTGACGACCCCTATGAGGGCGCCGACCCGCCCCGCCGCCTGCCGCTGGTACCCAACATGCAGGTGCAGCTTGCCTTTTCGGGCGCTTCCATCGCCGGCGTCATCGCCATCCCCGAGGCGGCGTTGCACATGGGCAGGGTGCGGATAGCCGGCCCCGGCGATCTGCTGGAATTGCGCCCCGTCACCGCCGCCTTTGCGCAAGATGGCCGCGTCGTCATCGCGGCGGGCCTGTCGCCGGGCGACCGCGTGGTGATCGACGATATCGCTCCGGCCATCCCCGGCATGGCCCTGACCCCGGTCGAGGTCCAGCCATGATACGCTGGTTCACCGGCCACCCGACGGCAGCCAATCTGCTGCTCCTTCTGTTCCTTGCCGCCGGTGCCTTTGCCGCACCGGGCCTGCTGCGCGAGACCTTCCCCGATTTCCGCGCTGTCGAGGCCGAGATCACGGTGCCGTACCGGGGTGCCGCCGCCGAGGAAGTGGAGGCCGCGATCTGCGCGCCGCTCTGGGACGGAGTGCAGGGTGTAGAGGGGCTGGAAACCCTCACCTGCACCGCGCAGAGCGGCCGCGCCCGCGCCGTGGCGACCATGGCGCCGGGCAATGACGCGCTGCGCTTCGTCAACTCCCTGCGCACCGAGGTTTCGGCCATCGATACCTTCCCCGACCGCGCCGATCCCGCCGTGGTACGCGAGTTGCACCGCTCGGATCCTGTCACATCGATCGCCATCTCGAGCGATCTGCCGCTGGGCGAGTTGGACCTTTATGCCGACGGCCTGTCGGACCGACTGACCGCCCTGCCCGGCGTCGCCCGCGTGACGCGCGGGGGGCTCGGCACCCGGACGCTTTCCATCACCGCCACGCGCGCCGCGCTCGACAGCCACGGTTTGACGCCAGCCGCATTGGCCGCAACCATCGCTGCACAGAGCATCGACCTGCCCGCCGGCACTCTGGAGGGGCCGGGCGCGGACCTGACCTTGCGCTTCACTGCGGAACGCGACACGACCATCTCCCTTGCCACGATCCCCGTGCTGGTTCTGCCGAATGGTGCGACTTTGACGCTTGGGGACGTGGCAGTGATCGAGGAGCGCTTCGAGCCGCCGCAGGACCGCGCCTTTGTCGACGGCACGCCCGCCATCGTGATCGATGTGGCCAAGGCGCTCGAAGCCGACGCGCTTCGGGTACTGGACAGCGTCGCAGCGCTGGTGGCCGAGGAAACGGCACGCCTGCCCGAAACGATCACGGTTGAGGTGGTGCAGGACGTGACCTCCATCATCCGCGACCGGCTGGTGATGCTGGTGCAGAACGGGGTGATCGGGCTTGTGCTGGTTGTCGTGGTGATGAGCCTGTTCTTCCGCCCCGGTTTCGCGGTCTGGGCCGCCATGGGCCTGCCCGTGGCCTTTGCCGGGGCATTCGTCTGGATGGGGCTGACCGGGCTCAGCCTGAACATGATGACACTGGTGGCCCTGCTGATGGCGATCGGGATCGTGATGGACGATTCCATCGTGATCGCGGATTCCATCGCGGTGCATGCCGCCAAGGGCGCGACGGTCGAAACCGTGGCGGCGGGCGTCGCCGCCGTGGCGCCCGGCGTGATCTCGTCCTTCCTGACGACGCTGGCCGTGTTCCTGCCTCTGGCCTTTCTGGCGGGCGAACTGGGGGCCGTCCTGGAGGTTCTGCCCGTGGTCCTGCTGGCCGCGCTCGCCGCTTCGCTGATCGAGGCCTTCCTGATCCTGCCCCACCACTTGAAAGGTGGGATGAAGGACACCGCCCCGTCGCACTTGCGAATGCGCTTCGAGGTGGGTTTCGATGCCCTGCGCGAACGTGGCGTGGGCCGCCTGGCAGACGCCGCGATCAAGGCGCGCTGGCTTGTTGTCGGTCTGGCCATCGGGGCGCTGATCGTGACCGTCGGCGCATTGGGCGGCGGCGTGGTCAAACGCGAGGCGATGCCCGAGATCGATGGCGACGTGCTCGAGGCGCGGCTGATGCTACCCGCAGGCACACCGCTAGCGCGCACGGGCCAAGCCGTGGCTCAGGTCGAGGCAGCGCTCGACCGCGTGAACGCCCGCCTGTCCCCTGATCAGCCCCAGGCACAACCGCTGGTGATCCGCCGCATCACCCGGCTGGGCCGCAACCTCTCGGCGGGCGAGACCGGTGCTCATGTCGCCACCGTCGCGGTGGACCTGCTCGGCGCCGAGACACGCAGCAGCACGTTGGACGAAATCGTCACGCTCTGGCGCGAGGAAATCGGCACTCTGCCCGGTGTGTCCTCGTTGATCCTGACCGAGCCGGGGATCGGCCCGCAGGGCATCGCGGTGGAACTGCGCCTGAGCCACCCCGACCTCGCCACACTGGAGGCGGCGGGGCGCGCCACGCTGGCTGAACTCGAATCCTATGCCGGTGTGCGCAACGCGACCCTCGACCTGCGCCCCGGCGCACCGGAGTTGCGGCTGAGCCTGTCGCAAGGCGCCGAAGCCCTGGGGCTGACCGCCACGGACGTCGCCAGCCAGATCCGCGCGGCCTTTCTCGGCACGCAGCTTTCTGAAATCCGGCGCGGCGATCTGGCCTGGGATCTTGAGGTGCGGCTGGCCGATGATGATCGCGTCAGCCGCGAAGATCTGAGCAACTTCGAAATCGCCCTGCCCAGTGGCGGCACCGTGCCGCTGTCCACCATCGCCACCATCGACGAGGCGCGCGGCTGGGGCACCATCACGCGCCGCAACGGCCTGCGTACGCTGACCGTCGCCGCCGATGTGGACGGCCGCATCGGCAATGCCGACGCGATCACCGCGCGGTTGGCCGAGGGATTCCTGCCCGACCTTGCGGCCGCCACCCCCGGCCTCGGCTTCGAGATCGGCGGGCAAGCGGCGAATTCGGCGGAAACGGTCGCCTCGATCCTGCGCGGGTTCCTGATCGGGCTGGTGGGCATCTACATCGTCCTCAGCTTCCAGTTCCGCAGCTATGTCGAGCCACTCATTGTGATGCTCACCATCCCGCTGGCGTTCCTGGGCGTCATCTGGGGCCATGTCCTGATGGGCTACAACATCTCGATGCCCTCGCTGGTGGGGGCGGCCTCGCTCGCGGGGATCGTGGTGAACAACGCGATCCTCCTGGTCGGGGTCATAAAGACCCGCCGCACCGAGGGTCTGTCCGCCGCGCGCGCCGCAGGCGAAGCCGTGCGGTCTCGGTTCCGACCGATCTTCGTGTCGGTTTCAACCACCATCATGGGAATGGCGCCGCTGCTGCTCGAAACCTCGACGCAGGCGCAGACACTCAAGCCACTGGTCATCTCTGTCGTCTTCGGGCTGCTCGCAGCCACCGTTCTGATCCTCGTGATCCTGCCTGCCTTCTATGCAGTGCTGGAGGTCATGCGCGAACCAAGATCGGCTGACCCGGCGGTCAGTCGCGGACTGGAGCGCCACTGACCCGGGATCGAATTTCGCGAGCGGCCTGCCGCCTTGCGGCGCGGTCCGGGGCGCTGCGTCAGACCAGGCGGCAGTCCGGCAGCCGCCCGATGGCCTCCTCCACCTCCTTGCCCGCGAGCAGACAGAGCCCGGTCGAGAGGGCGTCGGCCAAGGCCGCGGTAGGTGCGGTGATCGACACGCTACGCGCCGTTGCCGGGGCGGGCAGTCCGGTCCGGGGGTCGAGGATGTGGCCGATGGTTTCAGCCGCGTCGAAGGACGTGCCCAGCGGTGCCGATGTCGCCAGCGCGCGGTCCCGGAACCTGAACGCCCTGCCATCGGGCAGCGACACCGACCATGGGGCGCCAGACGGCATGCCACCCAAGGCGCGCACCTCTCCCGTGTCGATCAGGATCCGGTCGAGGCCCTGCGCCTCCAGCATCCTTGCCACGCGATCGGCGACATAGCCTTGCGCGATGCCGTTCAGAGTGAGGGCCATGCCCGACCGTGCGAAGGCGATCCGCGACGGGGCGACCGTGAGCCGTGACCAGCCGACGCGCGATCGCGCTTCCTCCAGCATCGGGCCCGTCACCGTGCCGCCCGCGGCATATGCCTCGGCATAGGTCGCCCAGAGCGGCTGAACCGTCGGGTCGAAGGCACCGCCGGTCGCGTCATGCACGGCACCGGCGATGCCAAGGCATTCGACAAGCTCGAACGGCGGCGCATCCAGCGACCCGTCGCGGTTCAGCCGCGACAGGGCCGAGCCCGGCCGATAGAGGCTGAAGACATCCTCCAGGCGGTCGATTTCCTGCAATACGGCCGCCACGATCTTGGCAGCATCCGGGTGGTCCAGCGTGATCGACGCCCGCGCTCCAAGCGCAGTGCCGCTCCAGTACCGCTTCGGTACCGCCGCGGCGGGGCCCGCCAGCGCGGCGGCGGCAGAGATCGCGATGAAGCGACGGCGGGAAAGGCTCGGCATGGTGGTCTCCTAGTCGATGGCCGCCCCCTCGGGCGGGATGAAATTGCCCTCGTCGTCGAGCCTGAACTCAACCGGGGCCAGCACCGTCTCGTCGGGCACCGAGAGCAGCGACAGGATCTCGCCGCCGTTTCGGGCGACAAAATCCTCGGCAGCGGCGCGATCGGCAAAGGGGATCAGCTCGGGCGCCCCCATGCCGCCCGCGACGGTGGCGCCAACTACGTAAACGGCAGTCTCGGCGGCGATCCAGTTGTCGGCGCCGGGCGCCTCCCAGCTGGGGGCGGCGCCCATGTCGCTGACATAGATCGCGGCGATGGCGTGGCTTTGCTCGGGCATCCGCTGGTAGGCGATCGCGTCGCGCACCTGGCTGAAAAACAGCGGATCGGGCAGACCCGACAGATGGACCTGCGCCTTGGGGCCGGGATGTTCCAGCAGGTCCATCTGGCAGTAATGGCCCACGGCCTCGGCGGTCATGGTGACGGGCAACGGCCGTTCGGCCACCTCTTCCTTGCAGCCCGACAGCATGAGAGCAACAAGCGCGAGAGCGATGAGGCGGGTCATGGCCGCACCCTCCGGAAGGCGAGCAGGGCAAGGGCAAAACCGCCCGCCGCCCAGAACAACAGCGACGACAGGGCCCAGGCCGGCGGAATGGTCTGCGCCGCGCCTGCGACGCCCGCCGCCGCGCCCGCCGCCTCGGAGGCGGCGAGGTTGTAGAGGCGGAAGGCGTCGGCCGGGTTGGCCAGCAGCAGCCAGGGGAAGACCCCCGTGGTGAAGGCGCCCCCGCCATCGGCAACCACGGCGGCCAGCAGTCCGAGATCGTAAAGAACGACGAAGACCAGCCACAGCCCGATGGCCGCGCCGGCGGCCGCGCCCGGGCGGCGCGACACCGCCGAGACGGCATAGCCCGCCCCGAGGAAAGCCGCGCCCAGCAATAGGGAGGACAGCAGCAGCCGCACAAGCGCGGGCAGACCCGCCGCCGCCCCGGGATCGAAAGCGAAGGCCGCCACGGCGGCCATGCCGTAGCCGGCCAGAAGGGCGATGCCCAGAACCGCCAGATGCGCGAGGAATTTGCCTGCAAGGATCTCGCCCCGGCTGACGGGATAGGTCAGGATCAGCGGCAGCGTGCCCCGCTCGATCTCACCCGCCACCGCGTCGAAGGACATCAGCAGCGCGAGAAGCGGAACGAGGTACACGGCGAGAGAGGTGAGGCTCGCGACCGTGACCGACAGCTTGTCGGCGCCGATCTGTCCTGTCGGCGCGCTGCCCGCCGCCGACAGGACAAGCGCAAAGAGCGCCATCATCGTGACCGCGATCGCGACCCAGCGGTTGCGCATCGCGATACGGATCTCGGATCCGGCCCCGGCCATCACACGGGTCATTGATCTGCCCTCCGGCTGAAATGGGTGTACAGGTCCTCGAGGCTCGGCGGTATCACCTCGACGTCATCGATCATGCCGCCGAGATCGGCGATCTGGCCGAGGCGGGACAGCTTGTCGCCATGCGCGCAGGTCAGGTCGACCCGCACGCCGTTGACGCGGGTGCCATCCAGCCGCCGGGCCACGTCGCCCACCGTCTCGGGCCGGGCGGCCACCTGGATGTGGATCGGCAGTCCGGCCTCGCGTCGCAGATTCGCAAGCGTGTCGTTGGCCACCAGCCGCCCCTTCGACAGGATGGCGATGCGGTCGGTGCGCGCCTCGACCTCGGTCAGGGCATGCGAGGACAGCAGGATCGCCGTGCCGTCCCGCGCCAGCTCGGCGAGGATGGCGTAGAATTCGCGCCGCGAGACGGGGTCGAGGCCGCTGGTCGGTTCGTCCAGCACCATCAGGCGCGGCCGTCCGATCAGCGCCTGCGCCAGCCCGACGCGCTGCCGCATCCCCTTGGAATAGGTGCCGATCCGGCGGTCTGCGGCCTGGTCCAGCCCGACCCGCTCCAGCAGGGCGCCGGCTTTCGAGGCCGGTTCGCCGCGCAACCGCAGGTACAGCGCGATCTGCTCGCGCCCGGTCAGGGCCGGGTGAAAGGCCGCGTTTTCCGGCAGGTAGGCCGTGGCCTCGCGCGCGGCGCGGTCGCCGGGCGCGGCGCCCGCCACGCGGATCTCGCCCGAGGTCGCCGGGACCAGGCCGAGGATGGTCTTCATCAGGGTCGACTTGCCCGCCCCGTTGTGACCCAGCAGCGCAACGCGCTCGCCTTCGGCCACCGCAAGGCTGACATCCCGCAGCGCCTCGACGGCGCCAAAAGTCCTAGTGACCCGAGAGCAGGTCAGCATCGCTCATCTCCTCAATGTCTCCGGCGCGGGCCATCGCATCGGCCTCCAGCGCCGCGATGTCGGCCGGCACCGCGATCTCGGGCGCCGTCATCAGCGGCGCGCTGTCCAGCACGCCGCCCGGCAGGGTCGCCGGAAAGGCCGACTGGCTCCAGCGCACCAGTTGCACGGCGGGCGAGCCCAGCAGCAGCTTGGCCGAAGGCTGCGACCACAGGATGTGGTCCATCAGGTCGTTCGGCCGGAAGGCCCCGTCCGCGATCCCGTCACCGTCCAGATCGAAAGCCGGGTGGTCCGACCAGAAATTGCCGCGGCCTTCCGCGCTCCATTCCATGTGTCGGGTTCCGACGTATTTCACCTGGTGGCGGTTGCCGACGAAGGCATTGCCGGTGATCTGGTTGCGCTCGGACCCGGCGGTGAAGTGCATGCCGATCTCGCATCCCTCGAAGCGGTTGCCCGCGATCCGGTTCTTGTGCGCGTTGTAGATGAAGGTGCACTTTTCATGCGTGCCGCCGCGCACCAGGTTGCCAGTGACCTGCGCGTTGTTGGCGTAGTTCAGCATGATGCCATGCGTGCGGTCGCCCAGCGACAGGTTGTCCCGCACCTCGATCCGGTTCGAGAACATCAGGGCAAACCCCAGGGTGTTGCCCAGGGAAACATTACCGACAACCTGGGAATTGTTGGTGTACATGTAGTGCACGGCAAAGCGCAGGTCGCGGAAGGTGTTGCCTCGAAAGGTATTGTCTTTAGAGGCATTGGCGAAAATTCCATCACGGCCCCAGATCACGTCGTTGCCCTCGACAATCGTTCCAGGCGCGTTCCAGACGTAGATCCCATTGCCCCGATCGTTCACCCGCCGATCGCGGCGGCCTTCGATCCGGTTTCCGCGCACGATACTGTCGCGCGCGCCGTGCACGGTAATGCCGTGCAGGTTGCCGGTCAGGCGGTTGTTTTCGACAAGCGCGTTCGTGGCCGTCCGTTCGAGCTTTACGCCTGAATCGATTTCTGCGCCGTCATTGCCCGAGCCACGGATCGTCAGGTTGCGGATCACCGCGCCGTCGCCGCTCACGGAAACGACGCTGCCCGTTCCGTTGCCTTCGAGGATGGCGCCTTCGTGGCCTTCAAGGGTCAGCGGAAGGTCGATGGACACCGGGCCATGGTGCAGGCCCGGCATCAGGATCAGCACGTCGCCGGGGTTGGCCCCGGCGACGGCGGAGACAAGCGCACCCGGCGCGGGCGCTACCGTCCGCGTTTCCGCCACCGCCTGGACCGCGAACGCGGCCAGGATGACGACAAGGAGGAACCGGATGCGCTTCATGGTCAGGCGCCCTGAGGTTCGACGAACATCCGGCCGCGCATCTCCATGTGGAGCGCGTGGCAGAACCACTGGCAATAGTACCAGTAGACGCCCGGCTGCGCCGCCGTGAAGGTCACAGAGGCCGTCTGCTGCGGCCCGACCTCCATCGCGACGCCGTGGTTGCCCATGGTGAAACCGTGGGTCAGGTCATCGATGTCGTCCATGTTGGTGACATAGACCGTCACTTCGTCGCCCTGCTTGACGGTGAACTTCTCGAGGCTGAACTGCGGCGCGACCGAGGACATGTAGACCCGCACCTTGTTACCGTCGCGGATGATCTCGTCATGGCCCCAGTCTAGGTCGACGCCGTCCGCCGCGGCCTGCTGGCGCGCGTCTTCCCACATCGGGTCGTCGCGGTTCCAGGCATGCAGCGGATTGACCTTGGAGCGGTGCACCAGGATCGAGTCGTGCGGTTCGGCGAAGGTCGGTCCGTCATGAATGAGCGTCAGGTTGTCGCCGTCGATGACAAACAACTGCTCATTCTCGGGTTTCAGCGGGCCGACGTTGATGAAGCGGTCCTTCGAGAACTTGTTCATCGAGATGTAGTACTTCGGCGCCGCATCCAGCGTCTCGCCCTCGGCGGTCGAGTTGTGGCCCGGCTGGTAGTGCACGTCGGTCTTCGAGATGATCGGATCGACGCTTTCTCCGGCATAGGCCTGCACCGCCTTGTCGATGTTCCACTTCACCACCTGGCTGTCGAGGAACAGCGTGGTGAAGGCATTGCCCTGGCCGTCGAAGCAGGTGTGAAGCGGCCCGAGACCCAGTTCCGGTTCCGCCACCACGGCCGAGCGCGGCTCGGCGCCGTCGTAGAACACCGCGTCCAGCTTGCGCACGTCGATCACGCTGACAGTCGGCGACAGCTTGCCGCCGATGCACAGGTGCACCCGGTCCGGTGCCATGTTGCAGCCGTGCGGGTTGTTCGGGATCGGGATGTAGCGGACGTAGTTCTTTTCCGATCCCTTGCGCCCGTCGATCACCTTGACGCCGTTCAGTTCGACAAAGTCGCCGGCCTCGATGCCTTTTTCGATCTCGGCGATGTTGTAGACCACGACATGGTCCATGTCCGCCGCCGTCATGTCGGCGAGGTTCATGCCCATCTCGGAGTTGTAGGAGGTCGAGAAGGCGTACTTGCCGTCATAGTCCGCATCGGTGTTGTCGAGGTTGCCGGTCACCATCACCTGCCAGGCGATGGTCATGTCGTCGGCGTTGATGGCCGTGTAGAAGTTCACGTATTTCGACGGATCGTCGAGCACCTGTCCATCGTTGACCATGGGCGCCTCATCCTCGCCGTTGGCAAAGACGTAGTTGGTGCGCGGCCACTTCTGCGGACGCAGGCCGTGGATGCCCTTGGCGTTCGGAATCTCGATGATCTTGTCGCATTTCATCACGTCGCAGCGCACCCGAGCGACGCGCGTGTTGGCCTTGTCGTTCATGAACAGGAAGCGGCCGTCATACTTGCCCTCGGTGAAGGACATGTGGACGTGGTGCAGGTCGCCATTGCGCGGGAATTCCAGGCCGTTGGCAGCCAGGTAGTCCTTGGTCTTCTGGGTCAGGCCCTCGGTCAGGATCTTCTTCGACTCGTTGGTGATGCCCCAGCCGGTGGCCGAGCAGATGTTGAACACCGGCACCCGCATCAGTTCGCGCATCGAGGGGACGCCAAGGATTCGCATCTCGCCGGTCTGGCCAGACGACCAGAAGCCATAATACTCGTCCAGTTCACCCGGCGCGACATGGCCGGCCTCTGTTGCGGCCCGGGCCGGCGTGGCCGATCCCAGCAAGGCCGCGCCCGTTGCGCCGCCCAGCATGGCACTGCCGGATACGCCCAGCGTGCCGAGTGCGGCCCCTCCGGCCGTCGCGCCCAGAAGGCCGCGCCGGCTGATGCCGCTTTTCCCCATTTTGTCAGACATTTTGAGTCTCCTTTCTGTTGGGGTGATTGGTCAGAACCCTGTCGAGTGCCTCGGCGCTCGCCGAAGCATTCGCTCGGCGTTTCTCGCGGCGCTGGACGACAGGACATTTCGTTTTCGACCGGTATAGTACCTGGCAGTTCAGACAGTTCAGGCACTCGTTCGGGTTGATCTCGCCGGTCGGGTGAATCGCCTGGACCATGCAGTCGTTGGCGCAGGTCTGGCAGGGATTGCCGCATTCGCGGTAGCGCTTGAGCCAGTCGAACATCCGGATTCGGGCCGGAATTGCGAGGGCTGCGCCCAGCGGGCAGAGATAGCGGCAGTAGAACCGCTCGACGAAGAGCCCGATGAACAGCAGGACACCGGCATACAACACGAAGGGCCAGGCGCGGTCGAACTTCAGCACGATCGCGGTCTTGAACGGCTCGACCTCGGCCAGATGCTCGGCCTGTTCGATGGAGGCGAGGGAGACGCCGAACAGCCCCAGGAAGAGCATGTACTTCACCGCCCACAGGCGTTCATGAAGACCCCAGGGCAATTCCCATTGCGGCACCTTGAAGACTTTCGCGATGCGGTTCGAGAGCTCCTGG
This sequence comes from Tropicibacter sp. S64, assembly GCF_049803835.1. NCBI lineage: Bacteria > Pseudomonadati > Pseudomonadota > Alphaproteobacteria > Rhodobacterales > Roseobacteraceae > Tropicibacter > Tropicibacter sp. S64. Next base: position 18,678 of record NZ_JBNAGK010000013.1, on the reverse strand, counting down.
AGCGCGCCGAACGGGCAGAGCCAGCCGCAATAGGCGCCGCGCCCCCAGAAGATCAGCGCGGCAGCGACCGAGAACCACAGGATGAAGGTCAGCGGATCCAGCAGGAACGCTTCCCATGTAAAGTCGTTCGCCAGCGAATTGGCCAGCGCCATCAGGTTTACGACCGACAGTTGCGCGTTGGCATACCAGCCGAGGAAAACCAGCGTGACCGTCAGGAAACCCATGCGGAACCAGAGCGTGGCCCGGGCCGAGCGCGTGACGAGGTCCTGGAAGAAGAACACGACCGTCAGAACCGCGAGCATCACCGCCAGAACGGCGATCTCCACCGTCTTGTCACGCCAGATGCGCTGCCAGAGCGCCGTCTTGGCGGTGGCCTCGTCCGGCTCGGGCGCGATCGCTGCGGCGGGCGCGGGTTCGGGTGTGATCGGTTCCAGAAAGGCGGCGGGTGGCTGCCAGCCCATCTCGAAGGTGGTATAGAGACGCTCGATGGCACCCACATCGCGCTGGACCAGAAGTTGCAGGCGGAATGGCTCGGTCGGATCGAAGCCGATGTCGGCGGGAATGCGGAACAGGTCCATCTCGGACAGGGTCGGCACTCCATCGGTGACGATGGCGCCCACCCGGCGGTGGTCGCGGTCGCGGAAGCGCACCGAGATATCGCCCTGGATAAGCTGGATGCGGTCGAAGATACCGCCACGGACATAGCCCGAGCCCTTGAAGGAATACTGCCCACGACCGGCGGCCAGCAGAGCGTGCTCGCCCTCGGCCAGCCAGTCGCGCAGGTTCTGGCCCTCGGCCGGTTCGAGTAGCGCGTCGGTGATCCCGGGGATCGAGACAAGCGTGGCGTAGAGATCGATGAACGTGTCGTCTTCCGCCCCGGCAATGGGACGCGCCGCCGCGCGCGGGTCTTCAACCTGTTCAAAGGCGCGGTTCACCTGTCCGACATCCAGCGACAGGCGCCGGATCGTGCCGTCCCCGACCAGCGTCTGCCAGTCGCCTGCCGCGGTCGCCTCGGCATTGATCGCGTATTTTGGCCCCTCGGGCGCGGTTTCAGGGGCGAGCCCACCCAGACCCAGGGTGCGCGCCACCCGGATCGAGGACCGGACGACCGAGTCGTCGATGACCATGATCGTGACCGTCGCGCCGGAAATGATGTTGAGATCATGCGCGACACCGCCGGCCGCCGCTTCGGCCGCGATGTCCAGACCGGCGTATGAGGCGGTCAGCGCCTGCACCTTGGCCTCGGGAATGCCGATCAGGACGATGGGTTCGGAATGCTTGACCAGGCGGACCGCGCGCAGCACGGCATCCTGTCCGATGGCGACCATCACGTGGATGGGTTTGCCGGAATAGCCGGTCGTGCCGACAAAATCCGACGTGACGAATGCCCAGCCCACGGTTTCGCCGCCGCTCTGGACGGGGACGACCGGCAGATCGTCACGGATCGGGCCGAAGGCGTCTGCGCCTTCGATAAGCTCGGAAGGGGAAACTTCGCCGAGGAACTGGCCGAGAACCGGACTCTGCGCGGATGCGGGCGCGGCCATTGCGGCAAGCAGGAACAGGATGCGAAGGAGGCTTCGGAACAGGAACATCAGGCTTCTTTCTCGGTCGGGGGCCCGCGCGGGACCGGCAACCGCCCGCGTTCACGGGCGCGGTTTGTCGATTTCAAGGTGCATGGAACGGCGGCCGCAAAGGACATCGAAGGCTCGAGGGCAGCGGCTTCATGAATCAGGAAAACGCCACCGGAAGATGGACATACAGCACAGCCGCAATCGCAGACCGCTTCGCCAGGCGCCTCGATGGGATTGCCCTCTTGATCGACCGTAATCTTTTTCGCCCCGTCGCCGGAGCAGATGACGATCTCGAACCCATGAACGCTTTCACCCGCGTGGGCGCGGCCGGGTTGGGCGACTTGCGCAACCAGTCCCAGAACCGCGAGCACCACAACAACGCTGCAGAGAACCTTGCGCAGGTTCGCAAGGCATGCGTGCATCTTGTGTGGGCCAGTTCCGGACATTCCATTTTTCCGATATTAAGGAGATTTCAAATCACCCTTTTCTGAGGGCCTTGTCTCATCCCGCGCGGGAAGGCACGTTGATCAGGATCAAACAAGATGACCCTTTTGGAAGGTAGTCATTCGAGATGGGCAACCCCGGGTCACCGACACTTGCCACATCAGGAGGTGTCGACCATGCGACTGACGAAATTTTCCGACTATGCCTTGCGCATCCTGATCCTTGCGGCGAGCAGGGACGGCAACAACGTGACCATCGAGGAAGCCGCGGCAATCTACGGACTTTCTGCGCCACATCTGAAAAAGGTGGTTCGGACCCTGACGCATGAAGGCTTGCTCGAGGCTCAGCGCGGACGATCGGGCGGCTTCCGTCTGGCGGCACCGCCAGAGGCGATCAACCTCGGTAGAGTCATCAGGGCAACCGAGCCGGACTTCGCGCTGGTCGAATGCTTCCGCGCAGACAACAAATGCCTGATTACGCGCTCATGCCACCTGCCCCGCATCCTTGACAGTGCCATCGAGGCGATGCTTGAGGTCTTTGACCGCTACAGCCTCTCCGATATCATCGTCGATGGCTCGAATTTTCCAATTCCATACTCCGATCCTCACCTGACCTAAAGGACGCCCGTTCACGAACACCGGGTCACAGACAGTGCCCGTCCGCTTCCAGACGAGCCAGTGTATCGGCTGCCGCATGGTGCTTACTGCTCTGCCATTCCAGATCACTGGCACGGCAGCGCCGACGAGGCGAACAGGGCTTACGGAATCCGCTTTTGCGCGAAGGACACCACCGAATCGACCTTACTGTATCGCAACTTTTTTAGGGTCTGGGCGAACGCGCCGGAATGCCCGCGACACAGCGCGAAGTCACGCGATCAGAAACTGAACATGCGCTGCATAAGACGCCCTGCAACTCATTGAGACTATAACGAAATCTCCACCGTCCATCACTGGACCAACCTCTTTGCTCTCTCTGATATACTGACTAGCTGAACACTTGCGGATGTTGCCGCAGCCCTCACAGCCGCAGGACTTTGCGCAACGCCTCGCCCGATTACCTCCCCAGTGGTCAATGCGCCGATCCGCGACCTGCCCTTGACGCCAGCGGTATTGAAGAGCCCGCGTATCATCCCAGTCGATCCAGCGACAATGGCGGGCGAAGCCGGCACCATAAGGTTCCCCGACAGCCCGCGCACGATGAGCGGCGTCGCGGCAACGAACCCCTTGGCGAGGAACACCATCACGAAGAACGGAATGAGCGAGCCGATATTGGTCGCGGAACCCGGATCGCCAAGCTGCGCGAGGAGCGCATTTGCCATGCCGACAACAGTCGAGAACATCGCGGCGATGACGACGGGGTAGAAGGCGTAACTGACAGTGGTCGAGACCCAACGGTGGAAGAAATCCTTCGTCGCCTCGAAGAGCGAGAGCGCGATCATGACAGGTGCGAGGCCGAGCATGAGGGTCAGCATCATCTTGGCGAAGATCAGCACGATCCCCGTCATGAAGCCGAGAAGGCTCAGGAGCACGAGGCCGATACCTCCGAGGATCGCGCCGGTCATCCAGTTCAGGTTGCTGCCGATGGCGTTCAGGTAGTCGGCAAATCGTTCAATTAGATTGTCAAATTCGCCGGCGAAGTGCGTGGCCCCTGCCCCGCCTCCACCAACTGACGACACGAGCGCGCCTGCGACGTAATCCAATCCGCCGATCACCGCGTTGGCGACCGCATTGAACTGGACCCAGTTGAAGGCGAATAGGCCGACCAGCATCAGCTTCATGAGGTACCAGAAGAAGCTCGCGCCATCCATGCTGCGGTACTGGAAGGCCATGTTGATGAAGAGCCCGATGGCCGAGAGGGTGACCATCAGCAGGACGATCGTGCCGATATTGCTCGCGACCGCCCCGAACTGGGACTCCGCGGCATCGGCGAGGAAGGCGTCCGCCGTTCCAACCATCCAGCTGACGACACCCATTACCAGATGCCTTGGGCTTCACAGATGTCCTGAACGCCTTGGCGGACGTCATTGCGTTCCCGGCGGATTTGAAGCTGGGCCTGCGTATGTTCAGCATTGGAGCTGGTGGCAAACCGCTCGGCGTATTCCACTGAAACCTCATCCCATCCCGGGAAGCGCGTTTCGCAAGAGCAATTCTCCGTCTCGGCAATCCGCTCCCAAGCCCGCAACTCGTAGAGATCCATCATCGTCACCGCTTTGTAGGCTTCACGCGGATGCAATTCATCCATCCAGACGGGCCGCGCGGGACGGTCGTTGCAGATGCGGAACTCCTGCGGCTTGATGGTCACCGTGAGGTCGGTCGACACATCGGGCGCGCCCTCGGCCCATGCCGGACCGGCACCAAGAACGATAAGGATGGCAATGTCGGAAAGGCGCATGGGGTATCCTTTGATGGTCACTGACCCGGGTCTTCGGTCTGGCCGGGCAGGTAGAATTCGGTGATGCCGCGCGCGCCCTCGTGGCGGCCGGCCTGGATGATGACGTCGATCGAGCCTTCGATGTAGCGGATCATGTCGGCGTAGGTCAGGGGCAGATCGGTCTTCAGTGCGGCGATGGCAAGCCGTCTCACGGCAAGCTGGGGGGTTTCCGCGTGGAGCGTGGTGAGCGAGCCGCCATGGCCGGTGTTGATCGCCTCGAGGAAGGTCATCGCCTCCTTGCCGCGGACCTCACCCAGCACGATGCGGTCGGGGCGCATCCGCAGGGTCGAGGTCAGGAGCTGGTCGGCGCCCCGCGTGTCGCTCTCGCGATCCGAGATCAGCGTCACCGCGTTCGGCTGTCCGGGCCGCAGCTCGGCCGCCTCTTCGATGGTGACGATCCGCTCCTCGTCCGGGACGAGCGAGAGGATCTTCCGGGCCGCAACCGTCTTGCCGGTCGAGGTCCCGCCCGAGACGATCATGTTGAGCTTGTTCCGCACGCAGAAGGCCAGCGCGGCGTCGATGTCGCCTGTTGCCGCGACCTCGCGCAGGGCGAGGTTCCGCGCGCGCCTCAGCGCTTCGAGGCTGGTTTCCTTGTCGAAGAGATAGGCGAGTTTGATCTCGTCCAGCGGCACGCTCGAGAAGAACCGGAGCGAGATCGAAAAGCCGCCTTCGACGGCAGGCGGCTGGATCACCTGGGCGCGGATCGGGCGGTCCCGGTAGAGGATGCTGACCGAGATGATGGGTTTCTTCTGGCTGAGCGTCGTGCCCGCGGCCGAGGCGATCTGGTTGCCGAGATCCTTGATGGCGGTCTGGCTCAGGGGCGTGCCGAGCGCGGACATGAAATGATCGCCGTGGAACTCACCCCAGGTGCTGCCGTCGGGGTTGATGCAGATCTCGATCACGTCCGGGCGGCCGATGGACGGCGCCAGCGCGTCGAGCGAGGCTTCGAGGTAGCTCGCCGCCATGTCAGAAGATCTCGAGATCGCGGTCGACCATGACGGTGATCCGCGTGCCCTGGTCCACATGGATGACCGGCTTGATCGCGAGGTAGTCCTGCATCGCGTCTCCAGTGCTGTCACGCAGGTCGGACCCGACATCGCTCGCCACATCCGCGGCGGCCTCGTCCTCGATCTGGCCGGCCGCGGCCGCGGGGAGCGCGCCGATCAGAGAGATGAGCGCGGCCGAGCCGAAGCGTTCGGCGAAGCGCGTGTCGACGAAACCCGTCGTACCTGAGCGTCCCAGCTCGTCGCCGCCATAGGCGCTGATCTGGACCGACTGGTTGTCGGCCAGGATGATCCGGTCCCAGGCAACCATCACCCGGGACTGCGCCAGCGCCACGTCCGAGCGATAGCGTCCGATCAGCCGCGCGCCGCGCGGGATCAGCACGCGGGAGCCGTCGAAGGCATGCACGTCCTCGGAGACGATGGCCCGGATCGCGCCGGGCAGGGTGCTGTCGAGCGCGGTCTCGGTCACCGCCTGGATCATCGTGCCCTGCGGCACGGTATGGGAGGGGTTGGCGATCACCTCCGCGCGGGTCACCTCCGCGAGCTGCGCACCGGACCGGACGAAGGCCTCGTCGGCGTTCAGCCGGGCCTCGATGGCCCCGCCCTGCGGTCCGTTCCCGGCACCGGAGAAGGCGATCATCGGTGAGGCGATGCGTTCGGCACGGGCCTCGGCTTCCGCCGCGCGGCGGCGTTCCAACTCGGCGAGGCGCAGCTCTTCCTCGGTGGGCCCGAGCGCGGCGGGCGCGGGCTGTTGCAGCTGCGCCAGTTCCAGATCCATGCGCATCTGTTCCAGCGCCCGGTCGCGCTCGGTCAGCTGCCGCTCGAAGGCGCGGCGGGACTCTTCACCCGCCGCCTGCAGCGCCGCGATCTGCGCGGTCAGGTCGGCGATCGCGGCATCGGCGGCGGCGGAGGATGGCTCCGCCTCTTTGGCCAGGAGCGCATCGAGTTCGGCCCGGACCGCCGCCAGGGCCTCGGCCAGGGCGCGCTCGGTCTCGGACGGTCCGGCGTCCGCCGGTGCCGGCTCCGGGGTCCGGACCGGCAGGACGGCGGGCACCAGGTCGCCGAAGCCCGAGCCCTGGTCCTGGAACTCGGCGGGCGCGGCGGTCGGCATCGGCGCCGCCGCCTCGGGCTGGAGCGCGGCATAGGCGAGACCGCCCAGCCCCGCGATCCCGAGCACGCCGAGAAGGGCCGTGACCGGCGACGGACGCCGGGCCCCTGCCTTCTTCCCGCTCGAGCCTTCGAGCGCGGCAAGACGGGCCGCGAGATCGTCGGGCTCGTTGCTCATACGCCCGCTCCTTTGCGGCCGAGGTCCTGGATGCAGACCACCTCGTCGCCGAGGCGCAGCACCCATTCGGGATTCACGCCGGAGACCCGGATCACCCCATCCGCTTGCGCCTGGCTGTTCACGGACCGCTCCGCGCCGTTTGTGTGCCGGAAGATCGCCGGCACGGGCGCGTTCCGCGCGAAGCGGAAATAGGTGAAGGTGCCATCGTCCCAGACCGAGAGTGGCGTGAACTCGCGCTGCGCGCTCGCACCGTAATTGGCATTGGGCGCGCCAGCCGCCACCGCCTGCCGGGGCGCGCTGCGGCTCTCGGGGTAGCGGAACTGCACGACGTAATGCGGCGTCTCCCGCGCCTCGATGACGTGGAAGTAGTAGGACCGCCGGTTGGTGTAGACGATGATGTTGGTGGCAACCCCGGAGGCCACGGGCTTGATCGCGAAGGCACGGCCACCCGGGACCGCGTCGAACTGGAAGCCGACCGTGTCGCCGGCGATGATCGAGCGGATCGTCTCGCCCTCGCCGAACTCGACTGTCGTCACGCGGGTGAGACTGGTGACGACACGGAATACCTGGCCGTCGACCCAGGTCGCGATCCGGACCCGGCTGTCATGGGCACCGCGCCCGGGTGTCGTCTCGGCCCAGGCGGGAAGGCCCGCGGACATCGCCGCGGCAATGAAGAGGCCGGAAAAGGTAAGACGGGTCGTCATTCGGCGCGGTCCGATCTGATGGCATATTGCGTGACGGTGAAGCCGAAGGGGTTCTGCCAGACCTCGTCGAGGACGCGCGGGGTCTCGGGGTGGAACTCGAACATCAGCGTGGCGGTGAAGGCGCCGTCCTGCACGCCTTGGGGTCCGGTCAGGCGCTTGCGCAGGCGCACCTGGGCGCGGTTCTCGCCGATGAGCGTGATGCTGGCGATCTCGACCGCCATCTCGGCCGCAGCCCCGTAGCGCGTTGGCGGATAGCTCTCCTGCCCGCTGGTCCAGGTGGCGCGCATGCTGGCCTCGGCCGCGCCCTTCGATTGCGCGAGCACCCGGCGCACGCGCAGGTCATTGTCGAGTTGGTTATAGGTCTCGCGGTCGGTGATGTAGCGGTAGATCTGCGCCTCGATCACGGCCGGGCGCTCGGCCAGCGTCACGGTCCGGACGGCGGCGTTCGGCAGGGCGAGACCAGTGGCCGGATCGAAGGGGACGACGACCGGGGGCGGGACCTCGATCAGAAGGGCGACGGCGGCGGCCGAGAGGCAGCCCATCACGCCGAAGACGGCACCGCCGATGCCGATCTTGCGCCAGGTCTCCTCGCGGCGCAGCGCACCGTAGACCAGTTCCTCCTCGACGATGGCGTCGATGCCGGTTCCCATCGTCATGGCCGGAGTTCCGGCAGGGTGAAGTCCATGTAGCGGCGCTCTTCCGCGATGGTCGCGGCATCGACCACACCCGCATTGCCCGCGCCGACGGTCTGGATCGCCTCGAGCTCCCACATCCGGGTCATCGCGATGGCAAGCTCCGCGGTCACCCGGGTGTTGTGATCCATCGACTCCTTGAGATCGGCCATGTCGGGGATCATCTCGACCAGGCGCTCGACGCGTTCCAGCGATTGCGCCGCCTCGGCATGGCTGTTCTGCGCCGCCGCCGAGAGCACCGCCCCGGTGGTCGCGCGGGTGGCGACGCCTTGCGCGCCGGGGCTGCCGCTGCGGGCGATCTCGGCAAGGCTGTCTTCATCGAAGCCGGCGCTCGCCAGTGCGCTTTCCATCTGGGTGCGGAGAGGTCCGGCGGAGGAGCCGAGGAGCGCGCTCCAGTCTCCCTGCTGGATGCCGGTGATCAGATCGCCGATGTCGGAGAAATCCGCCTCGAGCAACCCGTCGAGATCGCCGCCCATGAAGAGGCCGAGGATCCGATCCCGCGCGCCGGTGAGCGAGGCGTACATCTGGTTCAGCTGGTCGAGCTGCTGCTGTACGAGGTCGAGCTGCTCAAGGAGGGTATCGAGCTGATCGGTCTGGATCCCGAAGTCCTCCAGCATCTGCTGCAGCTGGCGGATTTCCTGGGCGATGTTCTGGGTGTCGACGGTCGGCACGCCCTGGGCGATGGCCGGCGCGGGCGCCATGCTCATCGTCACGGCCACCGCCGCGACTGTTCCGAACAGAATTCTGCGTGCGCGCGGGAAGGTCGTCCTCATCGTAATGTCTCCAAACTGAAATCCATGTATTGCCGCTCGGCGGCCTGTGCCGCGGCGAGCGCGATCTGCTCGGCGCTCATCGGCTCGGTTCTGGCCGCCTTGAGGCGGGTGCGGATGGCGACGAGGCGGGCCAGTTCCGCGCGGGCATAGGTGTTGAGGGCCAGCGCCTCGTGCAGGTCCTCGGTCTCGCCGATCCGCTCGATGATGTCCTGCACCCGGAGTGCGGCGGCCCGGACCGAGACCATCGAATAATCGCCATAGACCCCGGAGCCATGTGCCGAGAGGCTGAAGCTCGCATTGGCGAGAAGGACCGGATCGATGGTGCCGAGGGCGTCGATCCCGCCGACGGCGGCGAGGTAGCGGTTGTACTGCTCGGGGATGACCACGACGTAGTGTTGGGTTTCCGAAAAGGGCGGCACGCCGCCGTAGTCCTGTACGTTGCCGGGCCCGGCGTTATAGGCGGCGAGAGCATGGATGATGTTGCCGCCGAACATGTTCAGCATCTGCGCGAGGTAACGCGCGCCGCCGGTCACCTGCAGGTAGGGATCGTCATAGTAGGCGGGGTAGATGCCGAGATCGGACGCGGTGCCGGGCATGATCTGGGTGAGGCCGAAGGCGCCGACAGGAGAGCGGGCACCGATCTGGAACCGGCTCTCCTGCCAGATCAGCGCCTGGAGGAGACAGCGCCATTGAACGAGGGAAAGTCCGGCGCGCGACACCCCAGGGAGAGAGAAGGTGTCGCGCGCCGCGCGGATGATCAGCTCCTCGATCCCCTCGCGCGCGTCGCCGAACATACGGGCCGCGGCCGGATTGCCGTCCTCGGTGCCATAGAGCACGGCGGCGGAAGTGTCGGAGCCCCTGCCCGCTTCCAGTCCCGCGATGGTAGCAGAGACATCGGTTCCGCCCAAGCTTGTCGCCTCGACGAGATCGTTCAGCGCCGCGAGTTGCTGGCGTTCGATCTCGGCCAGCTCCTCTTCCCGGGTCAGCCGGTCGCGCTGCAATGCGAGATCCCGGTCGCGCTGCGCGATGAGCGCCGCCGTGCGCGCGAAACCCTGCGCGTCAAAGGTCGGCACGCCCTGGCCCGATGCGGGACACGCGAGCGCGGCGAAGGCGAGAAGGGGAGGAAGCCGGCGCAACATGGATCAGTCCGCGAGCCTGAGCGCAGTGAAGGTGCAGAAGGTGTCTGCCCGCGTGACCGCGGCACCCTTGGTCGAGACCCGCGGGGCATTCGCGGTCTCGGCCCGGAAATTGAAGCAGTTGGCCGTCGCGGGCCTGTACTCGGCGCAGGCCGACAGGGTGAGCCCGAGGGCGAGAAGCCCCAGGCGCAGGGTCATCGTCTTGTTCATCATGTTCTCCAGAATTCAGGGCGGTCGCGGTAATCGCTGCCCACCAGCTCCTCGCCCTTCTCCATGCCGCCAAGGATGGTCACGAGCGGCCCGAGGCTCGAGAGATCGGCATCGATCACCACCGAGCCACGGTCGTCGCGGACCAGCGCCAGGCGCGAGGACGAACCGACGCCCAGAAGGATGTCGAGCTCCTTCTCCGAGAGCCCCAGCATGGCGTAATCGGCCTCGCTGGCGCGGATGTTCGGCAGGAGGATCTGCGTCGGCACCGCCTCGACGATGGTCTTGCCGGTGCGGGTGCGTTCGAGCTGGCTGGCATATTGCGTCATCATCACGACGACGGCGTTCTGTTTCCGGGCGGTCACGAGCCAGTTCGACAGCCGCTCCGCGAAATACGCGTTGTCGAGTGCCTTCCAGGCCTCGTCGATCAGGATGACGGTCGGCTTGCGGTCCTCGATCACGCGCTCGACGCGCCGGAAGAGATAGGAGAGCACCGCCATGCGTTCCCGCTCGCTCTCGGAATCGAGAATACCGGTCAGATCGAAACCGGAAATGTCGCCGGCGAGGCTGAAGGTATCCTGCGGGTTGGCGCCGAAAATCCAGCCATAGCGGCCTTCGGCGGTCCATTCCTGCATGCGCTCGAAGAGATCGCCCTCGTCATCGGTCGAGACCAGCAGCGAGGCAAAATCCGACCAGTTCCGGAGACCTTCGTGACTGGCCGAGGCGTTCTGGCGCACGACCTCCTGCAGCCGGTTGGTCTGCACCGGGGTCAGCGGCCGGTCCCGGCGTTCGAGGAGCGTCGCGAGCCAGTCCGCGAGCCAGGCCTGGCCGCGCGCGTCGGTCTCGGTCTGGAGCGGGTTGAGGCCTGTCGGGCGCCCGGCCCGCACGGTCGAATAACTGCCGCCGAGCGCCCGTACCGCCATCTCCATGCCGGCGCGGTAGTCGAAGACGAAGAGCCGGGCATTCGCGCGCCGGGCCATCGCCATGAGGAAGGCGGCGAGTACGGACTTGCCTGAGCCGGGGCGACCGAGGATCAGCGTATGCCCGCCCGTGGGCTCCCTGTCCGGTGCGCCCTGCTCATGAAAATTGAACCGGAACCCGCCGCGTTCGGGCGTCGGGAACAGCGTGATCGGCAGGCCCCAGGGCACGTCGCTCCCCGGTTTGCCCAAGGGCGTCCGATGCAATGTCGCCAGGTCCGCGAAATTGTGATTGGTGATCGCGGCCTTGCGGCTCCGCGCCCCGGTATTGCCGGGATGCTGCGCCATGTAATGCGCCCGGGCGCCGAATCCCTCGGAGATCAGGTTGATGCCGGTGCTGGCGGCGATGTTGCGCACCTCGGCGCAGATATCGTCGAGCGCAGCGCGGGTCTTCGCATAGACGGCGACCGTCATGTGATGCTCGCCGAAGATCAGGCGCTTCGATTCCAGGTCGTCCTGCGCCAGTTCCAGTTCCTCGGCGAGGCTGACCGCGCCGTCATTGGCGGCCTGCATCAGCCGCAGCTGCCGTTTGATGCGGCCGGCCATGATGTTCGAGTTTACGGCCACGAAGGAATGGGTGACCACCATGTCGACCGGCAGGTTCAGCTCGTCGAGCATCAGCGCATCGGTCTTGGCCGGGTAGTTCTTCACCGCGAAGATCGCACCGAATTTCTCACCCGCCGCGCCGTCGGAGAGGCGGATCGTCGGACCGTCGAAGGTCACCCGCGTGTTGGCCACGTCCTCGGCAAGGATGCCGAAGCGCGAGCGCGGGAAGAGCGGATGCTCGCAGCCGGTATTAAGGCTGCCGAGGAAGCCGAGCAGCGCGCCGGAATTTGCGGACAACAGCCGGGGCTTCATCTCGTCGAAGGTCGACAGGATGAACCCCACCACCTCGTCGAGCTTGCGCATCCGCCGAACCGTGTCCTGCACGAGCCGCGCCCGGGAGGCGGCGGCCAGGAACGGCAGGCCCCGCCCCGCCTCGGGGCGTTTCAGGACCGTGAGGGTCAGCGTCTTGTCGCGCAGCCCCGAGGCGCGCAGATGCGCGCGCCAGCGCCGGTCGATCTCGCCCGCGAGGCCTGTGTCCTCGATCGGTGGCAGATCCACCTCGACTGCCGTCGAGACCTTGTGAAGGTAGAAGGAGAACCCTGTCCCGGCCTGCGCCACGATTCCGGCCATCAGTGCGCCGATGCGGTCGAGATGCGCATCCTCGCTCGTGGTGCTGTTCACCCCCTCGAGCCGGATGCATTGCATGAGCTCGTTGCCGCGGGTGCGGATCGTGGTGTCGCTGACGAGGCTGACATAGGGCAGCATCTGCGAGAGACGCTTCTCGCCCGCAACCCAGGATGGCAGCACCGTCCCGAGGTCGAGGTCCTCGCCGTATCCAGCATCACGGGGCATAGCTGTCGCCTCCGTGAAGCTTGCGGTTCCGGGTCGGCGGTGTCTCCTGGAGCGTGATCACCAGCACATCGAGGAAGTTCGGATCCCAGTCGGCCGCCTTCCAGAGCGCGGGCCAGGCGATGCCGGCGATCAGCACCACGACCCAGCTCTGCACCCAGAGGAACAGGAGCGTGGAGCCGAAGAGCCAGACCATGGCATACATGATCGGCAGGCCCATGAGCTTGGGCGGCCTCAGGAGGCCGATGAAGACGCGCGACTGCTCCGCCATGGTATCTGACCTCAGGTGGTCCAGATCGCTGCGACGATGGTGGGTGCTGCGGCGATGCCCGCGATTGCAACCACGACCCAGAGCGCCTGCCGGAAATCGAGGATCCCGAAGAGCCAGGACAGGAACACGCCGATCAGCGCCAGCGTGCCGATCACGATGCCCAGCGGCCCGGTGATCGCATCGACGATGCCCTGCAGCAGGGTCTGCACCGGCGAGAGATCGATGCTTTGCGCGAGCGCTGGTCCTGCGGCGACGATCAGCAGCGCCGCCGCGACGGCGGTCAAGTTCACTTGTCTTCTCACGAAATCTCTCCTCTCAGGCGCAGCATTGCGGCGGTCACTTTCGCCACATGGCCCATGGTTTCTCGGTAAGGCGGGATGCCGCCGTGGCGGTCGACCGCCTCGGGTCCGGCATTGTAGGCGGCGAGCGCCAGGCGGCTGTCGCCGAAACGGTCGAGCATCATCAGCAGGTACCGCGCCGAGCCGTCGAGGTTCTGGTGCGGATCATGCGGATCGACGCCCAGAACCCGCGCCGTATCCGGCATCAGCTGTCCGAGCCCGATCGCACCCGCGTCGCTCAGCGCGCGCGGATTGTACGCGCTCTCGATCTCGATATTGGCGCGGTAGAGAGCGGCCCAGTCGGTGACCGAGAGACCGGCACGCCGCAAGCCGGGATGACCGGCATAGCGGAAGGCGGTCGCCTCGATCGCCGCAAGAATGTCGGGATGAGCCGGAACGGGCGCGCGCGATGCGGTCTCAGTGTCCGCTTCGTCTTGCGACCGATTGGAGAAGAGAAAGAGCCGGTCGCCGGGACCCGTTGCATCGCCTGTTTGCAGGTCGGTCGATGCGTCTGGACCAGCCTGCGTGGCAGACACATCGATCAGCCGGCCGTCCTGGCCGACGGAGAAGATGAACCCGCCTGTCGTCGTCTGCGCCAGCAAGGCCGAGGGTGCGGAACAAACACCTGTACCAAGCAGGGCAAGGACCGCGAGAACGCGGCGGGCGGTAAATCCGTCAGGCCTTGGGGGCCAGAGGTTTGCCCGGGGCTTCGTGGGGAACCCGCCCGCCCTCTTCGAGCGGGATGGAGACGACGGTTGCGCCCATGTCGGCCAGGAAGCTGACGAGGCCGACGATCGTCTTGAATTCGCGGATCTTGAGATAGCTGCGCGAGGTGACGAGCAGTTTCTCGTCCCGTCCATCGGCCGAGACGGCCCGCACGGTCCAGGTGCCGTACCAGCTGTTGTGGCGTTTCTCGGCGCCTTCCTTGCAAACGACCTCGGCCCTGTAACCTTGGCCGAGCAATCCGCGCAACCCGTCTTCGGTGACCACATTCGGTGCTTCTTCTATCATGACCTCCCTTGGGCCCTCCTCATCATGAGTACCGGCCCGCGGGACATTTCCACACGGGCGATACAAGACAACATATATGACTGCAAGACGATTTCTTCATCTTGACTGGATGCTTTCGCGCACTTAGGCCCGCTATCATACAAATCCACCGATTCACACCGGCAAAGGAGTTTTGCCCTGCGCATGTTTTGTGTCGGACGCGCCAACCTGTCCGGTTTGGTGGCAATCTTCGTGCTGAGCGGTCAGATGGCAAGCGCCTGCGTCGCGCCGGACCGGCCCTTCCTGCCCGAAAACCCAGAAGACGTGCGCGAGTATGCCGACCTGCTACGGGCCGACTTCGAGGGATACATCGCCGACATCCAGGAGTATTTCCGCTGCCTCGATGCCGAGCGTCAGCGCGCCTTCCTCGAGGCGCAGGAGGTCAGCCGCGACTATGGACGACTGGTCGAGATCCTCGAGTGAACAAATGTTGTTTTGTGGGTCGGACGTCGCTATCTTGCAGGCATGCCCAGACTCTCGATCGACATCACCGCGGAAGAACACCAGAAGCTCAAGGCCATCGCGGCCCTGAAGGGTCAAAGCATCAAGGAGTACGTCCTGAACCGGACGCTCGGCGATGCGCCATCGCTCGATGGCATGAGCGAGGACGAGGCCTTCGCGGCACTTGCAGGCTTCCTTGGACCGCGCATCGACCAGGCTCGTCGCGGCGAGTTCTCCCAAAAATCGATCCGTGACATCCGCCGCGAAGCGCGAAGCCAAGCCGAACGATAGACCCCACGATGGCGGGTTACGATCTCACGCTCGGCGCCGAGGAAGACCTGCGCGCGATCTGGTCCTACACCTATGAAACCTGGGGCGCCGATCAGGCCGACAGGTATCTCGATCAGATCGAGGCCTGCTGCGATGCGATCGCAGCGGGACGTGCGCGGTCGAAGACTCTGGATCAACTGCCGGAAGATGTCCGTATCCATCGCTGCGAACATCACTACGTGGTCTGGCTTGTTGCGCCGCGCCCGATCGTTCTCGCCGTCCTGCATGAACGCATGGATTTCGTGCGGCGGCTGAAGGATCGGTTGTGACCCGGGGTAGGCACGCCTTCGCATGAACCGGGATTCCCGTTGGTGACATCGAAGCGACCAGCAATAGCCTAGCTGCCGGTCCCGGCTTCAGGTCTTGATGATGTAGCGAAAAACGTCTGCGAGTTCGGCCCGACCGAATTGGATGGACGGGTCGTCATACCTGTCGGCGGTCGAACGCCTCCGGCTCGACAACTTGCGCATCGAACACGGCGAAATCGCCCCTCTCTGCCAGCGCCGCCGCATGCTCGAGGTCTGCCTTGAGCGCGGAGAACTGCACCGCGCCGACCTCGCTCTGCGCCTGCACATCTTTCTGCATCGGTTCGGTCAGGTGGAACTTCGGCATCGGGCCCTCCTCGTCGGGCGATCGTATCAGGAATTGACGAGAGTTCACGAGGTTTGGTCGCAAATCGGCTGGTCTCCAACTCAGCAGCTGGACTGCCTCAAAGAAATCCGATTGCCGTCATGCGTGTTGTATTGTATTCGCCCGCATAGTTTTGTGGGGAGTCGATACATGAGACGCAAGATCCTGCGGCTGGCAATGGCCGCGACAATGACGCTTTCGGGACAGGTCCCGTTGGCGACCCCGGCGAGCGCCTACCAGGTGGACTGCGCCATCCTGCTCTGCCTCGCGGGCGGCTGGCCGGCCTCGGCGCCATGTGCCCATGCCCGCGCGGTGTTCATCCGCCGGATCACCCCCTGGCCCATCGAACCGCCGCTCCAGATCTGGCGCTGTCCCATGGGGGCGTCGTTCTCGCCGGCCGAAGCCCCCGGACCGGTCGAACGCCTGTTCGATGCCGCCTTCCATGCCACCCTGCCCCGGCAGTCCTTGCCGGAGGATGCGCCGGTCGTCGAGGTCCAGGCCACGGACGGGGCGGACGTCGACATCTCGGGCGACGCCTTCGATTTCGTGCGCAGCATCCGAGTCTATCACATCCAGTACCGCCAGCACGAAAACCGCGACGGCGACTGCAATCGCAGCGACTCGACGCGGCTCGGGTCTTACGGTGTGCAGGGAGACTATCGCTGGACCCCGTCCAGCACGGCCCAGGTTCCGCCTGCCTCGCAGCTGCGGATCCCGAACGGATGCGGCAGCTATTTCTACCGCTCGGTCTTCGTCGACTGGCGTGACCACGCCGGAAACTACGGCTCCGAGGAAGTCCGCTACTGACCATTTCCCGGCCCGGGTCACCCCGGGCCTGATCATCCTTTTGCACCGGAGGCTGTGCATCCCAGACCCACAAAAGAGAACGACGCCAGACCGATAGTCCGACGCCGCGCCCGATTACTCACTGTGCCCGAGTTTTCTAGCCGATCGCCCGGAGACCCGCAACCAGCAAAGTTGTTTTGCTGGCAGGAATGTTGTTGCCTCACGATCTGACGTCGTCTCGCCAAAGAGACGACATTCATGGACCTTACAACCGGCTCAATCCTGCGGCAGATCCTTCGATGCGATCTGTCCGTTTCCGCGCACAAGCTCGCGACGATCATCCTCGACGGCATTGCCTGGAAGAACGGCTACAACGGGCTCGATCGCGGCACCGCTGCTTTCACGCTGTCCACGCTTTCCGAGATCATGGGTGTGACCCGCCAGCATCTCACGACCCTGCTTGCCGAGCTCGCGGCGTCGGAGCTTCGCGTCGAGCGCTGGAAGCCCAACGGCAAGTTCGCGCCGTGGCTCTTTCGCTTTGGCTGCGTCGCCGACGAGTCGCCACAGCATCTGGCGTCAACTGGGGGCGACACATCACTATATAGAGAATCTAATAACAAAACTATCTTCTCCGGGAAGATCGAGATCGCCCCCGGTTCGAACGTCCATCGCACCACCTGGGCGGCGCTCATCAAGGCGGCGAAAGCCGCCCTGCCTTGCTGGAACGTCGATACGCAGGCGATCTGGGATCGCTTCATGGCCTTCAACGAAGCCCGCGGAAACACCTGCGTTCCAGCGGGTTTCCTCCTGGGCTTCATGCGGCGTTGGCAGACATCGGTCGGACGACCGCCGGCAACGCCGGGATCCGTCAGTTGCCCCAAATCTGATGCAGGCAGTGCCGAGACCGAGCTGGTACGTCTGACGCGCTCTGCCCCGGTTGCAAACCGTCAGTTTCATGCTGCCGACCTGTGTCGTTTGATCGGGCACGCTGCCTATGAAGCTCGGGTACTTGATCTGATCCGCAAGTTCGGGTGTCAGAGGTTTTCAGCAACGTTGGCGGTGCACGGAAGGGCAGTGTTGGCAGGAGAGATTGCGCGGTAGTGTGCTTGTGACATCAAACGTTTTGGGCTGCGAAGCCACCCTTGAAGGCTCAAGGGTCGTTGCGACGGTTTCCGCTATCTCAGTTTCATCATCTCGGCTCTGAAGGCCTCGGTGGGGGTGCGCCAACCAAGGCACTTTCTGGGCGTACCGTTCAGGCGGTCGCAAATCGCCTTCATCTTGCGATTTGACAGCGCCGCGAGTTGGGTATCACGCGGCAGATACCTGCGGGCGCGTTTGTTCAAATTCTCAACTGATCCTTTTTGCCAGGGCGCTTGCGGATCGCAAAACCAGCTTTCCGTTCCAATGCCGGATTTCAACTTGCGCCATTCGCGGAACTCGAAGCCCCGGTCGAAAGTGATCGACTTCCGCGCGGGTTGGGGAAGGGGCTCCATCACATCCATCAGCTTGTTAATGAAGTGTGTCGAACTGCGGTCGTTGTTGCGGAACAAGACGGCAAACCGGGTCTTCCGCTCGACCAGCGAGGCGACGTTCATCTTGCCCTGAGACCGCTCGAAGATCATCAGATCGCCTTCCCATTCGCCAAAGGTTTCACGGGTGGCGACGTACTCAGGGCGTTGATGGATGGACCGATCCGGCGGGAAAACCTGGCCTCTGGGTCGCCTGGCATAGCGTAGCCTGCGTTTCCTGCGTCGGCTGGGAAGGTGGCGTGCCAGGTCTTCCGACTGCCCCTCCTTGCTGTAGACATAGGCGTAAATCGTTTCGTGGCTGACCCGAACAGGCTGGTCTTCGAAACCGAGACGGCCCGCGATCTGTTCTGGCGTCCAGCCTTCGATGAGCCGACCGACGACGTGCGTGCGCAATGCTTCCAGGCGGATCAATTTGCGTCTGCGAGCACGGCGCTTTGATGCTTCACGCTGCGCGACCATGCCATAGTAGCCGTTCAGATACGGCAGCTCTTCGTCGGTGAAAAAGTTCCGTTTGATCTCGCGATAGACGGTCGAACGATGCCGACCGATCTCTGCGGCGATCTTGCTGACCGGTACTTTTGCATTCAGCATGTCTTCGATGGCGCGTCTCTCACGCAAATCCAGCTCTGTGTGGGCCATGTCCGTTCTCCTTGCTTTCCAGCAAGATAGGGCATTTGTCGCAACC
>NZ_JBNAGK010000012.1:0-172214 GCF_049803835.1 Tropicibacter sp. S64 | reverse complement strand
TCATCGACGACGGATGGGTCGGCGAGGGTGGATGTGTCGCCGAGGGCGCCGTAGTCGTTTTCGGCGATCTTGCGCAGGATGCGGCGCATGATCTTGCCGGAGCGGGTCTTCGGCAGGCCGGGTGCCCACTGGATCAGGTCGGGGGAGGCGATCGGGCCGATCTCGGTGCGGACCCAGGCGCGGAGTTCCTTGCGCAGCTCCTCCGTCGGCTCGACGCCGTTCATCAGGGTCACGTAGCAGTAGATGCCCTGGCCCTTGATCTCGTGCGGGTAGCCGACGACCGCCGCCTCCGCGACCTTCTCATGCGCCACCAGCGCCGATTCCACCTCCGCGGTGCCCATGCGGTGACCCGAGACGTTGATCACGTCATCGACGCGGCCGGTGATCCAGTAGTCGCCGTCCGCATCGCGGCGGCAGCCGTCGCCGGAGAAGTAATAGCCTTTGTAATCCGAGAAGTAGGTCTTCTCGAACCGCTCGTGATCGCCCCAGACGGTGCGCATCTGACCCGGCCAGCTGTCCTTGATGCACAGGACACCCTCGGTCGGGCTTTCATGGATTTCCTCGCCGGACTGCGGATCGAGCACAACCGGCTGCACCCCGAAGAACGGCTTCATCGCCGCGCCGGGTTTCGTGGCATGGGCGCCGGGAAGCGGGGTCAGCAGGTGCCCGCCGGTTTCCGTCTGCCACCAGGTGTCGACGATCGGACAGCGACCGCCGCCGACGACATCATTGTACCAGTTCCACGCCTCCGGGTTGATGGGCTCCCCGACGGTGCCGAGGATTCGCAGCGAGGATAGATCGCATTTCGTTACGAAATCGTTGCCCTGGCCCATCAGCGCGCGAATCGCCGTCGGCGCGGTGTAGAACTGGTTGACGCGGTGCTTCTCGCAAACTTGCCAAAAACGCGACGCATCCGGCCAGGTCGGCACGCCCTCGAACATCAGCGTCGTCGCGCCGTTCGCCAAGGGCCCGTAAACAATGTAGGAATGCCCGGTGACCCAGCCCACGTCGGCGGTGCACCAATAGACGTCTCCGTCCTTGTAATCGAAGGTGACCTCGTGGGTCAGCCCGGCGTAAACCAAATATCCACCAGTGGTGTGTACAACGCCCTTCGGCTGGCCGGTGGAGCCGGAGGTGTAGAGGATGAACAGCGGATCCTCGGCATTCATCTCCACGGGGCGGCAGTAGTCATCGGCCTCCAGGGCCATCTCGTTGTAGTCGTAGTCGCGGCCGTCGACCCATGTCGTCTGCCCGCCGGTGCGCTTGACCACGAGGCATTTGACATCGTCCTTGCAGTGCAGCAGGGCCTTGTCGGCATTGGTCTTCAGCGGGGTCTTGCGGCCGCCGCGCGGCGCCTCGTCGGCGGTAATGACGACCTTCGCGTCACAGCCATTGACCCGGGCGGCGAGGGCATCGGGGGAGAAGCCGGCGAAGACGATGGAATGGATGGCGCCGATGCGGGCGCAGGCGAGCATGGCATAAGCCGCTTCGGGGATCATCGGCAGGTAGATGATGACCCGGTCGCCGCTTCGGGGATCATCGGCAGGTAGATGATGACCCGGTCGCCCTTGCGCACGCCGAGGCTCTCCAGCACGTTGGCCATGCGGCAGGTGCGGCGGTGCAGGTCGGCGTAGGAGATCGACTGGGCCTGTTCGGCGGGATCGTCAGGCTCGAAGATGATCGCGGTCTGGGTGCCGCGGGTCTCGAGATGGCGGTCGATGCAGTTGGCGGAGACGTTGAGGGTGCCGTCGCGGAACCACTCGATGCTGACCTTGCCGAGGGTGAAATCGACGTTCCTGATTTCCGTCGGCGCCTTGATCCAGTCGAGCCGCTTCGCCTGCTCGGCCCAGAAGGCCTCCGGATCGCTCACCGACTGCGCGTACATCGCGTCATACGCCGCAAGATCCACATTCGCAGAAGCTGCAAGCTCCGCACTGGGGGGGTAGGTGTTGCTGAGTGGTGTCTGATCCGTCATGGCGGGTCCTCCCATTCCGATTGTGCCGATCCTGGCGTGATCCCGTGCGCAATGTTTACGCAGCGTCTCATCTTGGTCGCACTATATCACGGCGTGAAAACAAATAAATAAGTGCCGAAAAAGTAAGAAGGAATTTGTAAATCCGTTTTCCAAACGGTCGGAAATATGTAAAGTTTTTTGCTGTACGCAGGCTAACCGCCTGTTAATCAAGCCTTGTAATACGCTAACGAAATCGTGACTGTCCGGCGGGCAAGTGGTGTCAGCCTCGTGACAGCTTCACCTGCGCCGCTGCGACAAATCGTTCCGGTGTGCCACGGTATACCGTTTTCGCGGCCCGCAGGCTTGTGTCGCGCGAATCCCTCTTGCCGAATGCGCACGTCCCGCCGCCGCGCCGCATCCCGATGGCCCAAAAGGCTTGCACCTGTCGGCTCAGGCCTTAGGCTCACCTTCCAAGGTGGATAACCACCATCAAGATCAAAACGGGAGGAACTATCTACATGACCATCACCGGAAAACTGCTGTGCACCGCGCTGGCGCTGAGCTTTGCATCCGAAGCCGCCGCGACCGAGTGGAACGTATCGGTCTGGGGATCGCGCCGGGCGTTCACGGAGCACATCCACAAGCTCGCCGACCTGGTCGCGGAAAAGACCAATGGCGAATTCACCATGAACATCTCCTATGGCGGGCTGTCGAAGAACACCGAGAACCTCGACGGCATCTCCATCGGTGCCTTCGAGATGGCGCAGTTCTGCGCGGGTTATCACCCGGACAAGAACCGGGCGATCACCGTGCTGGAGCTGCCGTTCCTTGGTGTGAACACCCTCAAGGAAGAGGTCGCGGTGTCCAACGCGGTCTATGCGCATCCGGCGGTCACCGAGGAAATGGCGCAGTGGAACGCCAAGATGCTGATGACCTCGCCCATGCCGCAGTACAACCTCGTCGGCACCGGCGAGCCGCGCGACACGCTCGACAAATTCGACGGCATGCGGGTGCGCGCCACCGGCGGCATCGGGCAGGCCTTCGAGGCGGTGGGCGGTGTGCCGACCTCCGTGACCTCCTCCGAGGCATACCAGGCGATGGAATCCGGCGTCGTGGATACGGTGGCCTTCGCCCAGCACGCACACCTGTCGTTCGGCACCATCAACGAGGCGGACTGGTGGACGGCGAACCTCAACCCCGGCACGGTGAACTGCCCGGTGGTGGTCAACATCGACGCCTACGAGGCGCTGACCGACGCCGAGCGCGAGGCTCTGGACAGCTCCGTCGAGGAGGCGATCGCCTACTACATCGACAACTACGGCACGCTGCTCAAGCAGTGGGACGAGGTTCTGGCGGAGAAAAACGTCACCAAGGTCATGATTTCCGACGAAGAGCTGGCGAAGTTCGAAGAAGTTGGCGGCAAGCCGATCCAGGATGCCTGGATTGCGGACATGAGTGCACAGGGCCTTCCGGCACAGGAACTCCTTGATCTCGTCAAGTCGACGCTGAAGGACGCCCGCGCGTCGAACTGACGGCGCGCCTTGCGGATTGGCCCCCGGTGGCAACGGCTGCCGGGGGTCTCATCATTTTCATCATGAGTCAGAAGCCCCGCACAGGGGGACGGAGGGGATATGGCCGGGTCGGCATCTGTTCTGGAGGACGGCAGCTTGCTGTCGCGCCTCGACCGGGGATTGCTCAGGATCGAGTGGAGCATGGGGCTCTTGTCGGGGATCGGGGCCTTCGCGCTGATGTGCCTCGCGGTGGTGTCCGTGGTGGGGCGCAACGGGTTCAACGAACCCCTGCGCGGCTACGTCGACTGGATCGAAGCGGCGATGCCGCTGATCGCCATCTTCGGCATTTCCTACGTTCAGCGCGAGGGCGGCCATATCCGCATGGACATCGTGGTGGGGGCGCTGAAGGGGCGGCCACTGTGGCTGGCGGAGTTCCTGACGACGCTGGCGGTGCTTGTGCTGATGGTGCTGCTGGTCTGGGGCAGCTGGTCGCACTTCGACCGCAGCTTCGACTTTGCCAAGCCGAACTGGAGCCGTGACAGCTCCATCGACATCGGCCTGCCCATCTGGCCCGCCAAGCTGGTGGTGCCGGTGGCGTTCTCGGTGATGTGCGTCCGGCTTGTCCTGCAGCTCTGGGGATACGGCGTGGCCTTCCTGCGCGGGGAGGAACGCCCGGTGGCGGTGCCGCTGGTGCAGACGGTGGCCGAGCAGGCGGCGGCGGAAGCCGAACACATTCAGGGCCGCGATTGACGGTCTGAGGGGGCAGGGACATGGATTCCATCGAAATCGGCCTCTGGGTGACCGGCGGCATGTTCATTCTGGTCGTGCTGGGGATGCGCGTGGCCTTTGCGGCGGCGCTGGCGGGGCTGATCGGGCTGATCTGGCTGCGCTGGGACCAGTTCGGCTATGACCCGGCGCGTTTCGGCAAGGCGCTGGAGATCAGCGTCAAGATCGCGGGGCAGGTGCCGCACGGCAAGGTCGCCTCGCAGGCGCTCTCGCTCATTCCGACCTTTATCCTGATCGGCTACCTCGCCTATTACGCCGGGCTGACGCGGGCGCTGTTCGAGGCAGCCAAGCGCTGGTTCGCCTGGGTGCCGGGGGGGCTCGCGGTGTCGACGGTCTTCGCCACGGCGGGCTTTGCCGCTGTGTCGGGCGCCTCGGTGGCCACGGCAGCGGTCTTCGCCCGCATCGCCATCCCGGAGATGCTCAAGGTCGGCTACGACAAGCGCTTTGCGGCGGGCGTGGTGGCGGCGGCGGGCACGCTGGCCTCGCTGATCCCGCCCTCCGCCATCCTGGTGATCTACGCCATCATCGTCGAGCAGGACGTGGGCAAGCTGCTGCTGGCCGGGTTCCTGCCCGGTGTGTTCTCGGCCATCGTCTATGCCGGGCTGATCATCGGGCTTGCCCTGACGCTCAAGACCTTCGGCCCGCCGGTGACCGGCTTCACCTGGAGACAACGGTTTGCCAGCCTGCCGCCGGCGCTGCCCATCGTCGCGGTGATCGTCATCATCATCTTCTTCGTCTACAACCCGTTCGGCGGCGACGCCTGGGGCACGCCGACCGAGGGCGGCGCGATCGGCGCCTTCATCGTGTTCCTCATGGCGCTGGTCCGGGGCATGCGCCTGCCGGAACTCAAGGACGCGCTGGTGGAGACGGCCAAGCTCTCGATCATGATCTTCTCGATCATCTGGGGGGTGCTGATCTACGTCCGCTTTCTCGGCTTCGCCGATCTGCCGAGCGCCTTCGCCGACTGGATCACCTCGCTGCACTATCACCCGATGACGATCCTGATCTGCATTCTGCTGGCCTATGCGGTGCTGGGCATGTTCATGGACGCCATCGGCATGCTGCTGCTGACCTTGCCGGTGGTCTATCCGGCGGTCATGGCACTCAACGGCGGCGCGATGGTCGCGGCGGAGGACAGTGCTTTCGGCATGTCGGGACCTATGTGCGCGATCTGGTTCGGGATCCTGGTGGTGAAGATGGCGGAGTTCTGCCTGATCACGCCGCCGATCGGCCTGAACTGCTTCGTCGTGGCGGGCGTGCGCCCCGAGCTTTCGGTGCAGGATGTCTTCCGAGGCGTGATGCCGTTCTTCGTCGCCGATGCGGTGACGATTGCGCTGCTGGTGGCCTTCCCGTCGATTGTCCTGTGGCTGCCGTCGATGGCCTGAACCGGGTGAAAATTTTGCCGGGACAAAATCTTGACTTGGGGGCGCTGCCCCCGTCCTTCGGACTCCCCTGAGGTGTTTGAAGTCCGAAGAATTGCTGGCCGCGGCCCCTGCTTCTTTGGTCCCGAAATACCTCGGGGGTTCGGGGGCAGCGCCCCCGCACGCGCCCGAAGGGCGCGTTGGTCGACGCGCGCAGCGCGGCGAAATCCCTCCCGCCACGAAAAAAGGCGCCCGGTGCAGGGCGCCTTTCAATCCGTCTTTGCCTCGGCTCAGGCTGCGGCCATTTCCGCCGGAGCTTCCTTCGCGCCGGTCATGAAAGCCACCGCGTCGGACATGGTGTAGTCCTTTGGATTGATCACGCAAAGTCTGCGGCCAAGCCGGTGAACATGGATGCGGTCCGCCACTTCGAAAACGTGGGGCATGTTGTGCGAGATCAGGATGATCGGAATGCCCCGCGATTTGACGTCGAGGATCAGCTCCAGCACCCGGCGGCTCTCCTTGACCCCTAGCGCGGCGGTCGGCTCGTCGAGGATGATGACCTTGGACCCAAACGCGGCCGCCCGGGCCACGGCGACGCCCTGGCGCTGGCCACCCGAGAGGGTTTCCACCGCCTGGTTGATGTTCTGGATGGTCATCAGGCCGAGGTCGTTCAGCTTCTCCCGCGCTATGCGCTGCATCTCCGCCTTGTCGAGCTTGTAGAACAGCTTGCCCATCAGGCCCTTCTGACGGATCTCGCGCCCCATGAACATGTTGTCGGCGATCGACAGGGCCGGCGACATCGCGAGGGTCTGGTAGACCGTTTCGATGCCCGCTTCCCGCGCGTCGATGGGCGAGTGGAAGTGGATCGGCTTGCCGTCGAGTTCGATCGTGCCCGCATCGGGCTGGACCGCGCCGGAGACGGCCTTGATGAGGGTGGATTTGCCCGCGCCATTGTCGCCGATCACCGCGAGGATTTCACCCGGCATCAGGTCGAAGTCGCAGTGGTCGAGGGCGGTCACCTTGCCGTAGCGCTTCACGAGGCCGCGGCCTTTGAGGATGGGCTGGGTCATGGTCTGTCGGCCTTTCCTGTCCGGGTTTCGGTCTTCGATTGCCCGGAAACCCGGGCAATCGTGCAGAATGTGACGTGTTTCGTGCGGATCATGCCGAGACCTTCCTGATCCACTGGTCCACCGCGACGGCGGCGATGATGAGTGTGCCGATGAGGAGGAACGTCCATTGCGGGTCGGCGCCGGCCATGCGCAGGCCGAGTTCGAACACGCCCACGATCAGCGCTCCAAAGAACGCCCCGAGGATCGAGCCGCGTCCGCCGAAGAGAGAGATCCCCCCGATCACCACGGCGGTGATGGCCTGGATGTTGCCGATGACGCCGGTGGTGGCGGAGGGCGAGACGGAGCCGTAGCGCCCGATCATCACCCATCCGGCCAGACCGCAGATGAAGCCCACCAGCATGTAGACGGACATCAGCGTCCGGGTGACGTTCACACCGGCGAGTTCCGCCGCTTCGGGATCGTCGCCGACGGCATAGACGTGGCGGCCCCAGGCGGTGGAGCGCAGCGCATAGGCGAGGGCGAGGACGAGGATGATCATCAGGATCACGCCGAGGGTGAAGGTTGCCCCCCCAAGTGTGACCTTGGAGCCCAGGAACTGCAGGAAGGCGGCCTCTGCCTCGATGTCCTGCGACCGGATCGTCTCGTTGGCGGAGTAGAGATAGTTCGCGGCCAGCACGATCTGCCACATGCCGAGCGTCACGATGAACGGTGGCAGCTTCACGCGGCTGACGAGGAAGCCGTTGATCGCCCCGATCGCCGTGCCGATCGCAAGTCCGCAGATCACGGAGAAGACCGGCGGGATGCCGTAGCGAAACGCGAACTGTCCCATGATCACAGAACAGAGAACCGCGATGGCGCCGACAGAGAGGTCGATGCCCGCGGTCAGGATGATCAGCGATTGCGCCGCCGCCAGGACACCGACGATCTGCACCTGTTGCAGGATCAGCGTCAGCGCGAAGGGTGAAAAGAACTTCGATCCCAGAACCAGGCCGAAAACGATGATTGCGCTGATCAGCACGATCAATGGCACAAGCGCCGGGTTCACGTGGAGGGCGTGCTGGATCTTGCCCAGCATCCCCTTGCCGTCATCCGCGAAGCTGGCCACATCCTTGCTGGCCCCGCTGGCGGCGGCTTCGTAATTGTCCGTCTGGGACATGAGCCTCTCCCTTGTCTCATGAAATGGATCCGCGCACTCCCCTTCGCGGAATACCTGAAGTGGCGAGCGGGCCTCGGCCCGTCGCTCCGGAGGAGTGTGAAGTGTCGGATGGTCCCCGGTCAACAGCGGCGTTGGGCAAAACCGGCCCGGTGCCTGTAAATCCGGTAGGGGTCCCGGGGCGCTGGGTCCGCGCCCCGGGGCTGTGCAGGCAAGTCTCTCAAACGCTCCCGCGGAGTGTTTGCCGGGCTGCTGCTGCGGCCCTGGTCAGAGACTTACCCCCAGCACAGGTCCGTGCCTTCGGTGGTGTCGATCGACTCGACGCCCTCGGCGGGCTTGTCGGTGACCAGCGCCACGCCGGTGTCGAAGAAGTCCTTGCCATCGGTGGCGGAGGGCTTCACGCCGTCCTTCGCCCAGGCTGCAATCGCCTCGATGCCTTTGGAGGCCATCAGCAGCGGATACTGCTGCGAGGTGGCGCCGATCACGCCGTCCTTGACGTTCTGGATGCCGGGGCAACCGCCATCGACGGAGACGATCAGCACGTCGTTCTCGCGGCCGATGGCCTTGAGGGCTTCATACGCACCTGCGGCTGCAGGCTCGTTGATGGTGTAGACGACGTTGATTTCCATGTCCTTGGCGAGCAGGTTCTCCATCGCCTTGCGGCCACCTTCCTCGTTGCCGGCGGTGACGTCGTTGCCGACGATGCGGGGATCGTCCTCGTCGCCCCACTTGCTCGGGTCCTTCACGTCGATGCCGAAGCCGGTCAGGAAGCCCTGGTCGCGCAGCACGCCCACGGTCGGCTGGGAAATGGCGAGGTCGAGCATGCCGATCTTGGCGTCCGCCGCGGCGTCGCCGAGCGTTGCGGCGGCCCACCGGCCGATCAGCTCACCGGCGAGGAAGTTGTCGGTGGCGAAGGTCATGTCGGCGGAGTCGATCGGGTTCAGCGGGGTGTCGAGCGCGATCACCAGAAGGCCGGCGTCCCGGGCCTGCTGCACGGACGGCACGATGGCGGAGGTGTCCGACGCGGTCAGCAGGATGCCCTTCGCGCCGTTCGCGATGCAGGTCTCGATGGCCTGAACCTGGGTCTCGTTGTCGCCGTCGACCTTGCCCGCGTAGCTGTTGAGCGTGATGCCCAGTTCAGCGGCCTTGGCTTCCGCGCCTTCGCGCATCTTCACGAAGAACGGGTTGGTGTCCGTCTTGGTGATCAGGCAGGCGCTGATGCTGTGGCTTGCGGCGGAAGCCGCGCCGGCGATGGCGGAAAAGGCCAGTGCGGATGCGCCGAGGGCCAGGGTTTTCTTGAAAGTGGTCACGAATGTATCCTCCCTAAGGTCGTGAGAAAGGCTGCGGCGGAAAGGTTCCTGGGAACGGCCCGCCGCGTCTCCCGTTGTCTAAAAGACCGGGATTCGCGCCGCATGTCAATAAATAAATAACCGTGATTTATTTATTGACAGATCGGGCGCCCGAGCGTCATCCTGTCGGCAGGGAGGACGCGCTGTGGAGAACGACGCACCGGCGCAAGCCGTTGATAATACGTTTGAAATACTGTCTAAGGGCTCGAACCAGAGCGGTATGCGGGCGCATAACGAACGCCTCGTGCTCACGATTCTGCGCCGTCACGGTCCCATGGCCAAGGCGGAGATCGCCCGCGCGACGGGTCTGTCGGCGCAAACCGTGTCGGTGATGATGCGCCGCCTCGAAGAGGAGGGATTCCTGCGCAAGGGCGAGCCGCAGCGGGGCAAGGTCGGGCAACCATCGGTGCCGATGCGGCTTGCCGGGTCGGGGGCCTATTTCGGCGGGCTCAAGATCGGCCGCCGCAGCGCGGACCTCGTGCTGACCGATTTCGTCGGCCGGATCATATCGCGTGCGCGGATCACGTATGATTTCCCGCG
Organism: Tropicibacter sp. S64; assembly: GCF_049803835.1. Classification (NCBI taxonomy): domain Bacteria; kingdom Pseudomonadati; phylum Pseudomonadota; class Alphaproteobacteria; order Rhodobacterales; family Roseobacteraceae; genus Tropicibacter; species Tropicibacter sp. S64. Next base: position 162,490 of record NZ_JBNAGK010000012.1, on the reverse strand, counting down.
CCCCGAGGCGACGGTGCAGTTCGCCAAGGACAGCTTCCGCCAGTTCGCGGCGCAGCTCAGCGCGGACCAGAAGGAGCGCATCGCAGGGCTCGGCGTGGCGATGCCCTTCCGGTTGTGGGACTGGGCCGCGTCGCTCGGGCTCGGACCGGACGAGATGGAAGGCTGGCGCGATTTCGACATCGCGCAGCAACTGCAACAGGGGCTGGGCCTGCCGGTCTTCATGCAGAACGACGCGTCCTCCGCCTGCGGTGCCGAACTTGTCTTCGGGGCGGAGGACCGGGCCAGCGATTTCCTTTACTTCTATCTCGGCTACTTCGCCGGGGGCGGCGTGGTGCTGAACAACCGTCTCTACACCGGGCGCAGCGGCAACGCCGGGGCGCTCGGCTCCATGCCGGTGCCGGACGGCGCGGGCGGGCAGGTGCAGCTGATCGAACGGGCCTCGCTGTGTGTTCTGGAACGGATGATGCGCACGCGGGGTGTCGAAACCGCCAGCCTCTGGGAGCCTCCCGCTGCCTGGGCGGTGCCGGAGGACATTCTTGCCCGCTGGACCGCCGAAGCCGGCAAGGGGCTGGCGCAGGCGATCGTCTCCGCTGTCTGCGTGCTGGACCTGCCGGAGGTGATGATCGACGGCTGGTTGCCGCCGCAGGTCCGCGCCGCGCTGGTCGAGGCGACGAACGTGGAACTCGATCACATGGACTTGTCCGGCATCCAGCGGCCGGTGGTGCGTCCGGGCCATGTCGGTCATGACGCCCGGGTCATGGGGGCGGTCAGCCTGCCGCTGTCGCACCGGTTCCTGATCGAATAGCATCCCGTGCCTGCGGCTCGCACCACCTCCGCAAAGCAAGTGACCAGTGCCCTGGTCACGGGCTATCCCCTTTCCGGCGCGGCGTTTTCGGCCTAGAGTCGTGCCTGAAGGGGAGCATGCCATGGCACGCATCGGCGGTACGGACATCGGTGAGGGCGACGGCGACAAGGTCTGGCTCGACGTGTTGTCCGCCGTGGACCGCACCTATGCCGAGCTTGTCGACTACCAGGAGCAGCTCGAGCAGCGCAACGCCGAGCTGACCGCCCTGCGCGGTTTTCTCGGGTCTATCCTGACCTCGATCAGCGATTACCTCGTGGTCACAGAGAAGGACGGCACCATCCTCGACGTGAGCGACAGCTTCAGCGTCGCGCTCGGCGAGGGCAAGGCGGCACTGATCGGGCGCAGGCTGGGCGAGTTCTTCTCCGAGGACGAATACGCCAAGCTGCGCGGCGGGATCGAGCGGACCATCGGCCTGCGCAAGCCTGCGGCGGTGGAGGTCGAGATGACCACGGCAGAGGGCGCGACCCCGGTCGAGTTCCGCATCGCCCCGCGCCTCGACCGGCGCAAGCGGGTGACGGGGGTGGTGCTGACCGGGCGTTCGCTGGGCGAACTCAGGCAGGCTTTCGCGGAACTGGCGGAGAGCCACGAGGCATTGAAGCAGGCGCAGACGCATCTCGTTCGGAACGAGAAGCTGGCCTCGCTGGGCCGCTTGCTGGCCGGGGTGGCGCATGAGCTGAACAACCCGATCAGCTTCGTCTATGCGAACACGCATTCGCTTGGGAAATACATTGACCGCTTCGAGCGCTATTTCGAGCGGGTCGAGGCCGGGGCGGAGCGGGCGGAGCTTGTCGCGCTGCGCAAGGAACTGCGGCTTGACCGCGAGTTGCGCAATCTCCGGACGGCCATCGAGGGCGCACACGATGGCGCGGAGCGGGTGCGGGCCATCGTCGAGGACCTGCGGCGGCTCTCGGCGGACGGGGCCGGGGCGATGAGCGTCTTCGATCTCGTGGAGACGGCGCGGGTGGCGGCAAGCTGGGTCCAGCGCGGCACCAAGGCAGAGCTTGGCCTGAGCGTCGAAGGCGAGACGCGGCTGATGGCGCTGGGGCGGCCGGGGCACATCCAGCAGGTGGTCATGAACCTCGTGCAGAACGCCGCCGACGCCATGGCTGGCCTGCCGGAGCCGCAGATTCGGCTGATCTTCGTCGCCGACGGCGACCATGCGATCCTCGATGTGGTCGACAGCGGCCCGGGGATTGCGCCGGACTTGGCCGCCTCCATCTTCGATCCTTTCTTTACCACGAAGGAAGTTGGCAAGGGTACCGGCCTCGGCCTGTCGATCTCGCACAAGATCGCAGAAGAGCATGGCGGTACGCTGGCGCTGATGCCGGCCCGGGATGGCGCGGGCGCACGCTTCCGGCTGACCCTCAGGCGGGGAGACACGGCTTGAATATCCTGTGGTTGCAATCGGGCGGCTGTGGCGGCTGCACCATGTCGCTGCTTTGCGCCGAAAGCCCCGGCGTCTTCGACCTCCTGCGCGGCGCGGGACTGTCCTTCCTGTGGCATCCTTCGCTCTCGGTCGAGACCGGCGGGCAGGTGCGGCGGATGCTGGCCGCCATCGAGGCCGGAGAGCAGTCGCTCGACATCCTCTGCATCGAAGGCTCGATCCTGCGCGGGCCGAATGGCACGGGGAAGTATCACATGCTGGCCGGAACGGGCCGGTCCATGCTGCACTGGGTGCAGGCGCTGGCCCCGAAGGCGCAGTATGTCGTCGCGGTTGGCACCTGCGCGACCTACGGCGGCGTGACAAGCGCCGGAGAGAACCCGGCGGATGCGGTGGGCGTGCAGTACGACGGCGGCCACAGGGGCGGGGCGTTGTCCGCGTCGTTCCTCAGCGGCGCGGGGCTGCCGGTGATCAATGTCGCAGGCTGCCCGACGCATCCGGACTGGGTCACGGAGACCCTGATGCTCATCAAGAGCGGCGCGATGACGGCGCAGGCGCTGGACGGCTACGCCCGGCCGCGCTTCTACGCCGATCATCTGGTGCATCACGGCTGTCCCAAGAATGAATTCTACGAATACAAGGCCTCGGCGACCGAACTCTCGGAGATCGGCTGCATGATGGAGCACCTCGGCTGCATCGGCACGCAGGCCGTGGGCGATTGCAACATCCGCAGCTGGAACGGCGAGGGCAGTTGCACGCGGGCGGGCTATCCCTGCATCAACTGCACCGCGCCGGAGTTCGAGGAACCGGGGCACGGCTTCACCGAAACCCCGAAATTCGCCGGCATCCCGGTCGGCCTGCCGACGGATATGCCAAAGGCCTGGTTCATGGCGCTGGCTTCGCTGTCGAAGGCGGCCACGCCAGAGAGGATCGGCCGGAACGCCGTGGCGGACCGGATCACCGTGCCGCCAACCCTGAGAGGCCCGAAGAAATGAGCGAAGGCACGCTGCTTGTCGGCCCGTTCAACCGGGTCGAGGGGGATCTCGAAGTCCGACTGGAGGTGGCGGACGGGCGGGTGACGGCGGCGTATTGCAATTCGCCGCTGTTCCGCGGCTTCGAGCGGATGCTGCTCGGCAAGGGCCCGCTGGACGCGCTCACGATCACGCCGCGCATCTGCGGCATCTGCTCGATCAGCCAGTCGATGGCGGCGGCTTTGGCTTTGGAGGACATGGCTGGGGGCGGCATGTCGCCCGAAGGGGCCAAGGTGGCGGCGCTCTTGCACATGGTCGAAAATGTCGCGGACCACCTGACGCATTTCAACCTGTTCTTCATGCCGGACTTCGCCCGGCTCTGCTACTCGGGTCGCGACTGGCACGAGAGGGCCGTTCGACGGTTCACCGCGATGGAAGGGTCCGCTGTCAGACGCGGCACCGAGGCACGGGCGCGGCTGTTGCACATCGTCGGATTGCTGGGTGGCAAGTGGCCGCATACGCTGGCGATCCAGCCCGGCGGCGTGACCCGCGCACCGTCGATTCGGGATAAGCTGCGGATGGGCGCGGACCTGCGGGCGTTCCGCGACTATCTCGAAGAGGTGGTGTTTGGCGGGCCGCTGGAAGATTTCTGTGCTCTGGACAGCGTCGAGGCGCTGATGGGCTGGGGGCGGGGCGATGCCGGATTGTTCCTTGAAATCGCCGAGGACTTGCAACTCGGGGCGATGGGCCGAGGCGCGGGGCGTTACCTGTCCTATGGGGCGTATCCGCAGAATGGTTCGACGGTTTTTGCGCGTGGACTTTGGCGCGATGGGGCCGTTCATGACCTTGATCCGGCGGCGATCGTCGAAGACCTGAGCCACGCCTGGATGCTGGGAGCGGAGGCGCATCCGTCGGCGGGCATGACCCTGCCGGATGAGGCCATGCGCGACGGGGCCTATAGCTGGTGCAAGGCGCCGCGGCTTGGCGGGCTTGGGTACGAGACCGGCGCCCTGGCCCGGCAGGTGGTGGACGGGCATCCTTTGGCATTGGCCCTGGCAGAGGACGGCGGCGTGCTGGCGCGGGTCGCCGGGCGGCTGCTGGAACTGGCGCTGACCCAAGGCGCGATGGAGCGGATGCTGGCATCGGTTCAGCCTGAGGCATCGTTCATGGCGGATGTGCGGTTGCCTGCGGACGGGGCTGGCGTCGGCATGGTCGAGGCGGCGCGGGGCGCGCTGGGCCATTGGCTTCGGGTGGAGAAGGGCCGGATCGCCTCTTACCAGATCGTCGCGCCGACCACCTGGAACTTCTCGCCGCGCGATGCAGGAGGGGTGCCGGGTCCACTTGAAGCGGCCCTGGTCGGGGCCGTGGTCCGGGAGGACGAGGAGGAGCCGATGAGCGTGCAGCATATCGTGCGCAGCTTCGATCCCTGCATGGTTTGCACGGTGCATTGATGCTTGCGCCGCAGTCCCTGCGTCGCCCGGGTCGGGGGAGCGCTGCTCCCCCCCTTGGCCTTCGGCCAATTCCCCCCCACGAGGGTATTTCTGGACCAGAGAAGCCCGGGGCGGTGTGCTGATGTCGGGGGTACGCGTGCGGGTGCGGGGGCAGGTTCAGGGCGTGGGGTTCCGGCCATTCGTCTGGCAACTGGCGGCGCGGTTCGGGGTTTCGGGCCGAGTTCTGAACGATGCCGAGGGGGTGTTGATTGAGGCCTTTGGCGGGGATCTTGAGGGGTTCTTGGCTGCCTTGCAGACGGAAGCGCCGGTTCTGGCGCGGGTGGATGCGGTTGAGGTTGCGCCTATGGAGGGAAAAGCTCCGGCGGGCTTTGTGATTGCCGCGTCCGGTGCGGCGGGGGCGCAGACACGGGTGACGCCGGATGCCGCGGCATGTTCGGAGTGTTTGCGGGAGGTGCGCGATCCGGGGGACCGGCGCTTTGGTTATGCCTTTGCCAATTGCACCCATTGCGGGCCGCGGTTCACGATTTTGCAGGGTTTGCCTTACGATCGCGGCAAGACAACCATGGCGGCTTTTCCGATGTGTGATGCTTGCCGGCGGGAGTACGACGATCCCGGCGACAGACGATTTCATGCGCAGCCGGTGGCGTGCCCGGATTGCGGTCCGCGGGTGTGGTGTGAGCCATCGGGCGGGCTTGCGGAGGCGGCGGCGCTTTTGCGCGGTGGCAAGGTGTTGGCGGTCAAGGGGTTGGGTGGCTTCCACCTTGCCTGTGATGCGTCGAATGACGCGGTCGTGGCACTGCTCAGGGCACGCAAGCGGCGGCCGTCTAAGCCTTTTGCCCTGATGGGGACGTTGGACATGATCCGTCGGTTTGCCAGCGTGACCGAAGAGGCGGAGGCGCTGCTTTGTGATCCGGCCGCGCCGATTGTCCTTCTTGACAAGGCCGGGGAGGCGCTGGCGGACGGGCTTGCGCCGGGAATGGGGTGTCTGGGCTGGATGGTGCCCGCGACGCCTTTGCACCATCTGGTTCTGGAAGCGGTGGGACGACCTTTGGTGATGACCTCGGGCAATGTGAGCGGCGAGCCGATGGTGATCGGCAATGATGAGGCGCGGGAGAAGCTCTCGGCCTTTGTCGATGGCTTTGTGATGCATGACCGCGAGATTGCCCGGCGGCTCGATGACAGTGTCGAGCGGGCCGCACCGCGCATGGTGCTGCGGCGGGCGCGGGGGCGGGTGCCGGGGACTTTGCCCTTGCCGGAGGGGTTCGGGGACGCACCGCAGGTGGTGGCCTATGGCGGGCAGATGAAAAGCGCGATCTGTCTGGTCAAGAACGGGCAGGCGTTGCCTGGTCATCATCTGGGCGAGTTGGATGAGGCGCTGACATGGGACGCGTTGCGGGACGCGGACCGGGATTATGCGGCGCTTTTCGACCATCGCCCGGAGGTCGTCGCGGTCGATCTGCATCCGGAGTATCGGGCGAGCAAGCACGGGCGGGCGCGGGCGGAGCGGGAGGGGCTGCGTCTGGAAGAGGTGCAGCACCATCACGCGCATCTGGCGTCCTGTCTGGCGGAGAACGGCTGGCCGCTGGATGGCGGCAAGGTGGCGGGGATCATCCTCGATGGGACCGGGCTTGGCAGCGATGGCACGCTCTGGGGCGGGGAGGTTCTGCTTGGCGACTATCGCGGGTTCGAGCGGCGGGCGTGGCTGAAACCGGCGCCGCTGATCGGCGGCGACATGGCTGCGCGGGAGCCTTGGCGGAATGCGCTGGTCAGGCTCGATCAGGCGGGGCTTTCCGATTGGGCGGATGAATTGTTTGCCGATCGGCCGCTGGCCATGGCGCGGATGGCGGCCGCGCGGGGTGTGAATGCGCCGTTGTCGTCTTCGGCGGGGCGTTTGTTTGACGCGGTGGCGGCGTGCCTCGGGATTTGTGCGGAGGGGCAGAGCTTTGAGGGCGAGGCGGCGATGCGGCTGGAGGCTTTGGCCGGACTTTCGGACGGACTGGGTTACTGGTTCGAGCCGGAGGGCCCGATCATCGATCCGTCGCGCGTGTTCAAGACCATGGCGATCCCGCCGAACCGGAGCAAGCCGGCGTCCTGGCACAGCATGATGTTCCACAGCGGGCTAGCGCGGGCGTTTTCCCATCCGGCGCTGTCGCTGCTCGAAAGCGGTGAAGTCAAAGCCGTTGCTCTTTCCGGAGGGTGCTTTCAGAACGCGTATCTTCTTGCGGAAACGATCAGGGCATTCCCCGAGGGAACGCCCATCCTCCTGCACCGCGAAACCCCCGCCAATGACGGCGGGCTGGCGCTTGGGCAGGCGGTGATTGCGGCGGCGCGGGCGGTGGGTTGAAAACCCACCCTACGGTTTGTGGCGGGTGGAAGGGCGCTGACCGCCCCGCTGACAAGGTGGTATCCTTCTTGTCGCAGCTTCGGACAAACGGTTGGCCTAACAATTTGACTTTATTGCGATAAAGTCGCTTCGTTTTTCGTCTGCAAATCTTTTGATCGCCGACCCCACCCCTGAAATCCTGCTGAGTAAGCCTTGGTGTGCCATCGCACACCGTGCGCAGGACAAGCAGGGAGGGTCAGCTTTGAGTGACATTGAAACCTTTTATGACGTGATGCGGCGGCAGGGGATCACCCGGCGCAGCTTCATGAAATATTGCTCGCTGACGGCGGCGGCGCTGGGCCTGTCGCCCGCCTTCGTGCCGAAGATCGCCCATGCGATGGAAACGAAACCCCGCACACCAGTGATCTGGGTTCACGGGCTGGAATGCACTTGCTGTTCGGAGAGCTTCATCCGCTCCGCGCATCCGCTGGCCAAGGATGTGGTGCTGTCGATGATCTCTCTCGATTATGACGACACGCTGATGGCGGCGGCGGGCCATGCCGCCGAAGCGGCCTTTGAAGAGACCATCCAGAAGTACAAGGGCAATTACATCCTCGCGGTGGAGGGCAACCCGCCGCTCAATGAGGACGGCATGTTCTGCATCACCGGCGGCAAGCCCTTTGTCGAAAAGCTGCGCCATGCGGCGAAGGACGCCAAGGCGATCATCAGCTGGGGCGCCTGCGCGTCATATGGTTGCGTGCAGGCGGCCAAGCCGAACCCGACGCAGGCGACGCCGGTGCATAAGGTCATCACCGACAAGCCGATCATCAAGGTGCCGGGCTGCCCGCCCATCGCCGAGGTCATGACCGGGGTGATCACCTATATGCTGACCTTTGACCGCCTGCCCGAGCTGGACCGTCAGGGCCGCCCGGCGATGTTCTACTCCCAGCGCATCCATGACAAATGTTACCGCCGTCCGCATTTCGACGCCGGGCAGTTCGTCGAGGCCTGGGACGACGAGAACGCGCGCAAGGGCTATTGCCTTTACAAGATGGGCTGCAAGGGGCCGACCACCTACAACGCCTGCTCCACGATCCGCTGGAACGAAGGCACCTCCTTCCCGATCCAATCCGGGCACGGCTGTATCGGGTGTTCCGAGGACGGCTTCTGGGATCAGGGCAGCTTCTATGACCGCGTGACCGATCTCACACAATTTGGCGTCGAGGCCAATGCGGACAAGGTCGGCATGGCCGCTGCCGGCGTCGTGGGGGCAGGCGTCGCCCTGCACGCCGCCGTCAGCGCGCTCAAGGCCGCTCAGAAGAAAACCCAATCGAGCAAAGAGGAGGCCTGATAGATGGTCATTCAAACCCCGAACGGTTTCGACCTCGACAATTCCGGCCGCCGGATTGTCGTCGACCCGGTGACCCGCATCGAAGGCCACATGCGCTGTGAAGTGAACGTGGATGACGAGGGCTTCATCCGCAACGCGGTGTCCACCGGGACCATGTGGCGCGGCCTCGAGGTCATCCTCAAGGGCCGCGATCCGCGCGACGCCTGGGCCTTCACCGAGCGCATCTGCGGCGTCTGCACCGGCACCCACGCGCTGACCTCGGTGCGGGCGGTGGAGGATGCGCTGGGCATCACCATCCCGGACAATGCGAACTCCATCCGCAACATCATGCAGCTGAACCTCGAAATTCACGACCACGTCGTGCATTTCTATCACCTGCACGCGCTGGATTGGGTGAACCCGGTCAATGCCTTGAGGGCTGATCCTAAAGCAACGTCTGAATTGCAGCAGGCGGTTTCGCCCTCGCACCCGCTGTCCTCGCCGGGCTATTTCCGCGACGTGCAGAACCGTCTGAAGAAGTTCGTGGAATCGGGACAGCTGGGCCTGTTCAAGAACGGCTACTGGGACAACCCGGCCTATCTTCTGCCGCCGGAAGCGGACCTGATGGCGACGACGCATTACCTTGAGGCGCTCGACCTCCAGAAGGAAATCGTCAAGGTCCACACCATCTTCGGCGGCAAGAACCCGCACCCGAACTGGCTTGTGGGCGGCGTGCCGTGCCCGATCAACGTCCATGGCACCGGTGCCGTCGGCGCGATCAACATGGAGCGTCTGAACATGGTCTCGTCGATCATCGACAAATGCCATGAGTTCAACACCAACGTGTACCTGCCGGACGTGAAGGCCATCGGCGGCTTTTACAAGAACTGGCTCTACGGCGGGGGTCTGTCCTCGAAGGCTTGCCTCGCCTATGGCGACATCCCGGAAAACCCGAACGATTTCAGCCCGGAGCAGCTTCACCTGCCGCGCGGTGCGATCATCAACGGGGACCTGTCTCAGGTCCACGACGTCGACGTGCGCGATCCGGAGCAGGTTCAGGAATTCGTCGATCACTCCTGGTACGAGTACGGCGAAGCCGGCAAGGGTCTGCATCCCTGGGATGGGGAAACCAACCCGCGCTACGAACTTGGACCGAACGCCAAAGGCACCCGCACCAACATCGAGGAGCTGGACGAGGCCGCGAAATATTCGTGGATCAAGGCGCCGCGCTGGAAGGGCCACGCCATGGAGGTCGGCCCGCTTGCCCGCTATGTCGTGGGCTATGCCAAAGGGCACGAGGACATCAAGGATCAGGTCGACCGGCTGCTCTCCGACATGAACCTGCCGCTCGAGGCGGTGTTCTCGACGCTGGGCCGCACCGCCGCCCGCGCGCTCGAATCCGAGTACTGTGGCCGCTTGCAGAAGCACTTCTTCGACAAGCTCGTGCAGAACATCAAGAACGGCGATGAAAGCACGGCAAACATTGAAAAATGGGACCCGTCAACCTGGCCGAAGGAAGCCAAGGGCGTCGGCATGACCGAAGCGCCGCGCGGGGCTCTGGGCCACTGGATCAGGATCAAGGATGGCCGGATCGAGAACTACCAATGCGTCGTTCCGACGACCTGGAACGGCTCGCCCCGCGACACGGCGGGCAACATCGGGGCCTTCGAGGCCAGCCTGATGAACACCAAGATGGAGCGGCCCGACGAGCCGGTCGAAATCCTGCGCACCCTGCACAGCTTCGACCCCTGCCTCGCCTGTTCGACCCACGTCATGTCCGAGGATGGCGAGGAACTCACCACCGTCAAGGTCCGCTGAAGAGACGCGGGAGGAGAAAGATCATGAAGAAACTTGCAATTCTGAGCACCATTCTCGCCACACCGCTCATGGCCCACCCGGGTCATGACGCGGCGCTGACGGGGGCGGCGCATTACGCCTTCTCGCCCATCCACGGTCTGGGCGTCCTTGTCCTGGCCGGCGCAGTCGCCCTTGTCCTGCGCCGGGGAGACCGGAGGAAGGACGATGCATGACGGCAGCAAGACCGCGACCATCCATCAGCCCACGGGGGTAGAACCGCTTCCGACGGCGCGGCTGACCGGCGATGCCACCGCGCAGGACATCGAAAGCATCCGCAAGCGCACGTCGGTCTATGTCTACGAGGTGCCCGTGCGCCTCTGGCACTGGACCAATGCCCTGGCGATCATGGTGCTGTGTCTGACAGGATGGTTCATCGGCAATCCGTTCCCCTCGATGCAGATCGCGGAGCCGGTGCACCAGTTCGTCTTCGGCTATACCCGCTTTGCGCATTTCGCCGCCGGATGGATCCTGACCATCGGGTTCGCCGCGCGCATCTACTGGGCGTTCTTCGGCAACCACCATTCGCGGCAGCTCTTCTATCTGCCGATCTTCAACAGGCATTGGTGGTCGGAGCTGTTCTTCGAGATCCGCTGGTATCTGTTTCTTGAAAGCGAGCCGAAGAAGTACGTCGGTCACAATCCGCTGGCGCAGCTTGCCATGTTCATGTTCATGACGGTCGGTCTGACCTTCATGATCTTCACGGGCCTCGCGCTCTATTCCGAAGGGCTGGGCGCGGACAGCACGCTGCACCACCTCTTCGGCTGGGTGCTGACCCTCTTCGGCAACAGCCAGATCGTCCATTCGGTGCATCACCTTGGCATGTGGTTCATCGTGGTCTTCATGATCATCCACATCTATGTGGCCATCCGGGAGGATATCATGAGCCGTCAATCCATTGTTTCCACGATGATTTCCGGCCACCGGACGTTCAAGGACGACCGCGCCGACTGACACGGCAAGGCGCAAATGCGGGCAGGAAAGGGCGGGGTCATTCCTGCCCTTTGTCATTTTGATTTCCGATATCTCTATTAAGTGGATACCTGCTTTCCATTGATCGAAGTTTGTTTGGACGAAAAACGTACGAATTATGAATGTAAATCAAATGTTTAACTGTATGCGTCGGTATTCCGGGATTTTTGTGCAGGTGGAATGAGGAAAGTTTATTGTCACTCTCAAGGCGTTTGGGAAGCAAACCCACCATCTTCGCAAGGGAGGGCGATCATGGCAGGCAAGGCTCTGATCCTCGGGATCGGAAATGTCCTCTGGGCAGACGAAGGCTTCGGCGTGCGCTGTATCGAGCGCCTCGCGGAGCGGTATTCTTTCGATGACACAGTCACGTTGCTGGACGGCGGCACGCAGGGTCTCTACCTGCTGCCCTTCCTCGAAGAGGCGGACGTGCTGCTGGTCTTTGACGCGGTGGATTACGGCCTCGAGCCGGGCACCATGAAGATCGTCGAAAATGACGAGGTGCCGCGCTTCATGGGTGCAAAGAAGATGAGCCTGCACCAGACCGGCTTTCAGGACGTGATCGCCACGGCGCAGCTCATGGGCTACTGCCCGGAGACGCTCATCCTCATCGGCTGTCAGCCGGAAGAGCTGGAAGATTACGGCGGCGGGCTGCGGGACGTGGTTGCGGCACAGGTCGATCCGGCCATCGAGATCGCGCTCGACAAACTCGCCGCCCTCGGCATCCACGCCCGCGACGGGCAGGGCGACACCGCACTGCTTGCCGACAAATCCATCCTGCGCGGCGCCTATGAGGCGGGCCGCCCATCGGAAGACGAGGCCTGCCGCACCGGCGATGCGCGCTTCTTCCCGGCGGCGGACTGAGCCCATGTGTCTGGGCGTTCCGATGATGATCAAATCCTGCGACGGCATCGCGGGCGAGGCGGTCGAGGGCGACATCACCTATGTGATCGACCTCAGCCTCACCGGCCCGCTGGAGCCGGGGACATGGGTTCTGAGCTTTCTCGGCGCGGCGCGCGAGGTGATCGGGGCCGATGAGGCGCAGAAGATCACCAAGGCCCTCGGCGGGCTGAGAAACCTGATGGAAGGTCGAGCCCTGGGCGACGCCTTCGCGGATCTTGAAGAGACCGGCCCGCGGCTGCCGCCGCATCTGCAAGAGGCCTTGGCAAAAGGGGAGACCACCGCATGAGCCACCCGTTGATCGACAGGTTGACCACCGAAATCGGCTGGCCGAAACTGGACACGCAGGAGGCGCTGGACGCCTTCCTGGCCGCGCCCGGCGTTCATGCGCTTTTCGTGCCGGGCGATCCTTCCCGCAACCTGGAAAGCGCCGACGTCGCCATCATCCTGCCGGAGCTGAAGCAGGCTTTCCAGGGCCGCTTCGACTGTGCTGTGGTGGGCGACGCCATCGAAACGGCGCTGCGCGAAGAGACGAAGGTTCTGAAAACCCCGAGCCTGATCTTCTACCGCGAGGGCAGGTTCCTTGCCGGTATCCCGAAGGTCCGCGACTGGGACGATTACATGAGCCGCATCGCGCAGATCCTCGCGCTGCCGGTTGCCGCCTGAAAGGAATAGATCCATGGCCGATTTCATCTTCCCGCCGATGGGCTATGGCCCCGGCTCCCAGCCCGCCCCGGACGGCGAGCTCGAATACATGACCATGCCGCAGGACATGCGGACCTTCTCGCTGCATATTCCCGAGGTGGAGGCCGACCCGGCGCTTGAACCGGCGCTTGCGCTGCTGGACCGGATCGCGCGGGCCTGTGCCGAGGCCGCAAATGGCGCGCCGAATGCCCGCTTCGACCTTGCCGGTCTGGACCGGGGAAACCGTGCGCTGATGGCGGAGACTCTGGGGCAGGGCGAGGTTTCGATGCGCATCCACGGCATTCCCGCCATTGCGGCGCAGGAGAGCGTCTTTGCCGGGGTCTGGGTGCTCAAGGGCGCGGGGCTCGATGTGGTCGAGGTCGGCAAGGTGCCGACCGCCTCGCTCACCCGCGCTTTCGAGCCGCGCCGCCGGGGTCTGGGAGTCGAAGCCCCGCGTCAGCCGGGGGTGCTCAATGCGCCGCCGCTGATGGTCGAACTGGGCGACAAGTCCGCTGCCTACGTCGAAGGGCAGGAGCCGCATGTGGTCAACCTGACGCTGCTGCCGCACACGGAGCAGGATCTGGCGTGGATGGATCAGGCCCTGGGACAGGGCAGCACCGAAATCCTCTCGCGCGGCTACGGCAACTGCCGCATCAGCGCCACCGCGCTGGCCCATGTCTGGCGGGTACAGTTCTTCAACTCGATGGACACGCTCATTCTCGATACCTTCGAGGTGACGGGGATGCCCGAGGTGGCGCTTGCCGCTGACGAAGACCTGAGCGACAGCGCCGAGCGCATCCTCGAAGTGCTGGAGGCGATCCGATGAGCGGCTTCGAGGGCTCCTACATGGGCAATGCGGGCAAGATCAGCCCGAAGGCCATCATGGAGTGCAAGATCTGCTGGACGGTCTACGATCCCGCCATCGGCGACGACACCCGCTCCGTCCTGCCCGGCACGCCCTTCACCCAATTGCCGGACGACTGGTCCTGCCCGAATTGCGACGCGCCCGCCGAGCAGTTCCTCGTGCAGAGCGATCCCGGCTCGGATGCGCTGCTCGAGGCGGCGATCCTGAACCGGCGCACGGCGGCGCTCGTCACCGACTTCACCGAAGTCTGGCATGCGAAGATGCGCGACGTGCCGATCGTCAACAAGGTCCTGCATGTGCAGGCCGTGGGCTTCCGGATGCACGAGGGGCGGCCGCTTGGCGTGTTGATCTCGCCATGGTTCATGAATCTCGTGATGCTGCATGGCGAGGAGGAGGATTGGTCCGGGCTGCAGGCCGGGGAGAAGGAGAACATCGCTTTCCCGTCCGGGGTCTACGAGTTCATCCACAACACCCGCGAACAGACCGGCGGCTACAAGGCCTGCTCGCTCTTCTCGCCTATGGGTGAGTTCAAGACACAGGCGCAGGCGGTCGACGTGGCGAAGGCGGTAATGGTCGCGCTTTTCGACGAGGAAAACGTCGCGGAGACGGACCGCGCGGCGGAGATCCGGTCGATGCGCGAGGAAGAGGTTGCGGCGAAGGCGGCGGCGGAGCTTGAAGAAGAGACTGTGCCCGAGCTGGTCGCCGCCCCGACCCGCCGTCAGGTTCTGACCGCCGGTCTTGCGGCGGAGGCCGAGTGATGCTCGCCGCGCCTCTCTCCGTCAAGGCTGCCACGCCGCTCCCGATTGCGGAGCTGGTGCGCGGCAAGCCGGTGGAGGAGGTCGCGGCGCTGCTGCCGCGCGTCTTCAACCTGTGCCGCGAGGCGCAGGGGGTGGCGGTGCGACTGGCGCTCGGGCTGGACGTCGATGCAGGCGGCCTTGGCAAGGAAATCGTCCGCGATCACCTGCTCCGTCTCGGGCTGATCCTGCCAAAGATGGCGGGGCTGCCGACGCTGCCGGTGGCGCGCGGCCCGGAGACACTCTGGGGTGAAGGCTGTCCGCAGACGGTTCCGGCGCTCAAACACCTGATGCGCAGCGGCGAGGGTCTCGGGCCGCTGTTGCAGACGGTGAAGGAGACCTTCCTCCCCGGTGAAGCCTGTGCCAGCCTTGCGCCCGTGACGGAATGGACCGCGCTGGAAACGCGGCCGCTGGAGAATTCCGTGGCGCAGCGGCGGTCGGGGCATCCGCTGATGCTGGCGCTGGAAAGCGCCTTGGGCCGCGGTCCGCTTTGGCGGCTGGTCGGGCGGATGCTCGATCTCGACGCCTGCCTGAAGGGACACCTGCCGAAAGCCCGCAGGCTTGGCGTGGATGCGGCCATGGTGCCGGCGGCGCGGGGCAGCTATGCGATCCGGCTGATCTGCGAGGGCGGCCATGTGCAGGCTTTGACGCGGGTGACGCCAACCGATCACCTGCTTGCGCGAGGCGGCGTGATGGATCAGTGTCTTGGCTCTCTGAGGCCGGAAAATCAGGGACTTGCGCCGCTCGTGGTCGAGATCCTCGACCCCTGCACGCCGGTGGAACTCGAGGGAGGGAGCCTTCATGCATGAAATGTCGCTCTGCGAGGGCATCCGCACGGTGATCGAGGATCAGGCCCGCCTGAACGCCTTTGACAAGGTCAAGCGGGTGCGGCTGGAAATCGGGCGTTTCGCCGGGGTGGAGAAGCCCGCGCTGGAATTCGCCTTCGACGTGGTGATGCGCGGCAGCCCGGCGGAGGGCGCGGCGCTGGAGATGATCGACCTGCCGGGAAAGGCGATGTGCTACGACTGCATGCACGAGGTCGTCATCGAGAACCGGCTAGACCCCTGCCCGGACTGCGGCGGCGGCAAGCTCATGCCCGTGGCGGGCGACGAAATGCGGATCAAGGATTTGGAGGTGCTCTGATGTGCACGGTTTGCGGATGCGGAACGGCTTCGGTCGAAGGCAAGGGCCATGGCCACCACCATCATCACCATCATCACGGTGAGGGCCATCACCACCATCACCATGACGGCGATCACCACCACCACGACCACGGTCATTCCCATGAGCATGACCACGACCACCACCACCACCACCATGGCGACATCCATTTCGGCACTGGCCCCGCAGGGGTCGAAGTTCCCGGCATGTCGCAGGCGCGGCTGATCGAGATCGAGACGGACATCCTGTCGAAGAACGACCGCTACGCCGCGACCAACCGCGCGGTGCTGGCCGCGCTCGAATGCTTCGCGGTGAACCTCGTCTCCTCCCCCGGCTCGGGCAAGACGACGCTGCTCTGCAAGACCATCGAGATGCTTCAAGGCATCCCGCTTGCGGTGATCGAGGGCGATCAGCAGACGGCAAATGACGCCGACCGCATCCGCGCCACCGGCGCTCCGGCGGTGCAGGTCAACACCGGCAAGGGCTGCCATCTCGACGGCCATATGGTCGGCCATGCCATGGAGCACCTGAGCCTCGAGAAGCACTCTCTCCTGTTCATCGAGAACGTCGGGAACCTCGTCTGCCCCGCCAGCTTCGATCTTGGCGAAGCTTGCAAGGTGGCGATCCTCTCCGTCACCGAAGGCGAGGACAAGCCGCTCAAATACCCGGATATGTTCACCGCCGCGCGGATTGCGCTGCTGAACAAGACGGACCTCGCACCGCATTGCGACGTGGACCTCGACCTCTACGAGGAGAACCTGCGCCGGGTGAACCCAGGCATCGAGATACTGCGCGTCTCCGCCCGCACCGGCGAAGGCATGGACAATTGGCTCACTTGGCTGAAGACCGGCCTCGCGCAGGCCCGCAAGGTCAAGGCGGCGGAGTGATGGCCGAAACCCTGCCCACCATCCTCCTCGTCGACGACGAGGCGCATTCGCTCTCCGCGATGCGCATGGCGCTGGAGGATGACTTCGACATCCTCACGGCGAGCGGCGCCGAAGAGGCGGCGGCGCTGATGGAGGAGCATTTCGTCCAGGTGATCTTCTGCGACCAGCGGATGCCGGGGCGCAGCGGGGTCGAGTTCCTGTGCGAGGTGCGCGACCGCTGGCCGGACACCGTGCGCATCATCATCACCGGCTACACGGAAACGAGTGACATGATCGCGGCGATCAATGACGCCGGGATCTACCAGTTCCTGACCAAGCCCTGGCATCCGGACCAGCTTCTGATGGTGGCGAAGAACGCCGCCGACCTCTTCACGCTGAGCCGCGAGCATGACCGCATGTCGCTGGAAATGCGCTATCTATCGCGCTCGGTGGAAAGCAAGATCGAGGCACAGCGGAAGGTGCTGCGCGAGGGGCTGGGCTTCGAGAAGGTGCTGCGCGCGCCCAACTCGCCCTTGAACGCCGTGATCGAGCAGGCCCGGCAATTCGCCAGCTTCGACGTGCCGGTGCTGATTTCGGGCGAGGCCGGGACCGGCAAGTCCGCCATCGCCCGCGCGATGCATTACTCCTCCCTGCGCTCGGACAAGCCGTATTTCGAGCTGAACTGCACCAGCACGGACGACGACCTTCTGGAGATCGAGCTGTTCGGGGCGAAGCGCGGCGCGCTGCAGGGGGTGCAGACCAACAAGGTGGGGCTTTTGCAGAAGGCGGACCGCGGCACGCTCTACGTCGGTGCGATCAGCGATCTCAGCCCGCGGCTGCAACTGGCGCTCATGCGCTTTGCCACCACCGGCAGCTTCCGCCCGCTCGGCGCGCATGAGGCGCAACGGAGCGACGTGCGGCTGATCACCGGTTCGAACGTCGATCTGCGCGAGGCGGTGACGGCGGGGCGCTTCCGCGCCGACCTCTACTATGCCATCGGCCAGATCACGCTGGGCGTTCCGCCCCTGCGCGAGCGGCTCGGCGATCTGCCGCTCCTGGCGCAGAGCCTGCTCTTCGATGCGGCGAGCGCCCATGGCAAGCCGGTGCAGGGGCTGTCGGACGATGCGCTGGAATTCCTCGAAACCTACGACTGGCCGGGCAACCTGCGCGAGCTGGGCAACGAGATGGTGCGGATGCTGATCTTTTCTCAGGACCCCATCCTCGGCCCCGAACTCATCAGCCGCCACATCCTTCAGGCCAGCCCGAACCCCGACGGCCCCGCACCGGCGGTGGACGCGGTGCTGACCGGTTCCGGCTCGCTCAAGGACCGGGTCGAACATATCGAGATGCGCATCCTGCGCGAGACGCTGACGCGGCTGAAATGGAACAAGAGCCGCGCGGCGGCGGAGCTCGGTCTTTCCCGCGTGGGGCTTCGGGCCAAGATCGACCGCTACGGCATTGCAGAGCCCGGGCGCAGCGCCCGGCCGGTGGAGGAGGACTAGTCTATGTGTCTGGGAATTCCGGGACAGATCGTCGCCGTGACGGACGCCGCGCGCCTGATGTGCCGCGCCGACGTGTCGGGCGTGAAGCGCGACGTGAACGTCGCCTGCATCGCGGACGGGCCTCTCGAGGGGCTGATCGGCAAATGGGCGCTGATCCACGTCGGCTTTGCCATGTCGGTGATCGACGAGGCGGAGGCGGCGGAGACGCTGGAGGCGCTGCGCGGACTTGGCGAGGCGCAGGAGACGCTGGAAGCCATGGCGGCAGGGGAAGCGGCGTTGGAGGGCACCCAATGAAATACGCAGAGGAGTTCCGCGATCCGAAAGCGGCGAAGGGCCTGCTGGCAGAGATCGCGAAGGTCGCGGACCGGATCGGCGCGACGGCGCATGAGCCGGTGCGCATCATGGAGATCTGCGGCGGGCATACGCATGCGATCTTCCGCTACGGCCTCGACAAGCTGACCCATCCGGGTCTCGAATTCATCCACGGCCCGGGCTGCCCGGTCTGCGTGCTGCCGATGAGCCGGGTCGACGAATGCGTCGAACTGGCGGAGCAGCCCGGCGTGATCTTCTGCACCTTCGGCGACGCGATGCGGGTGCCGGGCACGAAGAAGTCGCTGATGAAGGCCAAGGCCGACGGCTGTGACATCCGCATGGTCTACTCGCCGCTCGACGCGCTGGAAATCGCCCGGCGCAACCCGGAGCGGCAGGTGGTCTTCTTCGGGCTCGGCTTCGAGACCACGACCCCCTCGACGGCGCTCTCGATTCAGCAGGCGGCGCGGGAAGAACTGGCGAATTTCACCGTCTTCTGCAACCACATCACCGTGCCGCCGCCGATCAAGGCGCTGCTCGACGATCCGCACATGCTGCTCGACGGGTTTGTCGGGCCGGGGCATGTGAGCATGGTGATCGGGGTGCATCCCTATGATTTCATAGCGCGTGATTACGGCAAGCCGATCGTCGTGGCGGGGTTCGAGCCGCTGGACCTGCTGCAATCGGTGCTGATGGTGCTGCGGCAGATCGAGGAGGGTCGCGCCGAGGTCGAGAACCAGTACGCGCGGGTGGTGCCGGAGCATGGCAACCCGGTGTCCTTGGCGGCGATTGCCGATGTCTACGAGGCGCGGCCTTCGTTCGAATGGCGGGGCCTGGGCGAGATCGACGCGTCCGGGCTGCGCATCCGCGCGAAATATGCTGCCTTCGACGCCGAGGAGAAATTCGGCATCGGCTACGCGGCGGGGCCGCGGAATGTGGAAGAGCCGGAAGGCTGCGCCTGCGGGGCGGTGATGACGGGCCGGATGAAGCCCACGGGCTGCCCGCATTTCGGCAAGGGCTGCACGCCGGAGATGCCGCTGGGGGCTTTGATGGTCAGCAGCGAAGGGGCTTGTGCCGCCTACTACCAGTATGGCGGGGCGCGGCACGCCGCGGAATGAGGGGTTTCGACCCGGCTGCGCCGGGGCGACTCGCCCGCGCCTGCGGCGCGGGCCACGGGGCTCCGCCCCGGACCCCGAGGTATTTTGGGACCAAAGAAGGACAGGCGGTGTCCTGCGGTGACGCAGGATGGCGGCCCGGGAAATGGAAGCACGATGGCGCTCAGAGATGACAGGGTGACGCTCGCCCATGGTGGCGGGGGCAGCGCGATGCGGGATCTGATCGAGGAGGTCTTTACGTCCGTCTTTCAACCCGACGCGATGGAGGACCAGGCGCGGCTGATGGACGAGGCCTTGCGCGAGCCGGGGGCGCGGCTGGCGTTCACCACCGACAGTTTCGTGGTCGATCCGGTAGAGTTTCCCGGTGGCGATATCGGCAAGATCGCCGTCTGCGGCACGGTGAATGATCTGGCGGTCGGCGGGGCGCGGCCACTTTGGCTGTCGGCGGCGTTCATCATCGAGGAGGGCTGTGAGATCGCGCTTTTGCGGCGCATCGTGGAGTCGATGCGGGAGGAAGCTTCGAGGGCCGGGGTGCGGATCGTGACCGGCGATACCAAGGTTGTCGGACGTGGCTCTGCCGACACGGTTTTCGTGACCACGGCGGGGGTTGGCGTGATCCCGGCGGGGCGCGATCTGCGGGCGGCTGCGGTTGCTGAGGGCGACGTCGTGCTGGTGAACGGCGTGCTGGGAGATCACGGTGCGGCGATCCTCGCGGCGCGGGGGGAGATGGCATTGACCGCTGACATTCCTTCGGACTGTCAGGGGCTTGGCCACCTGATGGAGGCCGTTCTGGCGGCGGCACCCGGCACCCGCGCGGCGCGGGATGCGACGCGGGGCGGGGTGGCCTCCGTGCTGAACGAGGTGGCGGAGGCGGCGGGCTGTGCGATCGAAATCGACGAACTTGCGCTGCCGATGCGGGCCGAGGTCAAGGGGCTGTGCGAGATCCTCGGCCTTGATCCTCTCTATCTCGCGAATGAAGGCACGCTGGTGCTGTTCGTGCCGGAGGCAGATGCGGAGGCGGCGCTGGCTGCGATGCGGGCGATGCCGGAGGGCGCGGGGGCTGTTGCCATCGGCCGGGTGCTGGACGGGGAGGCGGGCCGGGTGACCATGCGGACCGCCTTTGGCGGGGCGCGGATCGTCGACATGCTGGTGGGCGACCAGTTGCCCCGGATCTGCTGAAGGCGACCGTCAGGCGAGGGCCGCGATCATCTGCGGGAACACGTCCCGCGCCGCGTCCTTGCCGATGAAGATGTCGAGGTGGCTGTAGCCGGGGATCACGTGAAGGGCATGGCGGCCGGGGGCGTGGCCGTCGAACCAGGCAAAGCTCCGGCGTTGGCTCTCCGGAAGGAAGCACTTGTTCTCCGCACCGGCGAAGAAGGTCCAGCGGGCATCGCTCCGGGGCGGTGCAGACGCGAAGTCGCCGGGCAACCGGCCGAAGGTTTGCTCCGAGACCAGGTGACCCGCCGCCTCGCAGGCGCGGATCTGTCGGAAGAAGCTGAGCGGAACATGGCCGAATTCGGTCTGGATGAAGCGGTCGTGCGTCTCGTCGTTCAGGTTCTCGTGTCGCCAGAGCGCCGGCGCGCCCGCGCCATAGGTGAAGCTGACCAGCCGGCAGGCGGTGTTGTCGCATTCATGGTGCGTGGCGCGGGTCATCAGCCCGAGCAGGCGGGGCATGATCCACGGCGTTTCATCGCCCCATCCGGGGTTCATCGAGCGCATCAGCCGCGCCAGAACCGGCACGGCGAGGCGCAGTTTCATTCGGGACCAGGGTGGCACGACAGGGTGCAGGGAGACGGCGTTGGAGACGATGGTATCCACCTGCGGCACCAGCCCGGCCAGTGCCGACATGGTGAAGGAGGTGCTGCCCTGGCAGTGGATGACGGCCTTGATCGACTCCGCGCCGGTCTCGCGAAGCACGGTTTGCACGGCTTCGGGGTGGTCGTAAACCGCCGCCTGATCGAGGGTCCAGTCGCACAGCGGGACGTCGATGCTCGCCCGCCAGTTCTCCAGCCAGACGTCATGGCCCGCGCCGAGTAGCGCGTCGATGATCGTGGTTTCCACCGGCGCGTCGAAGATGCCGCCGCGCACGCCCGCTCCGTGGACCAGCAGGACCGGGGGCTTCACCGGCGGTTCAGGACCGAGGATCTGCGTGACATTCAGGGTGAGCCCGTCCTCCGTCACGAAGGGCACGACGCGGGTGGATCTGGGTTTTCGGGTCATGGCGAGGGGGCAATGCGGTTACGTCCGACGCGGAACGGCGGAAAGGGTTGAAATGACAAGGTCTGTTCGCCTTAAAGTAACGGTATTGCAACCTTTGTTATAGTGATCGCTGATGTCGCGCCCCAAGATGAACCATTGGTACACGCCGAAACTGGGCCTCCGGACCGGGATTCGGGTGCTGCTTTCGTCGATCTTCGGCACCTTCGCGGACCGGCGGGACAGCATGGCGCTGAACGCGCCGGTTTCGGACGGGGCGATGGACCCGGCGATGGATTACAGCGCCGAAGGCGGTGCGCCGTTCTGGATCGACTACATGTCCGACACCGGCGACGGCTATGACGCGACCTTTGCCATGGCGCGGCTGCTGTGCGATCCGGCGCTGTCCGTGGACGGGCTCGATGCGCCGCTGCCCCCGGCGCGGGTGCTCGTGCTGGGCGGCGACGAGGTCTATCCGGACCCCTCCAAGGAAGAATACCAGAGGCGTCTGATCGACCCGCTGGAGCAGGCGACGCAGGAGGTGCATGGCTATCCCGAACGGGACTACGGCAGCGCGGGGCCGGATCTTTACGCGTTGCCAGGCAATCATGACTGGTACGACGGGCTGGTGTCCTTCGGCCACCTGTTCTGCCGCCGCCGCATCGCGATCCCGGGACAGGCGACGGTGCCGCGCCCGGGCCGGATCATCGCCAACTGGAGCACGCAGCAGACACGCAGTTACTTTGCCCTGAAACTGCCGGGAAACTGGTGGCTCTGGGCGGTCGATTCGCAGCTGGCGGGGTATATCGACAAGAGCCAGGTCGAGTACTTCGCCTATGTCGGACAGAGGTGGATGCAGCCCGGCGCGAACGTGATCCTCGCGGTCGCCTCGCCGGGCTGGGTGGGCGCGGCGCAGGCCGTGGACCGGACAGCTTTCGAGCAGTTCGATTTTGTCTCCACGCTGGCGGAGCGGGTCCGCGACGAGAACGGCGCGCCCAAGGGCCACCGCGTCCGGCTGGTCCTGACCGGCGATCACCACCACTACGTGCGACACGAGGAGGAGGGGGAGCAGGGGCCGATGCCGGAGACGGAGACTCCCGCGCCGCGCCCGCGCACGTTGATCGTGGCGGGCGGTGGCGGGGCGTTCCTGCACCCGACGCACCACCTCGACCCGGTGGAGCGGCACCCGCTCGGACGTCAGGAGGAAAAGCGCAATGCGCTGACCGAACGCGTCTACCGGATCGCCAGCACGGACGGGCGGGAGGCGCTCTATCCGCCGCGGGACGCGTCGCGCAGCCTTGCCATGAGAAACCTGTGGTTTGCCCTGCTGAACCCGGGCATGACCGCGACGATCTTTGCCGTCTACCTGCTGTTCATCTGGACGCTGTCGCTGTGGAGCGTGGCGATCCAGGGGCAGACCCTGCTCGGGTACATTCACGCGCAGGGCTCCGGATGGGACGCGCTCACTGCCTACCTCGGGCTGATCGGGCGGGCACCGCTGCATCTGGGCGCGGTGTTCGTCAGCCTTGCGGCCTACTACTATTTCGCCGGGCGGGTCCGGCCCGTGGTGCGCTGGACGTCGAGCCTCCTGCACTGGCTGGCGCAATCCGCCGGGGCGCTGCTCTCGGTCTGGTTCATCATGAAGGCGCTGGCCCGTCCGGTGGAGGCCAGTGCCGCCAGCGCGGTCTGGGAGGTGCCGACGGTGATCCTCGGCGCGGCGGTGGGCGCGTTGGTCTTCGGGACGATCTTCGGCCTGTACCTGCTGATCCAGCTCAACGTCTTCGGTCGCCATTTCAACGAGGCCTTCTCGTCGATCCGCATCGACCAGTACCGCAATTTCCTGCGGATGAAGATCGGCACGGATGGTGCGCTGACGGTCTATCCCATCGGCCTGCGGGCGGTGCCCGGAGCGGATGAGGACGAGCGGCCGCGGCCGGAGATGATCGAGGCGCCGATCCGTTTCGAGCCGTAGGCGGGGCCTGCATGTTTTTGGGAAACCGGGAAAGGAGAAGGGCATGCAACGTCTGTCGAAGCCGGGGACGGCGCTGGAGGCGCAGTATGACGCGGTGGTGGTCGGGTCCGGGTACGGCGGCGGGGTCGCCGCCTCGCGGCTGGCGCGGATGGGCTTTCGCGTGGCGGTGCTGGAGCGCGGGCTGGAGTACCTTCCGGGCGAGTTTCCGGACACCGCGTGGGAGGCCGCCCGGGCGTTCCAATCCACCTCGCGGCTCGGTCACATCGGCCGCGAGAGCGCCCTGTTCGACCTGCACGTCGGCGATGACATCTCGGTCCTCGTCGGCTGCGGGCTGGGCGGCACCTCGCTGATCAATGCCAATGTCTCGCTGCAACCCGATGCCCGCGTGTTTGACGATCCGGCCTGGCCGGAGGCGCTGCGGGCCGACGGTGCGCTTGCGGAAGGCTACCGCCGGGCGGCGGCGATGCTGCAACCGGCGGTCTATCCGGCGGACTGGCCTGCGCTGGCGAAGTTCGCGGCGCTGCAGACCTCCGGCGCGGCGCTCGGCACTCCGGCCAAACCCGTGCCGATCAACGTGCGCTTCGAGAGCGGGCCGAATGCGGCGGGGGTCGAACAACCCGCCTGCACGCTCTGCGGCGATTGCTGTTCCGGCTGCAACACCGGGGCAAAGACCACCACGGCAATGACCTACCTCGCCGATGCGGTCGCGCATGGGGCGCAGATCTTCTGCGGGCTGGCGGTGGACCACGTGAGCCGCGAAGGGGCGCTCTGGCGGGTGGCCTACCGGATGACAACGGGCGGGCGCGACCGGCTCGGCGATGACCTCCTGCACATCCACGCAGGCAAGGTCGTGCTCGGCGCCGGAACGCTCGGCTCCACACGTATCCTGCTGCGGTCGCGCGAGGAGGGGCTGCGCCTGTCGCCGTGCCTGGGTGAGCGGTTCTCGGGCAACGGCGACGTCCTGGCCTTCGGCTACAACAATGACGTTCCGGTGAACGGCGTCGGCCTGGGCGAACACGCCATTGGCTACGATCCGCGCAGCGGCGACCACGCGCCTGTCGGGCCCACCATCGTCGCCGCCATCGACCGGCGCGGCACCGAGGCGCTGGAGGATGGCATGATCATCGAGGAGGGTGCGATCCCCGGCGGTCTCGCGGACCTGTTGCCGCCGGTGATGGCCGCGACCGCCGGGGCCCTTGGCGAAGACACGGACACCGGCGACTGGCTGCCGGAGCGGCTGCGCGAACTCGACAGCCTCGTGCGCGGGGGGCGTCATGGCGCGGTGGCGCATACGCAGACCTATCTGGTCATGTCGCATGATGGCGCGGACGGGCGACTGGCGCTCGACGGCGGCCGCCTCGCGATCCACTGGCCGGACGTCGGGCACCGCCCGCAGTTCGCCCGCGTCGCGGACGCATTGAGAACGGCGACACAGGCTATCGGCGGCACCTACGTGCCGAATCCGGTCTGGACCGATCTGACGGACAAGGCGCTGATCACCGTGCACCCGCTCGGTGGCTGCCCGATGGGCCAAAGCGCGGGCACCGGCGTGGTGGACGGCGATTGCCGGGTGTTCGACGGGGCCGGGGGCGTGCACCCGGGCCTCTACGTCTGCGACGGCGCGGTGCTGCCACGCTCGGTCGGGGTCAACCCGCTGCTGACCATCACCGCCGTGGCGGAACGGGCCATGACGCGGCTGGCGGAGGCGACAGGCCGCAGTCTCGACACCGACGCCCCGACACCCGCCTTGCCCGCGCAGATGGCGGCGCCCGTCGGCCTGCGGTTCACCGAAAGGATGGCAGGCCAGATGACGCCTGTGCAAGGCGGTGCGCCGGTGGCCTGCCATTTCGTCGCGACGATCACCATGGAGAACGCGCAGGCGTTCTTTTCCGATCGGACGGCGACGGCGGAGATCACCGCAACCGTCATGGCCCCGATGGTCTCGCCGGAGCCGTTGACAGCAGTCGATGGCCGCTTCCGGCTGTTCTCGGACCATCCGGAGGTTCCGGGGGCCAAGGCGATGGAGTACACCCTGCCTCTGACCGCGAAAGATGGCCGCAAGGCCCTGTTCATCGGGTTGAAGACCATCCGGGACGATCCCGGTTTCGACGTCTGGACCGACACCACGACGCTCGATTGCCGTCTGATCGCGGGGCATGACCCGGGTGGCGCGGTGCTGGCGCAGGGCAGGCTGACCATCGCCATCCCGGACTTCATCCGGCAGTTGTCCACCATGGAGGTGCTGAACGCGCCCACCGTGGCGGCGCGGGCGCGGGTGATGGCGGGCTTCGCGCGGCTGTTCGGCGGGAAACTGGTGGAGACCTATCTCGCGGGCGGGGCGGGCACCGCCTGACCGGAGCCGCCCTGCCGATCCGGCCCCGCCGTCAAACTGACTGCTTTTCCCTGCGGATGGTCGCTGGTAAACCATCGCAAACCCGGCGGCGCGGCTAACCCTGTGGCACCGGATCACGCCCCACGGAGGATGCCATGCCGTTCCGCGCCCTGTTTCCCGCCCTGTTCGCGACCCTCGCCAGCCCCGCGTTGGCGCAGGACGACGCCACGGGAACGCTGAGTCTCGAACTCAACTCCGTCGCCGCGCAGGAAGGGGACTGCCGCATGAGCTTTGTCGTCCTGAACGGGCAGGCGGTGGACCTGACGTCGGTCGTGCTCGAGGCGGTGCTGTTCGACGCGGACGGGGCGGTGGACCGGCTGACGCTGTTCGATTTCGGGGCCTTGCCGACGGGCCGCACCCGGGTGCGGCAGTTCGTGGTCCCGGATCTGGCCTGCGAACGCCTCGGCAAGGTGCTCATCAACGGTGCCCAGACCTGCGATGCGGCGGATGGCACGGCGGGCCTGTGCATGGACGGGCTGACCCTTTCCACCCGCATCGGCGTCGAGGTGATCGGATGAGCGCACTGGCGGACAGCCTGCGCCAGATCTATGACCTCGGCGGTCCCGTGGTCCTGCTGCTCGGCGTGCTGTCGGTGCTGGTGATGACGGTCGTGCTCTACAAACTGTGGCAATTCGCGGCGGCGGGGGTCGGGCGGCACAAGGCGCTGGCGCAGGCGGTCGCGGCCTGGGACGCCGGGGATCGCGCGGCGGCGCGCGGGCACCTTGGCCGATCGCGCAGCTACCTCGCGCCGGTGGTGGAGATGGCGATGGCCGGGCAGGGCGACGCGGAGCGGCTGGAGGCGGAGGCGGAGCTACGCTTTGCCACGCTCGAACGCGGCTTCCGCCTGCTCGATTCCGTCGCGCAGCTGGCACCGCTTCTGGGTCTCTTCGGCACCGTGCTGGGCATGATCTCCGCCTTCCAGGCGTTGCAGGCGGCGGGCAGCCAGGTCGATCCGTCGATCCTGGCGGGTGGCATCTGGGTTGCCTTGCTGACCACTGCCGTCGGCCTCGCCGTCGCCATGCCGACCACCGCGATCCTGAGCTGGCTGGAGGCGCGGATGGACAAGGAGCGGGTGCTGGCGTCCAGCGCCCTGCACACCATCCTCTCCCCGAATGGCAAAGGCGGCATCAAGGAGGCCCGGGCTGCCCATGCGTAAACCCGCCCGCCGCCGCCGCCTTGCGCTGACCTCGCTGATCGACGTGATCTTCCTGCTGCTGCTGTTCTTCATGCTGAGCTCGACCTTCACCCGTTTTGCCGAGGTCGAGCTTGCGGCGGACGGCGCGGGCGGCGCGGCGTCCGGGGCGGCCAAGCCGTTTTTCCTGCGGCTGTCGCCAGCCGGTCTGGACCTCAACGGCACACCCGTCGCGCTGGATGCGCTGAAATCCCGCCTTGGCGAGGAGGCTCCGGTCGTGCTCGTCTCCCTGGCCGAGGCCGTCACGGCGCAGCGCCTGACCGACCTGCTCGTCGCCCTGCGGGCCGTGCCGGGGGTGCAGGTCACCGTGCTGGAGCGGTCCTGACATGCGCAGGCGGCGGGCCAGATCCGAGCGTGAGCCGACGATTGCGCTGATCAACATCGTCTTCCTGATGCTGATCTTCTTCCTCGTCGCGGGAACCCTGTCGCGCCCGCTCGATCCCGATCTGACATTGGTGCGCACCGCAGACCTCGACCGCCAGACCCCCGCCGACGCCCTGGTCGTCTTCGCGGACGGGCGGCTGTCGTACCAGGGTCAGGGGGTGGCCTCCGCGGCGGATCATGTCGCGGGCCTTGATGCCGAGGCGCTCAAACGCGTCCGGCTGGTGCCGGACCGGGACCTGCCCGCGCAGACGCTTGTGCGGCTTGGCCGCGAGCTCAGGGCGGCGGGCGCCGGACAGGTGGTGATCGTCACCGAGCGGGGGCTGCCATGATCGCCACCTCGCGCAGCGTCAAACTCGCGGCCCTGCTGCTGGCGGGTAGCGCCCATGTGGCGCTGGCGCTGGTGCTCCTGCGCGAGCCGGTGAGGCTGGAAGGGGCGCGAGGTGCGGCGGAGGTCAGGCTGGGCGCGTCCTTCGCCGACATGGTCCAGGGCACGCTGAGCGCAGTACCGGCAGAAGCGGTAACGACGACGGCGGAACAGGCCACGGCGGACCCGATCCGTCCCGCCCAAGCGGAGAGCCTCAAGGCAGAGGCAAGTCCAATGACGGCAGTTGCCAGGGCGGAAACGACCCTGCCGGTGGCAAGACCGCGTGTCGCCGATACTGCCGAGGCCGCCAGAACGCCGACAGTCGTGCCACCAGACAGCGCCGCGCCGACCGTCCCGGACGCCCTGCTGCAAACCACCGCAGCCGCCCCGGCCACGGCTCCGCTTTCCCCCACGGCATCGGCATCTGTTGCGCCTGCCGAGACAGGCGCCCTGCCGGAGCCGCCCCTGCGGCCTGCCGAGGTGGCACGTGCCGAACCGCTGGAAAGTACCACGCCGCAGACCGCCGCCGTCACACGCTCCCGGCGTCCGCCGGAGGCGCGCAGCGCGGCCTTCGAACAGGCGGTTGCCGAGAAGGCGAGGGCCTTTGCCCAGAGCCGGACGCCGCGCCGGACCGAAGCCACGTCCGCCAAACCGGCGAAGACCGGCAATGCCGCACGCGACGCCCGCGCCGGATCGGTCACCGGAACGCGGACCTCCAAGGCCGGCGCAAGCGGTTCGGGCGGCAAGACCCGGGAGGCCACCGGCAGCGCGGCGGCGAGCAATTATCCCGGGAAGGTCATGGCCTGCGCCTCCCGTGGCAGTCGCGCCGGGGTGCGTGGGGGCGGAGTCGCCGTGGTCAGTTTCAGCGTTTCCGGCAACGGGCGCATCACCGGGGTTGCTCTGGCGAAACCCTCCGGCAATCCGGAACTGGACCGGGTTGCGGTCAAGCGCATTCGCGGTGTCGGCTCCTGTCCGCCGCCGCCGCCCGGCGCACCGCGCCAGTTCGTGATCCGCGTCACGTCCCGATAGTTCACGCCGTGTTGACCTGCTCAGGCGGGTCGAAGATCGCGTTTCCGCTCGCCTCCTGCACGTCCGCCACCCGGCGCAGCGTATTTCAATCCCGGTCGATCCCGGGGATCGCGGAAACTTCACACGGCGGCTCGGACCTGCACGGTGCCGCGCCGCGTCGCTAGCCCATGCTGCTGCCACGCCCGGTGCCCCGGCGCAGGGCGCGTTGGCGGTCCTGGTTGCGGCTCCAGAGGGCCACCCCGATGGCGAAGGCGATGTAGACGCCGCCGAGACACAGCATGATCAGCCCGGGGATCGGCCCGACCGCCGCGCGGTCGACGATCTGGGAGAAAGCCGTCGCGGGCTCGGGGTGCACCGTCAGCTTGGCGAGATAGGCCAGAGTCTGGATCAGCAGGATCCAAAGGTAGTTGCTGCGCACCCGGCGGCCCAGGGCAGTCATCATGCTGACATGGTACTCGGGCCGCCAGTAGTCCTCGGCCAGCGTCTTCTGCCAGTTCTCCTCCAGGTGCAGGTCGCCGTCATGCAGCATCGGCGCATAGAAATGCGTCTCCATCCACCGGCAGCGTGCCCGCCAGACATTGAAGAACCGATAACGCCGCGCTTCGAGAAACAGGAAGAACATCAAAAGGATACCGACCAGGACCAGAGGCAGCGCCGAGGCCGTCGGCGCGGCAAAGGTGATCGAGAGGGCGATCCCCAGCGTCACCACCGACCAGTTCGTCGTGGTATCGAGCCGGGTGCGCCAGATCGTCGAGCGGTAGACCTCGGCGCGATAGAGATGCGCCACCGCTCCGATCTCCGCGGCATTGAGGTCCTTGCGTTTCTCCTCCGCCATGGCGGTCCTCCCCTGCACCGCCATCCTTGCACGCGGCGGCGGGCCGGTCAAAACCTCCTGCGCGGGCGGGCGGTATCTGGGCGGGAAAAACGCAGGCGTCTGTCCTTGCAAGAGAGGCACCAGACCGGTTCCCTCGCTGGCAACCAAAACTGCAAGCCGCGGCTTGCGCGGACAGGGCCGGCCGTCTGCCGGTCACAACGCACGGGGACACGCTGCAATCCGGCGCGCGGAGCCACGATCTGTGCGGTGTGTGCAATGTCGCATGCAAGGGTCAGGCGCTGCACCCTGGCGCATGTGCGACCGATGTCCGTCACGCTATCCCGCGTGCCCTCGTAGATGCCATCGCCGAACGTCCGCACCCGGATCGACGGCACCCGGTGCAGCCATTGCCCTTTTCTTTCGATGGCGATCTGTGCCAGATAGGCGACCGACCCACCACGCGCTTGCATTCCATGACGAGAGCGGGGATCGAACAACGATTTGTGGATCGGAATGAATGGAGCACGTCTCGGTTTGCCAAACGAGAGGCACAATGCAATGAAATCAACTGTTTGCGGTAACGCAAGGTTGAGCGTCGCCCCGATGATGGACTGGACCGACCGACATTGCCGATATCTGCATCGGCTGATGACGGCGGAAGCCTTGCTGTACACGGAGATGGTCACGGCACCGGCGCTGGTGCGCGGGGGGGCGGTGCATTTGCTGGAGTACAATCCCGAGGAGCATCCGGTTGCGCTGCAATTGGGAGGCTCTGACCCGGTGGAGCTTGCGCGGGCGGCGCGGCTCGGGGCGGAGGCGGGGTATGACGAGATCAACCTCAACTGCGGCTGTCCGAGCGACCGGGTGCAATCGGGCACCTTCGGGGCGATCCTGATGCGGACGCCGGAGCTTGTCGCGGATTGCTGCAAGGCGATGAGGGATGCGGTGCAGACCGAGGTAACGGTAAAATGCCGCATCGGGGTCGATGACCAGGATCCGGAGCGGGTGCTGCCGGATTTCATCGAAACCGTCGCCGCCGCCGGGGTGACGCGGTTCCAGATCCATGCCCGCAAGGCCTGGCTCCAGGGGCTTTCGCCGAAGGAGAACCGGGACATCCCGCCGCTGGACTACGACCTCGTCAAACGCATGAAGCGGGCGTTTCCGCATCTCCACATGAGCGTGAACGGCGGCGTGGAAAGCCTTGACGAGGCAGAGGAATTCCTGAACGCGGGTTTCGACGGCGTGATGGTCGGGCGCGCCGCCTATCACCGGCCCTGGGACATCCTGGGCGAAGCGGATGCGCGCCTGTTCGGGGCCGCGCCAGGTGCCAACACACCCGAAGACATCGCCCGCGCCATGTTGCCCTATACAGAGGCGCACTTGACCTCGGGGGGCAAGTTGCATCAGGTGACGCGGCACATGCTGGGCCTCTTTGCAGGGCGCCCCGGTGCGCGTCTGTGGCGGCGGGTCCTTTCCGAAGGGGCGTCGCGCCCGGGTGCCGGACCGGAGCTGATCGAGGAGGCGCTGGCGCAGGTCGAGCAGGGACAAGCCGCATGACATATGATTTCGCCACGCTGTTGCCACTCATCGTGCTGATGATGGCCTCCTCCGCCTTTGCCGGTGTCCTCGCCGGGCTGTTCGGCGTCGGCGGCGGGATCGTTCTGGTGCCGGTTTTCTACTTCGTGTTCAGCGGGCTCGGCTATGCCGGACCGATGCTGATGCAGGTCTGTCTGGCCACCTCGCTGGCTTCCATCATCGTGACCTCCATCCGCTCCGTGCACTCGCACAACAAGAAGGGCGCGGTGGACTGGGCCGTGCTCAGGACCTGGGCGCCCGGGATCGTCATCGGCGCCATCGTCGGGATGCTCACGGCGGCGGGACTGCGCTCGGTGGCGCTGGCGGTGATCTTCGGCGTGCTGGCCGGGCTGGTCGGGCTCTACATGGCTTTCGGCAAGCAGCACTGGCGGCTGGGCCAGCAGATGCCGACGGGGATTGCCCGCGCGGTGCTTTCGCCTCTGGTCGGATTTCTCTCGGTGCTCATGGGCATCGGCGGCGGCAGCTTCGGCGTGCCGCTGATGACGCTTTACAACATGCCGATGCACCGGGCCGTGGCGACGGCGGCGGGCTTTGGCCTCCTGATCGCGGTGCCTTCGGTGATCGGGTTCCTGATGCTGACCGTCGCGGATGCGCCGCCCTACACGATCGGCGCGGTCAACGTCCCGGCGTTCCTGATCGCGGTGTCGATGACACTCATCACCACGCCCTGGGGCGCGAAACTGGCCCATGCCTTGCCGGCGCTGACCCTGCGCCGGACCTTCGCGGTCTTCATCCTGATCGTGTCGGCGAACATGCTGCGCAAGGCATTGATGGGCTGAGAGGACACAATACGGCCCACCGGGGCCGATTGTTTCCAAACCCTCATAAGCACAGAAAAACCTTGGCAAAATTGTGGCGTTAAGCAATTGTTAACCGATTGCTTCTGGAGGGTGCGTCATGGTTTTGCTTTGGACGTTGTTGCCGCTGCTGCTGCTCGGCGCGGTGATGGATTTTGGCGGTGGATCGTCGGACGATGACGGCGACGGGGGCGCTGGCTCCGGCGGAGGTGCGTCACCGCAGCCGGGACAGGGCACCAATGGTGACGATGTCATCGACCTGGGGTCCGGGGACGATGTCTATCTGGCGCTGAACGGAAACGATCTGGTCTATGCCGGGATCGGCAACGACGCGGTGGACGGCGGGGCAGGCAATGATACCCTGCATGGCCAGGACGGAAATGACAGCCTTGTCGGGGGCATCGGTGAGGACAAGATCCTCGGCGGTGACGGCGACGACATCCTCAACGGCGGCGATGGCGACGACAAGCTGCTGGGTGAAGCGGGCAACGACAACATCGTTGGCCAGGGGGGCAACGACACCATCAACGGCGGCGACGGGAGCGACACGGCGGACGGCAGCGAAGGCAATGACACGCTCTACGGCGGTCTTGGCGACGACAACCTCAGCGGCGGCATCGGCGACGACATGCTCTTCGGAAACGAGGGCAACGACACGCTGGCCGGGGATGCCGGGAACGATACCCTGCGCGGGGATTACGGGCGGGATGTTCTGCTCGGCGGCGATGGAAACGACCTGCTCTACATCAACCGCTACAGCGGGGTCGACGGCAGCGACACGCTGATCGGCGATGATGGCGACGACACGCTCGAAGGCGGTAACCAGAACGACTACCTCGACGGAGGCAACGGCAATGACGTGATCACCGGCTTCGGCGGCACCGATACGGCGGACGGCGGCGCGGGGGATGACATCATCTCCGCCGAGTTCGTGCGGGGCGGGGACGGGGCGGACCAGATCGCGCTGGATGGCGCCATCTCGGTGGCCGGGAACGCGGGGCCGGACAGCTTTGTCTATGACCCGTCGTCCGTTTCGCCCACCGCGACGGCGGCGGTCATCACCGATTTCGATTACACGGGCGCCGATCAGGACATGATTGTCGTCGAGGTGCCCGCGGCGGGTTCCGCCGGGGCGCAGATCACCATCGAACCTCAGGGAAACGATGCGCTCGTGATGCTGGAACTGGACGGCAACTTCTACGAAGTCGCCCGGGTCGCGGGCGGCGCGACCAGCCTTACAAGCGATTTCGTGACGGTGGTTGCGGCCTAATCTTCGGAGCGGCGCGCCAGACGCGCCGCCCGTCCACCCCGGCGCTGTGCCAGCTTCGGCGCACGGGAGGGCAACTCGGCCATGATGGCGCGACGGGTTTCCGGGTCCATGCGCGACCACTGGGTGATCTCGTCGATCGAGCGCAGGCAGCCCGCGCAGAGCCGGGCTTCCGGATGGATGACGCAGACCTTTGTGCAGGGGCTTTCGATTTCGTTGCGCTTCCAGATTTCGTCTTTCATGCCGAAGCCTTACCCAAGGTGACGCAGGCGGTCCAGCGCCCCTTGCAGGATATACCCCGCCGCGACGTGATCTATGACCTCGGAGCGACGTTTTCGTGACGTATCCGCCTCCAGAAGCGCCCGTTCGGCGGCAACGGTGCTCAGGCGCTCGTCCCAGAAGGTGATCTGCCCCTGCCACAGACGGTCGAAATTCCGGGCAAAGGCACGGGTCGACTGGCAGCGCGGCCCTTCCGAGCCATCCATGTTGCGCGGCAGGCCGAGCACGATGCCGGTGATCCCGCGCTTTTGCAGGATCGCCAGCAGCGCATTCGCGTCCTCGGTGAACTTCTTTCGCCTGATCGTCTCCAGCGGCGTCGCGATGCTGCGCAGGCTGTCGGAGACCGCGACTCCGATGGTCTTGGTCCCGAGATCGAGGCCCGCAATCGCGCTCATCGGCGTGAGCGCCCCGGCAAACTCGGCGATATCGTCGTGGATCATTCCGCGATCCCGGCCCGCTCGGCGGCGGCGCGGATGGTCGCCAGCGCCTCCGGCGTCTCGGCAAAGCGGGTCTGCGCCTCGGCCCAGATCGCCCTGGCCTGATCCGCATCGCCCAGCACCATGAGCGAGGAGATCAGCCGCGCCCATTCCTCCGGGGTGCCGCCCTCGGTCGCCAGCCGGTCGGACAGCTGGCCGACCATGCCGCGGATCATCTCCATGCGCGCCTCGGGCGTCATGTCCTGCGCCGCGGCCACGTCCCCGGCACTCGGCCCGCGCAGCATCGGAGGCGTGACACCCGGGATCTGGTAATCGGTCTCCCCGGCGCGGAACGCCAGTTCCTGGATCTGCTCGCGGATCGCGGGCAGCCAGGGCGCGTCCGGCTCGCTCTCGCGCAGGAGTTGGTCCCACATGCGGAAGGCGACATCCGGGCGTCCGGTCTGCGCCATCATCAACCCGCCGTAATACCGCGCGACGCCGTTGCGCGGGTCGCGGGCGAGGGCTTCTTCCAGCGCCTTCTGCGCCTCCGGCGAGACATAGCCCCCGGCGGCGATCACCATCATGTCGGCGAGGTCGGCATAGTCCTTCGCGGTGACCTGGTCGCCCTTGAGCTCGGTCACCCGCGCCAGCGCCTTCCAGGCCTCGGTGAAATTGCCCAGGGCCGCCTCGGACCGCGCCAGCAACATGTGCCCGCGCAAATCGTCCGGACGCTCCGCCACGGCGGCCCGCAGTTTCTGCACGAGTTCCGTGTACTCGGCGGGCGCATCCACCGGCGCGGCGGGGGGCAGGTTCTCTTCCGCAACCGCCTGCCCGGGACGGTTCTCCCGCGCTTCCTTGGCCGCCGCGATGCGGCCGGCCAGCGGCAGATCCGGATAGCCCGGCGCGCCCAGAATAATGTAGGTTCCGGCGCCGCCACCGACGATCAGCACCGCCAGCATCGCGGCGAGCATGCCGCTGTAGCCGCTGGCCTCGCGGCTGTGCCCGGCTGTCTGCGCCTTGGCGTCGGCGGCGAGGATGCGGCGGGAGACTTCCGTGCGCAGCCGCTCGGCCTCCTCGGACGGGATCACGCCACGCGCCGCGTCACGGTCGATTTCCGCCAGCTGATCGCGATAGACCTGCAGATCGAAGGCCGCCGCAGGCGTCGCACCCGCACGCCCGCGCATGATCCCGCGCGCCAGCAGCGCGGCGACTGCAAGGGCCAGCCCGATCGCGACAATCCAGAACAGCATGGCGTCTCCAACTTCCATTCGTCCCCTTGCATCTATGGCAGGAGCGCGCCGGAAAAAAGGGCAAAAGCCGCGACAGGCGGCCCCATGTCGCAACTGTCCCGAATTGTGACGGTTGCAGGCGCAGCACGGGACGCTATCACCATTAGTCAGAACGCCAAGACAGGCCATTTCCCGGATTCGATGCCATGCCCCTGAACACCTCTCCGAAGAAACGTTACTCGGTCTTCGCCGTTGCCCGCGAGGCGGCGCGCTATCACACGGGCTGGGAACGGGCGTGGCGAAAGGCGACGCCGAAAAAGCGCTATGACGTGGTCATCGTCGGGGCCGGGGGCCACGGTCTCGCCACCGCCTATTACCTCGGACGCAACTTCGGCATCACCAATGTCGCGGTGATCGAGAAGGGCTGGCTCGGCGGCGGCAACACCGGACGCAACACCACCATCATCCGCTCGAACTACCTGCAGGACCCTTCCGCGGCGATCTACGAGAAGGCCCGCTCGCTCTACGAGACGATGTCGCAGGACCTGAACTACAACGTCATGTTCTCGCCGCGCGGCGTCATCATGCTCGCCCAGACCGAGCACGAGGTGCGCGGCTACAAGCGCACCGCCCATGCCAACGTGCTGCAGGGTGTGACCACCGAGTTCATTTCTCCCCAGCGCGTCAAGGAGATCGTGCCGATCATCAACCTCGACGGCCCGCGTTACCCGGTGCTTGGCGGGCTGTGGCAGGCCCGGGGAGGCACCGCCCGGCATGACGCCGTGGCCTGGGGCTATGCCCGCGCCTGTTCCGACATGGGCATGGACATCATCCAGAAATGTGAAGTCACCGGCATCCGCCAGCACGGCGGTGAGGTGCGCGGCGTCGACACCACCCTCGGCCCCATCGACTGCGACAAGCTCGGCATCGTCGTCGCCGGTCACTCCGGTGTGCTGGCGGAGATGGCTGGCTTCCGCCTGCCGATCGAGTCCGTGGCGCTGCAGGCGCTGGTCTCCGAGCCGATCAAGCCGGTGATGGACTGCGTCGTCATGGCCAACACCGTGCACGGCTACATGTCGCAGTCCGACAAGGGCGAGATGGTCATCGGCGGCGGCGCCGACGGCTTCAACAACTACACCCAGCGCGGCAGCTTCCACCACATCGAGGAGACGGTGCGGGCGCTGATCGAGACCTTCCCTATGGTCTCCCGCCTCAAGATGCTGCGCCAGTGGGGCGGTATCGTGGACATGACCGGCGACCGCTCGCCGATCCTGTCGAAGACGCCGCTTCAGGGCTGCTTCATCAACTGCGGCTGGGGCACCGGCGGCTTCAAGGCGATCCCCGGCTCCGGCTGGGGCATGGCGGAACTCATCGCCAAGGGCCACTCGCCGCTGACCGACGAATTCAGCATGTTCCGCTTCCGCGAAGGCAAGTTCATCGACGAAAGCGTCGCGGCGGGGGTCGCGCACTGATGCGGAACCTTTTCCACAGGACCGGGGTTCAGTCTGCAAATCGAAATTGCAGAGGTACAGACCCATGTCCGATTCCACGCATCACAACACCACAACAACCACCACGACGGATCGCGGTGGCAACTCCGGGATTGCCTTCATCGTCGGCATCCTCGTCGTTGTCGTCGCCGTCATCGGCTTCTTCGTGTTCACCAATGTCGGTGTCTCCGGCTCGGACGCGTCCGACATCAATGTCACCATCGAGGAAAGTGCGCCGGCCGCTGACGCCCAGGGCGCTGCTCAGGATGCTGCCAACGCCGTCGAAGGCGCTGCCAAGGCTGTCGAAGACGCCGCAAACGGCAACTGACACGATTTTCCGCGACATCCGGATCGGCTGCGCCGCTGGCGTGGCCGGTTCGCACGGCTCCGTCCAAGACCGCGGCCTGACCGCGGACCTTCGCCGCCCCCTTATCCCGCACAGATCAGCCGTCCTTGCGGCCGCCCAAGGCGGCACCATGGCCGCGGCCATGCGCTTTCGGCGCACGACCGGCTCTGACCGGCAGCGCGCGCACGGCGATCTGCAAACGCGGGTTCTTTCCACGTCTTTCTTCCGTGTCCTGCACCCTGCGGATGCACTCCCCTCCCTGTCCAGAGGAATGGCCCCATGCTGATCCTTGAATGCCCCTGTTGTGGCGTCAAAGCTGATGAAACCGAGCTTGCTCCCGGCGGCGAAGCGCACCTCAAGCGTTTCGGGCCGGGTTCCGAGGATGACGCCTTCGAAGGCTACCTCTTCCTGCGCGAGAACAAGCGCGGTGTGCATTTCGAGCGCTGGCGCCATGCCTACGGCTGCGGCAAGTGGTTCCTCGCCGCGCGCGACACCGTGACGCTTGAAGTCTTCGGCACCTATCCGGCCCAGACGACCGAGCCGCCGCAGCACATCAAGAACGCCGTCTCCGCCCGGCATCCGGGCTGGTCGTGGCGCGACCTGTCCTGATGTTTCCAATTGCTTCAAATATCCTCGGGTCCGGGGTGAAACCCCGGGTGCCCGCCACCAGCGAAGGCTCCTCCACATGAGCACACGTCTTGCCAAATCCGGCCGCCTGATCGACCGCTCCAAACAGGTTTCGTTCAGTTTCAACGGCAAACGCTTCACCGGCCACGCCGGCGACACGCTGGCGTCCGCGCTTCTGGCCAATGACCAGATGCTGATGGGCCGCAGCTTCAAGTACCACCGCCCGCGCGGCGTCGTCGCCTCGGGCGCCGAGGAGCCGAACGCGCTGGTGAACCTCGGCGAAGGCGTCACCCACGAGCCGAACGCCCGCGCCACCACGACGGAGCTGTTCGACGGGCTGAAGGCCACCTCGCAGAACCACTGGCCGAGCCTCGAATTCGACGTGGGCGCGATCAACCAGAAGTTCGCGCGTTTCCTGCCCGCGGGCTTCTACTACAAGATGTTCATCCACCCGCGTCCGTTCTGGAAGCACGTCTACGAGCCCTTCATCCGCCAGTCCGCCGGTCTGGGCAAGGCGCCGGATGCGGAGACGCGCGATCCGGACACCTACGAGCATTTCTACGCACACATCGACATTCTGATCGTCGGCGGCGGCGTTGCCGGTCTTCAGGCGGCGAAGGCAGCGGGCGAATCCGGCCTCAAGGTCATGCTGATCGAGCAGACCGCCCATTGGGGCGGGCGCACGCCGGTGGACGGCGGCGAAATCGACGGCAAACCGGCGCAGGCCTGGGTCGATGAGACCGTTGCAGCGCTGAAAGCCATGCCGAACGTGACCCTGCGCGCCCGTGTCATGGCGTCCGGCGTCTATGACCACGGCTATGTCCTCGCCTACGAGCGGCTGACCGACCACGCGCCGAAAGCGGGCGGTCCCCGTCACCGCCTCTGGCGCATCCGTTGCAAACAGATCGTCACCGCGACCGGCGCCATCGAGCGTCCGCTCAGCTTCGCGGGCAACGACATTCCCGGGGTCATGCTGGCTTCTGCCGTGCGCGATTACGTCGTCGACTACGGGGTCTCCATAGGGGACCGCACGGTTGTCGTGACCAACAACGATGACGCCTACCGCACCGCGCTGACGCTGGTTGCCAACGGTCTGTCCGTTCCGGCGATCATCGACGTCCGCGTCCATGCCGTTGCCCCGGCTCTGGTGGCAGAGGCGAAGGCGGCCGGCATTCGCGTGCTCGAAGGGCAGGCGATTGCCAAGGTCTTCGGCGGCAAGCGCGTCACCGGTGTGCACACCTGCAGCCAGGCTGGTGAAGGCGCGATGGTCGAGGAAATCGCCTGCGACTGCGTCGCCATGTCCGGCGGCTGGTCGCCCGTCGTGCACCTGTGGTCCCATTGCGGCGGCAAGCTGCTCTGGGACGAGGCGCAGGCTTTCTTCCGCCCGGACGCGAACCGTGCGCCGACGAGCTTCGACGGCAAGGCTTTCGTCATTCCGGCTGGCACGGCCAACGGTTTCCTGCATCTGAATGACGCCTTGCAAGACGCGCACGCGGCAGGAAAATCCGCTGCGGAGCGTTGTGGCGGGGCGGTTTCGGGCGCGGCCTCCAGCGGTGCATCTGCGGAGGAATCCGCGATGATGCCGGTCTGGCTCATGCCGCAGGGCGCGGGGCCGGAGCTGAAGATGAAAGCCTGGCTCGACTACCAGAACGACGTGAAGGTCTCCGACGTGCAACTCGCCGCCCGCGAGGGTTACGAGAGCGTCGAGCATACCAAGCGCTACACCACGCTCGGCATGGCAACGGATCAGGGGAAACTCAGCAACATCAACGGCCTCGCGACGCTTGCTCATGCACTGGGTGAGGACATCCCGCAGGTCGGCACCACCACCTTCCGCCCGCCGTACACGCCCATTTCCATGGGCGCGATTGCCGGCGAGGCGCGGGGCGAGATTTTCCAGCCGTTGCGGAAAACCCCGATGCACGCCTGGCACGAGGCCCATGGTGCGGAGTTCGAGCCGGTCGGCCACTGGCGCCGCCCGTACTGCTTCCCGAAGGCAGGCGAGAGCAAGCATGACGCGGTGATGCGCGAGGTGAAGAACACCCGGCAAAGCCTTGGTCTGCTTGACGCATCCACGCTTGGCAAGATCATCGTCAAGGGCCCGGATGCGGGCAAATTCCTCGACATGCTCTACACCAACATGATGAGCACGCTGAAACCGGGCAAGTGCCGCTATGGTTTGATGTGCTCGGAGAACGGCTTCCTGATGGACGACGGCGTGGTGGCGCGGATCGACGAGGAGACCTTCCTCTGCCACACCACCACCGGCGGCGCGGATCGCATCCATGCCCATATGGAAGACTGGCTCCAGTGCGAATGGTGGGACTGGAAAGTCTACACCGCCAACGTCACCGAGCAATACGCCCAGATCGCCGTGGTCGGCCCGAACGCCCGCAAGCTGCTCGAAGCGCTCGGCGGCATGGATGTCAGCAAGGAAACGCTGCCCTTCATGGAATGGAAGGACGGCACGCTCGGCGGGATTCCCTGCCGCGCCTACCGCATCTCCTTCTCCGGCGAGCTGAGCTACGAGATTGCCGTTCCGGCGAGCTATGGCCAGGCCTTCTGGGACCTCTGCATGCAGGTTGGCGCGCAGTGGAACATCACGCCCTATGGCACGGAATGCCTCCACATCATGCGGGCCGAGAAGGGCTTCATCATGATCGGCGACGAGACCGACGGCACGGTGATCCCGCAGGACCTCGGGCTGCATTGGGCGATCTCGAAGAAGAAAGAGGACTTCCTCGGCAAGCGGGCGCAGGAGCGCAGCCACATGACCGATCCGACCCGCTGGCAGCTGGTCGGGCTGGAGACGGTGGACGGCTCGGTGCTGCCCGATGGCGCCTATGCGATCAAGGACGGCCGCAACGCCAACGGCCAGCGCAATACGCAGGGCCGCGTGACCTCGACCTACCATTCGCCGACGCTGGATCGCGGGATTGCCATGGGTCTGGTGCTGAACGGGCCGGACCGCATGGGCGAAATCATCCACTTCATGAAGGACGACGGCGAGACGCTGGTCGCCGCCAAGATCGTCAGCCCGGTGTTCTTTGACCCGGAAGGGGAGAAACAGAATGTCTGAACTCGTCAGCCCGCTGAACAACGCCAGCTTTGACGGCCTGGTGAAGATCGAGGAGATCGGCCCGCTGGGCATGATCACCCTGCGTGGCGATCTCGCCTCGCACGACATGACCCACGCACTGAGCGGCGTCACCGGCGCGGCCCTGCCGCAGACGCGGCGGGCCTCGGTGGACGGGGACCGGGCCGTGCTCTGGATGTCGCCGGACGAGCTTCTGGTCCTGTGTCCCTATGCCGATGTGACCGGCGCTGTGGACACGCTGGGTCAGGCGCTGGCCGGGAGCCATTCGCTGGTTGCCAATGTTTCCGATGCCCGCGCGGTGTTCCGTCTGACCGGCGGCAACATCCGCGAGGTTCTGGCCAAGATCTCCCCCGCCGACCTCTCGCCCGAAGGGCTGCCGGTGGGCGAGGTCAAGCGGACCCGCTTCGCGCAGGTTGCGGCGGCCTTCTGGCTGACGTCGGAAGAAGAGGCCACGGTGATCTGCTTCCGCTCCGTCGCCGATTACACCTTTGCCCTGCTCAAGACCGCCGCCCACCCGGACAGCGCGGTCGGCTACTTCTGAGCGCACTCGGCCGCCGGGGTGTATCCCTCCACCCCGGCGTGTCGACGTTGACGCGCTTTCGCGTCCTTTGCGGTTGTGTTCCTGGACGGGGCAGGTACTTTGGCCGGACTGTCGTCAAGGAGTGACCATGAAGCATTTCGTCTGCGCCGCCACCGCGCTCTTTCTCGCCAATCCCGGGTTTGCTTCCCAGTTCGGCTATGAATGCCAGGTCCGGGAAATCAGTGGCGGTTCCTATATACCCGAAGTGCTTTTCATTGGCGTCGATGATCAAACCAAGGCCGTAGTCGTCTCGGACCCGGTGATCCTCTATTACAATGACCGCAAGCCCATTGCGGGCCGGATCAAGACCGACAACGCCAAGCGCACAACCTTTGCCTGGGACATCCGGATCAAGAACGATTTCAACCAGATCGCGACGATCCAGTATCGTGCGACCTACATGAAGGCGAATGGCGAGCTCAACCTGTCGGCTCTGCCGGTCGGGTATGCGGATACGTTTCGTGGCAAGGGAAAGTGCGAGAAGAAGCCGATCCGGTAACGCCGCAGCGCACCGCCGTTCAGGCAGGCGGGCGCAGGATGACCTGCGCAGATGCACGGTGCGATTTCCCGCATTGCCCTTGACGTGACCGGGCAGGCGGGACAGGTATACGGCAAGAATAACCCAAGCAAAACGGAGGAATGTCCATGGCATTCGAACTTCCCGATCTTCCCTACGCCCACGACGCACTGGCCTCCAAGGGCATGAGCCAGGAGACGCTGGAGTATCACCACGACATCCACCACAAGGCCTATGTCGACAACGGCAACAAGCTGATCGCCGGCACCGAGTGGGAAGGGAAGTCTCTCGAAGAGATCGTCAAAGGCACCTACCAGGCCGGCGCGGTTGCCCAGAACGGCATCTTCAACAACGCGTCCCAGCACTGGAACCACATGCAGTTCTGGGAGATGATGGGGCCGGGCGCCGCGGCCATGCCGGGCGAGCTGGAAAGCGCCATCAAGGAGAGCTTCGGCTCGGTCGAGAAGTTCAAGGAAGACTTCTCCGCCGCGGGCGCAGGTCAGTTCGGCTCCGGCTGGTGCTGGCTGGTGAAAGACACGGACGGCGGTCTCAAGGTCACCAAGACCGAGAACGGCGTGAACCCGCTGTGCTTCGGCCAGACCGCGCTTCTGGGTTGCGACGTGTGGGAGCACTCCTACTACATCGACTTCCGCAACAAGCGCCCCGCGTATCTCGCCAACTTCCTCGACAACCTGGTGAACTGGGAAAACGTGGCTTCGCGCCTCTGATCCCCGGTCGTCCGGAACACCAAAAGGCCCGCCATCCGGCGGGCCTTTTTTCGTCTGGTGAGGTCAGCCGCGTCTGCGTCTGCGCACCCCGGCAAGTCCGCCGAGCGCCCCGGCCATCAGCCCGAGCGCGGCGGGCAGGGGCACCGGGGCAAGCAGACCGTCGACAAGATCGGCATTGGCGTTGGACTGCACCGCGCTCAGCGAGACGTCGACGCCCGCCGCATCAAGGAAGGGCACGCCCACTGCGCCGTTTGAAATCGAATAGGCGGAGAGGGCCAGGCTGAAACGGTAGGTGGTCCCGGCCAGCAGGCTCACCGACCCGCTGTCATTCCCGAACGGGGCCACTTCGCCGGTGGTGTTGGTGGAATAGCTGTACAGGTTGACGTAGCCGAAGCCGTTGAACCGGGCGATGGAGTAGTCAACGTAATCCACGAGGTTCAGGCCCGGATCGGTATCGCCGCCGGCCCAGTTCACATCGTAATAGAGGGTGGTGTTCACATCGGGGATGAACTCTACCCAGAGGTCGGCCTGGCTGCGGATGAACGGCGGGCAGGTCGCGGTGGTGGGGTTCGCGATGCATTCGGCCTCGGTTGTCACGTCGGAGCTGAAATAGAAGCCGTCGCTGGTCAGCTGGCCACCTGTTGCGCCCGTGGCCTGTCCGCGTCCGATCCGCCCGGCGGAGATTTCCCCCGCGTAGCTGTCGAAGACCGAGTCCGAGAGGTATCCGCCGCCGTCCGGCGCGAAAGTGGAGGTGCGGTCCGGCGCGGTGGTTGCGGAATATCCGGGTCCGATGTTGCCGCCCGCGTGGTAATGCGTTCCGCTGAACGCCGTGTAGGTGAAGGTTGCCGCCGAAAGGCTTCCGGGAAGGGCAAACATAGCCAGCGCGATGGCCGGGATACGAAATGACAACATGGCAAGTCCTGACTGAATGAGCACGAAGAATATGCTCGAAGTCTACACGCCGCGGCCAATCGGGACAATCGGCACGGTGGCGGAGGCGTTTCGTCCCCCGCTTGCAGGACTCAGGGAGGGTCTGTTTTCCTTTCAGTGCAATGACTTGCGCCTGCGTCCAGCGAGCACCAGCCCGGACAATCCACCAAGGAGCAGCGGCAGACCGGCGGGCAGGGGAACGGCGGCGATGCTCGCCTCGACGGTGAAGAAACCGCTGTCCAGCGCCGGAACCCCGACTTCGCCGTTCGACTGGCTTTGCGCCCTGACGCCGATCTCGAAGCGGTAGGCGTTGCCGCCCACCAGGTCGAGGACGCCGCTGAGAGTCCCGGCGGTCTGCTGATCACCCAGCTCGTTGGTCGAGTAGCTGGGCAGGCCGTAGGAGGAGAAGGCGAAGCCGTTGAACGCCTGGAACTGGAAGGAGAAATAGTCGGCGAGGCTGATCCCCGGATCGCCCGCGCCCCCCGCCCAGTCGATGGAATAGCTCATCTGCGCATCCGCCGAGGCGACGAACTCGAAGAGGATGTAAGACTGCATCCCGATGAACGGCAGGCAGTCCGCCTCGACCGGTGTCGGATCGACGACGCAGGTGGAGGACGTGGTCACCACCGAATTCGCGGAAAAACCGTAGGTCCCGAGGGTGCCGTTTGTTGCCCCCGTCACATCCGCGGTGCCGATCCGCCCGGCGCCCATGTCCCCGGTGTAGGTCTTGGAAACCGAATCCGAGAAACTGCCGCTGCCGGACGGGCCAAAGGCCGACGTGCGGTCCAGGGCGGTCGTGGCTGCGTAGTCGGGGCCGATATTGCCGCCTTCATGGTAATGGCTGCCGGTGAAGGGGCCGTAGGAGAGCGTGGCAGCCAGAGCGGGAAGGGGCACGGCAAGCAAAGTGGCGCTCAGTGCCAGAGGCGTAAAGAGTTTCATGAATGGTCCTGTCGGAAATCGCTGACAATGGCAAAGGGTGCGCCTCGTCGGTGATTCCAGCAATCGAAATTTGCATTGTCCCGGATGATTTGGCCCTGAAAAACCGGAGTGCGCCACGGGCACCGGCTCGCCGTGTCGGGAACCGACGCTGCAGGCGGACGTTGGTCTGATGAACCTGAAACAGGAGGACACCATGACCGAGCGCAAGCGTTCCACCGATGGCCACCGCGAGACCGAAGAGATTCTCGGCCGCAAACCCGAAGACATGACCCCGGCACCCGATGCGCAGGGCCGCTCCGGCGGCGAGATCGCCCGCAAGGTCGGCACCCGCGACGAGGAAAAA
This sequence comes from Tropicibacter sp. S64, assembly GCF_049803835.1. Taxonomy (NCBI): domain Bacteria; kingdom Pseudomonadati; phylum Pseudomonadota; class Alphaproteobacteria; order Rhodobacterales; family Roseobacteraceae; genus Tropicibacter; species Tropicibacter sp. S64. Next base: position 117,626 of record NZ_JBNAGK010000012.1, on the reverse strand, counting down.
CGTCACGACGAGACCTCGGCGGGCAACACCCGCCCGCTCGGACAGGACCAGAATCGCAGCGGTGACAAGGAGAAGGTGTGATGGGCGTTCTGACGAAGGGCACATGGGTGCTGGTTGCGGACGGCGAGAAGGCGCTTTTCCTGCGCAACGACATCGACGAGATGAACCCGGACCTGAACGTGGTGCGGATCGAGCAGCAGGAAAACCCTTCGGATCGCGAGCAATCCGCAAACCGGCCGGGGCGCATGCATGACGGCGGGCCGGGGCAGAAGTCCGCGATGGACGACACCGACTGGCACGAACTGGCCAAGGAGCGCTTTGCCGACGATCTCGCGGAGATCCTCTACAAGCAGGCGCACAAGGGTGCCTTCGAGCGCATCGTTCTCGTGGCCCCGCCGAACACGCTCGGCGAGTTGCGCAGCAAGCTGCACAAGGAGGTCAGCGACAAGGTCGTCGCGGAGGTCGACAAGACCCTGACCAATCACCCGATCGACAAGATCGAGGCGCTTCTCACCCGCGAACTGGCGGCGTGACGGGATGGGGCCGGGGCCTTGTGCTTCGGCCCTTGTCCTCGGCGGAGGAGGCCTCTACCCATACGGGGCATCCAATCCCAAAGACTGGCCTCCTTTCCGATGACCAACAGCAAGACCGGCGTTCTGATGATGATCGGCGCCTGCACGATCTGGGGCTTCTCACCGCTCTATTACAAGCTGCTGGTGCATGTGCCGCCGCTGGAGTTGCTGGCGCATCGGACTGTCTGGTCCTTCGTGGTCTTTGCCGGGCTTTTGGCGGTGCAGGGACGGCTCGGGGCATTGCGCACCGCGCTTGGCACAGTCCGGAACGCGGCGACATTGGGCCTCGCGGCGTTGATGATCAGCGCCAACTGGTTCCTGTTCATCTTCTCGGTGCAGGCCGGGCATGTCACGCAGACCTCGCTCGGCTACTACATGTTCCCGCTGGTCTCCGTCCTGCTCGGCGTTCTCGTCATGAAGGAGCGGCTGGCGAGGATGCAATGGGTCGCCGTTGCCCTTGCAGCGCTTGGAGTGGCGCAGCTGACATGGGGCCTTGGGGCCGCTCCGTGGATTTCGCTGATCCTTGCGGTCACCTTCGGTCTCTACGGTCTGATCAAGCGCAACCTGAAAACCGGCGCGGTGGTGTCCGTGACGGGCGAGGTGGCGCTGCTCTCGGGACCGGCCCTGCTGTATCTCGGCTGGCTGCACGGACAGGGCGCGGGCGTCTTCGGGTCCGACGCCGTCACCACCGCGCTGCTTGTCTTCTCCGGCCTGCTGACCGCCCTGCCGCTGGTGCTTTTCTCCGGCGCTGCGCAGAAACTCAGCATGGCGACGGTCGGTCTGATGCAGTACATCAACCCGACGCTGCAGTTCTTCTGCGCGGTGGTCATTTTCGGCGAGGCTCTGACGCTGTATCACACGCTCGCCTTCGGCCTGATCTGGCTGGCGCTGGCGCTCTACTCCGGTGTCAGCCTCACTCAGGAAAGGGCGCGGCGCAGAAGGTCCATGACCTCTCCCGCCGAGGCGCCGCTCTGAACGAAGTCCAGCAGGCTCGCCTCGGCGAATCCCTGCGCCACCGTGTGATCCATCAACGCCTTGAGCGGCCCCCAGTAGCCCGCGACGTCCAGAAGGACCATCGGCTTGTCATGCAGGCCCAGTTGCCGCCATGTCAGCACTTCGAAGAACTCGTCGAGCGAGCCCGCGCCGCCCGGCATGACCACCACCGCGTCGGCGTTCATCAGCATGACCTTCTTGCGCTCGTGCATGGTCTCGGTGATGACGAAGGTCGTCAGGTCGCGCTTGCCGACCTCCTGGCGCAGCAGGTGGGTCGGGATCACGCCGAAGGTCTCGCCGCCCGCCGCCTGCGTCGCCCGGGCCACCGCGCCCATCAGCCCCACGTCCCCCGCACCATAGACCAGACGCCAGCCCGCCTCGGCAACGAGGCGGCCCATGGCTTCGGCCTCCACCGCAAACGCCGGATCGGTGCCGAAACGTGACCCGCAATAGACACAAATGGATTTTTTCGTCATGTCCTTCTCCGATCAGGCTTAAAAAGGTCTTTTGACCCCTGTTATGCCCGTTGATATATTCGTGCATCCGCGCCTGCCAGTGCGGAAGACCGTGCGAACGCTCGTACGAAGGACCTGGGGACGTATGAACTTGGACAAGTCATGAAGAATTCGGCTGTCATGGCCGCTGTGGGCGGTGTCGGCATCGTGGGCGTGGCGCTGATCGCGGCCTTGAACGGGGCGTTCGATCGCAAGACCGATACCGGGACCGAGACGCCGCCGCAGCAGGCTGCGCTTGCGGTGCCGGACCCGAAGCCGGAGGCCGGGGCTGAAACCGCAACGGTAGCCGCGCCGGAGACCGCAGCTGTGCCAGAGCCGGTTGCCCTGTCCGACGTTCCCGCGCGATCGGGCGCGGCGCCTGTTCTGCCTGAAACCCCGGGCCTGCTCTCCGCGCCGCAGATCGGCACCAATGACGTGGTCCAGCCCGGCACAAACGACACGGCACCGGGACGCGTGCCGCCGGCGGCCTTGACCGCCGGGGCCGGATCGGGAGAGGTCGCCGGGTTCGAGACCACCGGAGCGCCGCGTCCGCAGGCCGAGACCGAGGCCGCCGCGCTTGCCGGTCCGAGCTTCGATCTCGTCCGCGCCGAGCCGGGTGGCAGCACCCTGGTGGCGGGCCTCGCCGCGCCGGGTGCGCAGGTTGCGGTCCTGGTGAACGGCGCGCGGCTGGCGGAGACCCAGGCAGGCCTCGACGGCCGCTTTGTCCTCTTCCTCGACATCGACGCCAGCGAGCGGGCGCAGGTTCTGACGCTGCTGCAGAAGGCGGAAGGCGCGGAGGATGAGGTGGCCTCGGAAGAGGAAGTCATCATCACCCCCGCTGTCGCCCGGGTCGCAACGCAGGACACCGGCGCGGGCGCACCGCAGACGGCGGTGGCGGCGCGGGAACCGGATGCGGAAGACCTGGCAGGAACCGACGCGGCCCCATCCGCCGCCATGGGCGACGCAGGCGATACGGAAGGCGCGGAGGCCGCCACCGCGTCGGCAGCGCCGGAGACTCCGGCGGCTGCTCGAACACCCGGCAGCGCCGAGCCGGAGACGACTGCCGGAGAAGCAGACGACGCGCCTGCGACAGCCATGGCCGTGGCGGACGGGTCCGCGGGGCCGGAAACCCCTTCGGATATGGAGACCACAGAGGCCCCTTCGGTGCTGCGGGCCTCGGCGTCCGGGATCGAAGTCATGCAGACCGCGCCGCTTGCACCGGGTGACGTGGCGCTCGACGCCATCAGTTATGACGACCGGGGGGCGGTGCTGATCTCCGGGCGCGGCTCCGAGGACAGCTTCATCCGCGTCTATCTCGACAACGCGCCACTGACGACCTCGCAGATCGAGGCGGACGGGCGTTGGCGCATCCAGTTGCCGCAGGTCGATACCGGCACCTATACCCTGCGCGTCGATCAGGTCGACGCAGGCGGGACAGTGACGGCACGGGTCGAAAGTCCCTTCCTGCGCGAAAGTCCCGAGACGCTGGCCGCCGCCGCCGAGGCCGGCCCGATCACCGCGATCACGGTGCAGCCCGGGCACACGCTCTGGGCCATCGCGAAGGGCCGTTACGGTGAGGGGATCGAATACGTGAAAGTCTACAAGGCCAACGCGGACCGCATCCGCGACCCGGACCTGATCTACCCCGGGCAGATCTTCGATCTGCCGACGGAGTAGGACGGCGTTCGAACGCGGATCGGGCTGTCCTCTGGTCAATTGCCTCCGGCGGACTTAAGTCAGGGGGATTGACCGAAGGACGCCCCGATGCCCGCTGACACATCCGCAAACCCAGCCACCAATGCCGAGATTGCCGCCGAGGAGCGCCGCTCCGGCTGGCGGACCATCCAGAAGGTCGGCCCGTACCTCTGGCCGCAAGACAAACCTTGGGTGAAACAACGGGTGGTGATCGCGCTGGCTCTGCTGGTCATTGCCAAGCTGATCGCGGTCGGCACGCCGATCCTCTACAAACGCGCGGTGGACAGCCTGTCCGGCGAGGTGCCGGACCTGATGCTCGGCGCGGTGGGGCTGACGGTGGCCTACGGCATGGCGCGGCTGATGACCGTGGGGTTCCAGCAGTTGCGCGACGGCATCTTTGCCAAGGTCGGGCAACGGGCGCTGCGGCAACTGGCGCTGGAGACCTTCACGCACATCCACCGCCTGTCCCTGCGCTACCACATCACCCGCAAGACCGGCGGCCTCAGCCGGATCATCGAGCGCGGGGTGAAGGGCGTGGACTTCCTCCTGCGCTTCATGCTGTTCAGCGTCGGGCCTCTGGTGCTCGAATTGCTGCTCGTCGGCGCGGTACTCTTCTGGCTCTTCGATGTCTGGTATCTGCTGGTCGTCGCGGTGGTCATCGCGCTGTACGTCTGGTTCACCTTTGCCGTCACCGAATGGCGGGTGAAGCTGCGCCGCGAGATGAACAAGCAGGACACCGACGCCAACCAGAAGGCCATCGACAGCCTGCTGAACTTCGAAACCGTGAAATACTTCGGTGCCGAAGGCCGGGAGGCGGCACGGTATGACCGCGCGATGCAGGCCTACGAGGGCGCGGCGGTGAAGACCGCCACCTCGCTGGCCTTCCTGAACTTCGGGCAGAGCTTCCTGATCACCTCCGGCCTGGTCGCGGTGATGGTCATGGCGGCGCTGGGGGTGCAGGCGAAGACGCTGACTGTGGGCGATTTCGTCATGGTCAACGCCTACATGATCCAGATCACCATGCCGCTGAACTTCCTCGGCACGGTCTACCGCGAGATTCGTCAGAGCCTCGTGGACATGGGCGAGATGTTCGACCTGCTGGAACAGCCGCAGGAGGTCTCCGACAAGCCCGGCGCCCCGGCGCTGGCGGTCTCGCGCGGGGTGGTGGAACTCGACGGCGTGCGCTTTGGCTACGATCCGGCGAGGCCGATCCTCAAGGGCGTCTCGGTCACCGTCGGGGCCGGGCAGAACGTGGCGCTGGTCGGGCCAAGCGGCTCCGGCAAGTCGACCATCGGGCGGCTGCTGTTCCGCTTCTACGATGTCGGCGGCGGCGCGATCCGGATCGACGGGCAGGATATCCGCGATGTCACGCAGGAGAGCCTGCACGCGGCGATCGGCGTGGTGCCGCAGGACACGGTGCTGTTCAACGACACGATCCGCTACAACATCGCCTATGGCCGCGACGGCGCGACCGAAGAGGAGATCGTCGCCGCCGCAAAGGCCGCGCAGATCCATGACTTCATTGCGTCGCTTCCGGAAGGCTATGACACGGCGGTGGGCGAGCGTGGGCTGAAACTCTCGGGCGGAGAGAAGCAGCGGGTGGGTATCGCCCGGACGCTGCTCAAGAACCCGCCGGTGCTGCTGCTGGACGAGGCAACCTCGGCGCTGGATACGGAGACGGAAGCCTCGATCCAGGAGGCGCTGCGGCGGGCCGGGGAAGGGCGGACGGTCATCACCATCGCGCACCGCCTGTCGACGATCGCGGACGCGGACCGCATCGTGGTCTTGCAGGACGGCGAGGTGATCGAGGAGGGCAGCCACGAGACGCTGCTTGCGCGGCAGGGCCGCTATGCCGCGCTCTGGGCCCGGCAGCAGGCGGAGGACGAGGCGGCCTGAGATGCGGCGGGTGCGGGGCACAGCCCCGCCCTACAGGCCGTCGCGGTGACATCGGGGGTCCGCACCAAAGCGGGTCAGCGCCCGGCCCAATCCGTCATGGTGGCGGCGAGGTCGCCATAGCCCGTCAGGCGGCGTTCGAATCGCAGCCCGAGCCGCTCCGCCTGAGCCTCTGCCTTGGCTGTCAGCGCCGGATCGTCCACCTGCGCAAGATACACCAGCGTCTCGTAATTGCCGAAATACATTTCCCGAAGCTCCGGATGCCGGTCCAGCCCCAGAGGCTTCCACACGAAGGCGTCGAACTGGCGGACGAGGAAATCGGTGAGGAAGAAACTCGTCACCTCGCCGCGCTCCGCGAACCGATCCACGCCGTCGAAAAAAGCATAGCAATGGGGCCCGGCGACCATCTCCACGCCCATCTCGGCGCAGGCCGCCTGCAGCAGCCCGCCTGTGCCGCAATCGGCATAGACGACGAAGATCCTGTCATAGGCCCCGCGATGCCTTGCGACGGCGTCCCGCACCGCTCCGGTGATCTTTTCGGGAAAGTTGTGAAGGATGGCGGGAAGACAGGCGAGGTCGAGATGGTCCCAGCCATTCCGGGACTTGAGGTCGAGAATCTCCCGCGCCAGCGCGCCACAGGCGATCAGCAGAATGCGGCCCTTGCCCGAAGGGGCGAGCCCCTCGGCGGTCAGGACATCGCTGGAGACGGGAAGATCAGGCGTGATTGTCATCGTGGGGAACATGCGCCATGGCCCAGCGGGCAATCAGCGCCACGGAGATGAGCAGCGGCAGCACCGTCATCATGCCCCATGCGGTCACTGCCCAGATTGTCAGCGCGGCGGCTGCAAGGACGGACAGGATCAACAGGGCGAAAGATGTGACGGGCACGCGGGAACTCCTCTCTCCTGACACCAATATGGCGCATAAGAGGTTAAAGAAAAAGGCCTCTTCGATCACAAAGAGGCCTTGAGGAGAAATAAGGCGGGTTTCGGCCCATCCCGCGGGCCGGTCAGCCCGGGGATGTGGCCGCGTTTCAGCCAGCCGCCATCTGGTTGTGCTTGCGTGCGATGAATTCCTTGGCGGTCTCGACGGCCACGGCCGCGTCGCGGCAATAGGCGTCGGCGCCGATGGCCTTGCCGAATTCCTCGTTCAGCGGCGCGCCGCCGACCAGAACGACGTAGTCGTCGCGGATGCCCTGGGCGACCATCGCGTCGATCACCACCTTCATGTAGGGCATGGTCGTGGTCAGCAGGGCGGACATGCCGAGGATGTCGGCCTCTTCGCGGGCCAAAGCTTCAAGATAGTTTTCCACCGGATTGTTGATCCCGAGATCGACCACTTCGAAACCGGCCCCTTCCATCATCATGGACACGAGGTTCTTGCCGATGTCGTGGATGTCGCCCTTGACGGTGCCGATGACCATCTTGCCCATGCGTGGTGCGCCGGTTTCGGCCAGAAGCGGCTTGAGGATGGCCATGCCGGCCTTCATCGCGTTGGCCGCGAGAAGCACCTCGGGCACGAAAAGGATGCCGTCGCGGAAGTCGTGGCCGACGATGGTCATGCCGCCGACGAGTGCCTTGGTCAGCACGTCATACGGGGTCCAGCCGCGCTCGAGCAGGATGTTGACGCCCTCTTCGATCTCCTCCTTGAGACCGTCGTAGAGGTCGTCCCACATTTGTTCGACAAGCTCGTCGTCGCTGAGGTCGGAAAGGATGATATCGTCTTCGTCGGACATGGTTTTGTTCCTTTTGCACGCGGGCACCGGCCCGGGGCGAGATTAATTCCTAATGCGGCGATTGTGTTCGGCCCGATTGGCAGATTGCGACATAGGGCGATGTTTCTCCGACGCGGCGCTGCGTGATGCGTCGGATGGATTGCGCGTGTTCTTATTTCGTTCTATTTTGACGGCATGACCCAGCCGCTTCGCCCCGTTGCCAAGGAAATGCGCCCCGGACGAGGGGCGGCGAGCCGGGATGCCGGGCGATTCGAACGGTTTGCGCGGGAGGATCTGCACGATGGCTGGGACATTCCCGAAGAGGTCGGCGTGCTCCGCACGATCGTGGCGGAGGAGGTGCCGCGTAGCGTGATCACCTACCAGACGTCGCCCGATCTGCCGTTCGACCGCTCTTTGAACCCGTACCGGGGCTGCGAGCACGGATGCATCTACTGCTTTGCCCGCCCGGGACATGCATTCCTTGGCCTGTCGCCGGGCCTCGATTTCGAGACACGGCTGATCGCCCGGCCCACCGCACCGGAGGTACTGGCGAAGGAACTGCGGGCCAAGCGCTACGCCGTGCAGCCGCTGGCCATCGGCACCAACACGGACCCGTATCAGCCGGTCGAGCGCGAGCGCCGCATCATGCGCGGCTGTCTCGAGGTGTTGCGCGACTTTCGCCATCCGGTGGCCATCGTCACCAAGGGCACGCTGGTCGAGCGCGACATCGACATCCTGTCCGACATGGCGGCGCAGGGGCTGGCGAAGGTCGGGATTTCCGTGACCACGCTGGACGCGGGCCTGTCGCGGAAGATGGAACCGCGTTGCCCGAGTCCGGCAAGACGGCTGGAGACCATCCGCAGGCTGACCGAGGCCGGCATCCCCGTGCGCATCATGGCCTCGCCCCTCGTTCCGGCGCTGACCGATCCGGAGCTTGAGAAGATCCTCGAAGCCGGGCGCGACGCCGGGGCAGTCTCGGCCAGCTGGATCATGCTGCGGTTGCCGCGCGAGGTTGCGGGGCTTTGGCAGGACTGGCTGGCGGAGCATTACCCGGACCGCGCGAAGCGGATCATGGGCCACTTGCGGGACATGCATGGCGGCGAGGTCTACTCCGCCAAATGGTTCACCCGGATGCGCGGCGAAGGGCCTTACGCCGACCTTGTGGGACAGCGGTTCAGGCGGGCGGCACGAGCGCTGGGGCTGGACGCTCGGCAACCGCCGCTGCGCTGCGATCTGTTCCGGGTGCCGCCGAGGGTGGGGGATCAACTCAGTCTGTTCTAGTTGGGGGGCAAAAGCCGTCGACGGCTTTTGCAAATTGCTTCGAAGCAATTTGCGTGTCTTTCGACGGCAACGGCCAGCGCCGGATCGGTTCGGCATTGCAGAAGATGACCGTCTGTCCGCCGTTTTCGACCGCGGAAAACCCGCGCCTTGCCAGTTCAGAGGCAAAGCGCTCGCGGCCGACAATACGCTCGATGTCGCGGGTCTTGCGGCGCACGACGCCGCCATCCGCCGCGGCGCGGGCGGAGAAGATGGTGCGCAGCCAGTCCTCTGGCCGGATGAAATCCGGTGGTTGTCCCATGCGGAAGAGGATGCGCAGATCATGGTTAAAGGTCCGTGAAGGCGCTCACTTCCGGCGGCGCGATTTGCGCTCGCGGGAGGGGCCGCCCTCGCCGGTGCCGTCGCTCTCGGAAGAGAAGCCACCCATCGCCGCGGTGATCTGTTCCAGTGTCGGGCGCGGGCCCTTCGGACGGGTCTCCAGAGCCTCGCGCATGGCGGCAAGGTGGACCGGCATGGTGCCGCAGCAGCCGCCGATGATCTTCGCACCGGCGTCGCGGGCGAGGCAGGCGTAATCCGCCATCAGATCCGGCGTGCCGTCGTAGTGGATATGGCCGTCGACATATTTCGGGATTCCGGCGTTGCCCTTCGCGATGATCGGGCGCTCGGTGCCCTGGGCGACGAAGCCAAGCACGGTGCGCAGCAGATCCGAGGCGCCAACACCGCAGTTCGCGCCAAAGGCGATGGGCGGATTGGGCAGGCCCTCGACGATGCCGACCATCTCGGCGGAGGTCACGCCCATCATGGTTCGGCCCGCGGTGTCGAAGGACATGGTCCCGCACCAGGGCGCACTGATGTTGGAGAAGGCCTCGGCAGCGGCGCGGAATTCCTCGGGGGCGGAGATCGTCTCGACCCAGAGCACATCGGCCCCGCCGTCCATCAGGCCCTTGGCGGTTTCCTCGAACATCTCGACGGCGCGCTCGTGCGAGAGGGTGCCCGCCGCGCCCATGATCTCGCCGGTCGGGCCCACGGAACCCGCGACGATGACCGGGCGGCCCGCCTTGTCGGCGCATTCGCGGCCAAGCTCTGCGGCGAGTTTGGACAGCTCATAGGCGCGGTGCGCGGCGTCGTGCAGCTTGAGGCGGGACGCGTTGGCGCCGAAGGAGTTGGTCAGGAAGAGGTCAGACCCGGCATTGATCGCGCCGTTGTAGAGGGCGCGGATCTTGTCCGCCTCGATTTCGTTCCAGAACTCCGGCGCATCGCCGGACATCAGGCCCATGTTGAACAGGTTGGTGCCCGTCGCGCCGTCGGCGAGCAGCCAGTCGCGGGTTTCGAGCAGTTTTGTCAGAGCGTCGGACATGGGTTCCCCTTGGGTGTCGGTTTGCAACGGGGTCTGTCACGGATTTCCGCAGTACGCAAATTCATAATCCGCAAGATGGTTATGAGCCGGACAAGTTTGTGTCCGCGGAGCGCGCGGGAGCGAGGGGCCGGCCCCTCGTGCTCCCCGGAGTATCAGGAAAGAGCAGAACCCGGGGCGGGTCAGCCTTCGGTTTCGGTGATCTCGTAGGCGCGGGGCAGGCCCAGTGTGACCTCCGCCCAGACCGAGGCGGCCCCGCGTGCCTGATGCGCCTCGAAGGCCGCGCGGTCGGAAAAGGCTTCGTCGACGTGGAAGAGGCCGGGCATCGCGGCGTCTTCGGTCACTTCGAACCGGATACAGCCCGGCTCGTCGCGGGTCAGGGCAACATGGGCCTGTAGGGCTGCACGCACCTCGGCAAGGCGATCCGCGGTGCAGGTCATCGTGCCCTTGAGCCGGATCACGGCAGAAATCCGTGCCGCTTGAGGGTGTCGAGGGTCTTGTAGTCGGTATTGCGGTAGAACCGTTTCAGGTTGGCCACGGCGGTCTCGCTCAAGGCGGTCGGCAGGTTGGCCTTGTGCATGCGGGTGTGCCTGAGCGGAACATCAAGGCCGAGCCCCATGTCGTCGATCATCGCGCCGAAATCCGCGTCGAACTGCTCGACCCGGCCCACGGCTGCGATGTTGTCCCTGTAGACATCAACCCAGGCGCCGTTGTGCAGGTGCCAGCCGATGCCCTTGTTCATGTGCTCGTCCGGCATGCGCATGAGCAGATGCGCCAGAACGCGGCGTGTGAGGTCCGGGCCATAGAGTGACTCTGCCAGGTCGTTCGCGGTCTCGAACTGCGCCATCAGGTATTCGTATTCGTCCGGGTAGGCCCGGCCCGTCCTGATCTTCGTCTCGATGCGCATCGGTGCGGGGCAATTGGCGAGGGTGGCACTGCCCGGGGCCATGCCGGAGACGTCGAACTGGCAGATGCTCTTGGAGTGGTTGAAGGCGGAGATGAAACGCTTGATCGGATCGCGGACCCAGACGACATAGCGGCGGCTGGCGTCCAGTGGCGCCTTGCGCATGTGCAACTCGTGCACGTCGATGCCGGCCTCGACGAAGCTGCGCCGGATCGAGGTGCCGCCGCATTTGCCGATGTGCACCAGGGTGACCGGCTCCAGCCCGTGCGCCATTGGAAAGCTCTCGTTCCAGTGGTGGAACGTCTGGCGGTCCGGCGGCAGGTCGGTGAGATGCACCGGCGGGCAGGGCGCCTTTGCGCCCTTCGGTTTCAGCGCCAGCAGGGCCGCGCCCCGGAGCGAGCGGGCGGTGTTGTTGGCGATGCGGGCCAGCATCCGGACCCAGACGGCCGGTGTCGCCTTCAGCGGGGTCACCGGCAGAGTCTCGGGCGTGTCGGTCCGGTCGTAGGGCAAGGGTCTGTCTCCGGGATCGCGGGCCTCGGGCGCGGGATCATTCCCACTCGATGGTGCCCGGGGGCTTCGAGGTGATGTCGTAGGTGCAGCGGTTGATGCCCTTGACCTCGTTGATGATCCGCGTTGCGGTCTCGCCGAGGAAGTCGTGGCTGAACGGGTAGTAATCCGCCGTCATGCCATCGACCGAGGTCACCGCGCGCAGGGCACAGGCGTAGTCGTAAGTCCGCCCGTCCCCCATGACACCCACTGTGCGCACCGGCAGGATGGCCACGAAAGCCTGCCAGATCTCGTCGTAGAGGCCGTGCTTGCGGATCTGGTCGATGTAGACCGCGTCCGCCTTTCGCAGGATCTCCAGCTTCTCGCGAGTGATTTCGCCGGGGCAGCGGATGGCGAGGCCCGGGCCGGGGAAGGGGTGGCGGCCGATGAAGTGATCCGGCAGGCCAAGCTCGCGGCCAAGCGCGCGGACCTCGTCCTTGAACAGCTCGCGCAGCGGCTCCACCAGCTTGAGGCCCATCTTCTCCGGCAGGCCGCCCACGTTGTGGTGCGACTTGATGGTAACGGAGGGACCACCGCTGAAACTGACGGATTCGATGACGTCCGGGTAGAGCGTGCCCTGGGCGAGAAATTCCGCGCCCTCGATCTGGCTGGCGTATTTCTGGAAGACGTCGATGAAGAGCCTGCCGATGATCTTGCGTTTGGTTTCCGGGTCAGAGACGCCGTCGAGTTCACCGAGGAACAGCTCCTGTTCCTGCGCGTGGATCACCGAGAGGTTCATGTGGTCGCGGAACATGCCGACGACCTCTTCGGCCTCGTTCAGGCGCAAGAGGCCATGGTCGACGAAGACGCAGGTGAGCTGATCGCCGATGGCCTCATGGATCAGGGCCGCCGCGACGGAGCTGTCGACGCCGCCGGACAGGGCGCAGATCACCTTCTTGTCGCCGACCTGGTCGCGGATGCGCTGCACCGCTTCCTCCCGGTAGGCACCCATGGTCCAGTCGCCCTTGAAACCCGCGAGGCGGACGAAATTCTCGTAGAGCTTTGCGCCCTTCGGCGTGTGGTGCACCTCCGGGTGGAACTGCACGGCATAGAAGTGGCGCGCGGCGTCGGCGGTGATGGCGAAGGGCGCGCCGGGGGAGGTGCCGTAGACCTCGAAGCCGGGGGCGATGGCGGCGACGTGGTCGCCATGGCTCATCCAGACCTGCTCCTGCTCGGTGCCGTCGAACCAGCCGTCGAGAAGATCGAGCGGCTGCGTCGGCTTGACGAAGGCGCGGCCGAATTCGGCGGTGCCGTGGCCGGATTCGACGCGCCCGCCAAGCTGCTGCATCATGACCTGTTGGCCATAGCAGATGCCGAGGATCGGCACGCCGTAGTCGAAGATGCCTTCGGGGGCACGGGGACTGCCCTCGCGGGTGACGCTGTCCGGGCCGCCGGAGAAGATGATGGCCTTCGGGGCCATCTCGCGGACCGTCTCCATCGTGACGGCCTGATAGGGACGGATTTCGCAGTAGACGTTCAGCTCGCGCAGGCGGCGCGCGATCAGTTGCGTGACCTGCGATCCGAAGTCGATGATGAGAAGGCTGTCATGCTGGGTCATGGCTCCGCTTTAGGGCCGTGCGGGACCTTGTGCAAGGGGGGGTGCGGGGCAAAGCCCCGCCCTACGGCATGTGGTGCCTAGTTCCCGATCGGGGCGAGCAGTTCCGGGGCGGTGACCAGCTGGCGCACGCCGTGGCTGTGGTCTTCCCCGAAGCGGTTGCCGCGTTCGGCCCAGGCATGCAGCGAGGCGATGTTCAGGCGGGTGCAGCGCGGGCGCACGGACCATGTGACCTGCAGCGGCGAGCATATTTCCTGAGAATAGCTGGGGCCGGTGGTGGAGCCTGCGAAGACCACCGGAGCGCCTGTGCCATGCGGCAGTTGCTTGGGCTGGTGCAGGCCGCTGACTTCGCCGCCATAGACGTAGTCCATGAAATCGAGTGCACCCGGATCATTGACGACGAGAAAGACCTGCGCCTCCACCCGCAGTTGCGGGTTGGAGCAGGCGGGCGAGAGGCAGGAGCCGAGGCCGGGACCGGGGGCGACCTCGCAGGAGGAATAGACCCAATGCACCTCGATGGTGTCGCCGGGTTTCACGCCGTGGAAGGCGCCGTGGCCATGGTCCGGGTCCTCCAGCTCCGACGGTTTCAACGTGTCCGTTTCGTTGCAGCGCCAGCCGCCGTGTTCGCCCGCGCCGGCGGAGACGGAGAAGCCCGGTCCCTTGTGCTCGGCGTTCGTGTGCGTGTGGATGTTGCACAGGTTCAGATCGGAGGCGGGCGGAGCCATGGTGAACTGGCGGCGGTTGGTGCCAACCACACTGGAGATGTCGCGCGGGGTCTGCGGGCCGAAGCCGCGGCAATAGGACTGGGCGCTGGCCTCCGCCCCGGGCAGGGCGAAGGCCAGAAGAAGGATGCAGGCGGAGCGGCGCACGGCGATTACTCGATCTCGGACAGCAGCGCCGGGCTGGTGACCAGTTGCCGCACGCCATGGCTGTGGTTCTCCTCGAAGACGTTCCCCGCCTCGGCCCAGGCGTCGAGCGAGGAGATGTCGAGCCGGGCACAGCGGGGGCGCACGGACCAGGTCACCTGCATCGGCGAGCAGGTCTGCTCGTCATAGCTCGGCCCGGTGGTGGAGCCGCGGAAGACCACCGGGTTGCCGGTGCCGGTGGGCAGCGAATGCGCCTGGTAGAGACCGGCGCGGCGGGTGCCGCGATAGTCGAAATCGCGGAAATCCAGCGCGTTGGGATCGTTGACCACGAGGAACACCTGGCTCTCGACGCGCAATTGCGGGTTCGAGCAGCTCGCCGACATGCACGAGCCAAGGGTCGGCCCCGGCTGCACCGGGCAGGAGGAATAGACCCAGTGCACCTCGATGGTGTCGCCGGGTTCGACGCCATGGAAGGTGCTGTGCTCGCCGTGGCCGGTGCCATGCGGGCGCGTCAGTTCCTCCGCCGTCAGGTCATTGCTGCCCGCGCATTTGAACCCGCCGTGCTCGCCCGGACCGGCGTAGATCGAGAAGCCGGGCCCCATATGCTCGGCGTTGGTATGCGTGTGGATATTGCACAGGTTCATTTCCTGATGCGGCGGCGCGAGGTTGAAGCGCGACTCGTTGGTGCCGTGTCGGTTTGTGATGTCGCGCGGCGTCTGCGGGCCGAATTCGAGGCAGATGGCCAGAGCAGGCCCGGCGGCGAGGGCGAGGATACAGGCGAGGGCAGGGCGGAAAACGGCGGAAAAGGCCATGGGCACGGCTCCGTTGGGTTGCTTTGCACACCGGGATAGCGGCCCCGGCCTAATGGCTCCTTAAAGCGACAATTGGAGAATTTCGGATGTGCACCATTCCCGGGGCCGATCCGGGCCTGCCGCGGACAGATGCCGAAAAACCTGCCCGCAATGTCGTTTTCGCCCCTCAATCGCCGGAAACCGCTAACGGGGCGGGAGCCGGGCGCGATAAACCCCTGTCCACTGTGGTGCACAACGGGTGCGCCTTTCGAACCTATGAAAGCTCAAGGGATGAACGAGATGTCGGACGCTGGTGCACGCAAACGGGCTCGGGGTGGCGGCGGGGCCGCGCGGCGGGCGGAGCGCACGTCGGTCGTCGTCGAGACGGCGAAATTCATCGAGCGCAACATTCCCAACTTCGAAGTGCTGACCGAAGAGGCGCTGCAGATCATCGAGCACAATGCGGAAACCGTGCTCGAGGAGATCGGCGTCAACTTCGTGAACAACCCCGGCGCGCTGAAACGCTGGGCGGATGCCGGTGCGGACATCGATGGCGAGCGCGTGCGCATCCCGCGCGGCCTGGCCCGGGAGCTGTGCAAGACCGCGCCCAGCCAGTTCACCCAGCACGCCCGCAATCCGGAGCGCAACGTGGTGATCGGCGGAAAGAACCTCGTCCTCGCGCCGGTCTATGGCCCGCCCTTCGTGCGCGACAACGAGGGTGGCCGCCGCTATGCGACCATGGAGGACTTCCGCAAGTTCGTGAAACTCGGCCAGATGTCGAAGTGGCTGCACCACTCCGGCGGCACGGTCTGCGAGCCCACCGACATTCCGGTGAACAAGCGCCACCTCGACATGCTGCACGCCCACATGACCCTGTCGGACAAGCCGTTCATGGGGTCGGTGACGGAGCCGAGCCGGGCGCAGGATTCGGTCGACATGTGCGAGATCCTTTTCGGAAAGGACTTCGTGCAGAACAACACCGTGATGACCTCGCTCATCAACATCAACTCGCCGCTGACCTTCGACGACGTGATGATGGGCTCGCTGGAAGTCTATGCCGCCAACAATCAGGCCTGCATCGTCTCGCCGTTCATCGTCGGCGGTGCCATGGCGCCGGTCTCGGTGGCGGGGACGCTGACACAGGTGCTGGCGGAAGTGCTCGCGGGCATCGCCTACAGCCAGCTGATCCGCAAGGGCGCGCCGGTGATCTTCGGCGCCTTCGTGACCTCCATCGACATGAACTCCGGTGCGCCGACCTTCGGCACCCCGGAAGCGGCGCACATCACCTATGGCGCGGGCCAGCTGGCGCGGCGGTTGAACCTGCCGTACCGCTCGGCGGGGTCGTTCTGCGGCTCCAAGCTGCCGGACGCGCAGGCGGCCTATGAGACGGCGAACACGCTGAACATGGGCCTGCAGGCGGGCGTCAACTTCATGCTGCACGCCTGTGGCTGGCTGGAAGGCGGCCTCGTGTCGAGCTTCGAGAAGTTCGTGATGGACGCGGACCAGCTGGGCGCACTGCACCACTTCGCCAAGGGCGTGAGTATTGACGCGAACGGGCAGGCGATGGACGCCATCCGCGAGGTCGGCCCCGGCGGGCACTACCTCGGCTGTGCCCACACGCAGGCCAACTTCAAGAGCGCGTTCTGGCGGTCCGAGCTGCTCGACTACAAGCCGTTCGAGACCTGGTCCGAAGAAGGCGCACGCGACACCGCGACGCTGGCCGCGGCGCGGGTGAAGAAGCTGCTGGACACCTACGTCCAGCCGCAGATGGACCCGGCCATCGCCGAAGGCCTCGCGGGATATGTCGCGAACAAGAAGGCCTCGATGAGCGACGCCTTCAGCTGACCGAGACCGGCCCGGTCCCCGCGAGACGGGGGCCGGGTCAGAGCCGCTGCTCCTGCAGCAGCCGGGCCTCGCCCATGAGCGCGGCCAGAACCTCCACGTGATGCGACACGCTGTAGCCCGCCTCCGCGCGGCGGCGGCGGTCGTCGAGGTCGATCTCCAGTTCCATCAGCCGCATCGCCGCCGCACCCGCGCGGGGCAGCGCCGCCGTGCCGAGGATTCGGCCGAGGTGAATCTCGCGCCTGTAGTCCTGCGCACCGATTCTGGCAGCCCGAATCAGCAGCGGTGGGCGACGCAGTTCGCTCAGTATTCCAAGGACGTCTTTCATGGTCGTGTGCTCCGGTCTTTTTGGCCCCCGTCGCGCAAACTGACACAACCATCAGCGGTGTTGCGCATTGGTGCCGAGCCGCGAACGATCGGTTACCGCACTGTTTAGAAATTGCGTCGAATTGTTGTGTCAGCACCCTGATTTTAACCAAGGAGTAATACACACACGCCTAGGTTGCGACTTATCCATGGGGATAAAATTGTGGATAACGATCACCCGGGGAAGGGGAACCATGATCGAAGCCAGAGAAAGCGAGACGGCGGCGCTGCTGCCGGATTGGGTGCCCGAAGCTGCTCGGGTTTACCTTGCGCACACCGAGGAAGGCCAGTCAATCCGCGCGTTGGCGCGGCGCGCCGGGTGCCATGCCTCCACCGTTCTGCGGCAGGTCAGGCGCATCGAGACACGCCGCGACGACCCGCTGATCGACGCGGCCCTGCGCCAGTTGGGCCGCCTGAATACCGCCTGCAAGGCGATCCAGTCAAAAGGGGATGACGACGTCATGACTGCATTCAACGACATGCCGGTTGCACCGGACGAGAAGACCCTCGCGCGGGAAGCGCGGCGGGTGCTGCGACGGCTCTGCGAAAGTGGTGCGGTGCTGGCCGTGGCTGCCGAGATGGACAAGGCCGTGGTGGTCCGCGACATGGGCGAGGGCGGCAGCGCGCGGACGGCGGTGGTCGACAGTGCCATCGCGCAGGCCATGGCGCTGAAGGACTGGATCTCCTGTGACGAGCCGGGCCGCATCTCGCGCTATCACATCACCTCCGCAGGGCGGGTGGCGCTGAACCGGCTGATGGCGGAGCAGGAGAACCGGGTGCGCGGCTTTGCCGAGGCGCAGGCCGGGTTCGATACCGGCCGCGCCGCCGACGAGGCGCTGGAGGAGATCGACCGCGACCCGCGCGCCCGCAAGGGCAAGTTCATGCTGGTGGAAAGCCCGCTGACCGCACTCGCCCGCCGCCGTGACAAGGATGGCAAGCCGTTCCTGTCCGACGTGCTGATCACCGCGGGCGAACGGCTGCGCGAGGATTTCGAGTTGTCGCAGATGGGGCCGCGTACCACGCAGAACTGGGACCAGTTCCTGACGGCGGGTGTGAAGAGCGATGCCCGCAGTCACGAGGACAAGGGACCGAACGCCGCCCGCGCCCGCGTCGAGGCGGCGCTGCGCGATCTGGGACCGGGGCTCGGGGATGTGGCGTTGCGCTGCTGCTGCTATCTGGAAGGGCTGGAAACGGCGGAAAAGCAGCTTGGCTGGTCGGCCCGCTCCGGCAAGGTCGTGCTGCGCATCGCGCTGCAGCGCCTGCGCCGCCACTACGAGGAGCGCAGCGCCCGGGGAGGCGACCTGCTCGGCTGACCAGCCGCGCCGCGGTGTGGCAGACCGCCGTCGTGCCTTGCGAGGCCCATGTGGGCGCCGCTCCGGTCACGGCAGAGACGAACGGAAGGGCGCGGGGGCTGCCCTTGTTTCGATAAGAGAAATTTTCATTTCGGGCGCTGCGTGATAAGACGCACCCATGACCATCACGCTCAAGCAACTTTCCTATTTCAAGGCGCTGGCCGAGCAGGGCAATTTCCGCCGGGCCGCAGACCAGTGTTTCGTCAGCCAGCCCGCCTTGTCGGTCCAGATCCAGGAACTCGAACGCAGCCTTGGCGCGCCGCTGGTCGAACGCCAGTCGCGGCGCCTGCTGCTGACGCCGCTGGGCCGCGAGGTGCTGGCGACGGCGCAGCGGGTGCTGGCCGAGATTGCCGACCTTGAACAGGCGGCGCAGAACCGGCTCGGGCTCGGTGGTGTGCTGCGGCTGGGGGTGATCCCGACGATCGCGCCCTACCTGCTGCCGGAGGCGCTGGCGGCGCTGCGGGCCTCGGACATCTCGCTCGATGTGCAGATCACCGAGGGCAAGACAGACCGCGTCCTCGATCACCTGGCCGAAGGCGCGCTCGACGCCTGCATCCTGGCCCTGCCGACGGAACGGGCCGGCCTGGAGGAGCGGCTGCTGTTCGAGGACCGCTTCCTGCTGGCGGGCAGTGCCGCGCGGTTGGCGGCCCTCGGAGAAGGCATCAGCCCGGAGGGGCTGAGCGAGAGCCAGATCCTGCTGCTGGAGGACGGCCATTGCCTGACCGACCAGGCGCTGGCGGTCTGTGGCCGGGGGCGCGGGCACCAGCGTATTCACATGGGCGCCTCCTCGCTGCCGACCCTGACGCGCCTTGTGGAGGCAGGATTCGGTTTGACCCTGATGCCGGAGCTGGCGGCGTCGGCAGAGCGGGCGCTGGCCCCGGGTCTGTGCCTGCGCCGCTTCGCCGCGCCGGAACCCAGCCGCGCCATCGGCCTCGTGCGCCGCGCGACGCGGCAGCCGGCGGGCTGGTTCACGGAACTGGCGCAGACGCTGGAACACGTGGGACAGGGCTTGATGGCGCAGGCGCACAGGGCGGTGTAGCGGGACTGCCCGGTGCGCCGCTACCCCACCCCAACCCTCCCCACGGGGGAGGGAGTCCCGGCGCGCCCGTCTGCAGCGCGGTTCCCTCCCCCGTGGGGAGGGTCAGGGTGGGGGGCGGGACGATATGGAGCAGGGGGAGACCCTGCCCAAGCCGGTTTACTGCAGATATGGCATCGGGTCCGTGCTGTCGAACCCCTTGCGCACCTCGAAATGCAGGAAGGCCGGATCGCCCGCGCGGACCTTGCCGATGCTCTGCCCCTTGCTCACCGCGTCGCCTTTCTTGACGGTGATCTCGTCGAGGTGGGTGTAGACGGTGATCACATCGTCCGGGTGGCGGATCAGCAGGAACTTCACCCCCTCGGCGGTGGTCGAGATCGACGCCACCTTGCCGGAGGCCGCCGCTTTCACGGTTGTCCCGGCACTTGCGGCGATGTCTATGCCCTCGTTCTTGCCCTTGGCATAATCCCGGATGATGCTGCCGGAGACCGGCATGACCATGGCGGCGCTGGAGGCGGCGGGTTTGGCCGCCGTCTGGCCGATGTCCGCCACCGGCTTCTCCGGCTTCGGCGTCGTGGCCGCGGTGGTCGTCGTCTGAGCCGGGGGCAGGGTTTCCGTGGGCAGCGGCTTGGAGGCGGAAGGGGGCTGCGGCGTCGGTGAGCCCTGGCCGGGCTCAGTGACGGCGGCGGTTTCCACTACGGGGGCGGCGTCCTGCACCGTCGGGATCAGCAGGTACTGCCCCTCGCGTACCGAGAAATTGGTGTCGAGCCCGTTCCATTCCGCCAGCGACCGCGGCGAGACGTTGTAGAGCCGCGCGATGGTAAAGGCGGTCTCGCCGCGGGCCACCTGGTGACGCACCGGCTCGACGCCGGAGGGGCCACCCGCCGGGGCGGGCGCCGTGGAGGCGGAGCGCTCGATGGCGTTTCCGGCCAGCGTTGCCACGTCGACCTGTGCGGCAGGGCGGATCACGCCTGTGCCGGATTCCGCCACCCGGCGCGGAAGGGCGACGATCTCGCCCCGGCGCAGCGGGTCCGTGACCTTCACCCCGTTGTAGCGGGCCAGTTCCTCGGCGGGCAGGCCGATGCGGTTCGCCACGTCGGCCACCGTGTCGCCGCGCCGCGCGATGGCGACCTGGTAGTTCGGATAGGACAGCACCCCCCGGTCATCGGGGCTGGGCCGGTCCTCGACGCGGGCGCTCTGGGCAGCAGCGGAGGTGTCGACGGAGCCGCCCATCTTGCCGCGCAGATCGAGGTCGATCGGCTGCGAGCAGGCGCTCACCAGCGCACAGACCGCTACGGCGGAGCTCAGTCGGGAAAGTCCGGGAAATGTCATCTCGATGTCCTCGTGCGCGCCCCCGTGTTCCCGGGGATCTGCCAAAATATAAGGGCCCTCTAGTCCTTGCCCAAGCCTTCCACCAGCGGAACGAAGCGCACCGGGCGCAGTTCCTCGTAGTCGAACCCGCCGTCGTGCCGCGTCACCCGGATCAGCCGTTGCACCGCATCCGACTGCCCCACCGGCACCACCATGATACCGCCAATCTTCAGCTGGGCCAAGAGCGGGCCGGGCGGGTCTTCGGCGGCAGCGGTGACAAGAATGCGATCAAACGGCGCCTGGTCGGCCAGCCCGTGCGATCCATCGGCGGTAAAGGCAGTGATGTTGGTGATCCCGAGCGCGTCGAAGATCGCCTTGGCGGCGGCGACGAGACGGCGGTGGCGGTCCACCGTATAGACCCGGCGGGCCAACAGCGAGAGGATCGCCGCCTGGTAGCCGGAGCCGGTACCGACCTCCAGCACCTTGTCGCGTGGGCCGACCTGCAGCGCCTGTGTCATCACGCCCACCACCGAGGGCTGCGAGATGGTCTGGCCGCAGGCAATGGGCAAGGGCATGTCCTCGTAGGCACGATCCTGGAAATAGCCTTGGATGAAATCGCCCCGGTCGATTCGCTCCATGGCTTCCAGCACGGCAGTCTCGGTCACGCCTTTCGAGCGCAGGGCAAAGAGGAATTGCATCTTGGCCTCGCCGCCCCAGGTCATGCGAAACGGTCTTTCAGCCGGTCCAGCATGGCATGGTCGGTCAGGTCCGCGCGCATCGGCGTGACGGAGATCCAGCCGTCGAGGTTGACCGCGGCATCCGTGCCGGGGGCGGTGCCGACGCGCTGGTTGCCGCCTTTTGCCCAGAGGAACCGACGCCCTGACGGCGAGTCATGCGGCTCCACCGAAAAGCGCGTGTCCGGGCGGATGCCCTGCGCCGCGAGTTTGACGCCCCTGACACCAGCAGCGGCGACCGGCGGGAAATTCACGTTCCAGAACAGCGTGTAGGGATGATCGTCATCTGCGTCGGCCGCGAGGATCTGGCGCAGCACGGCGGCCCCGTGGGTCGCCGCGCCCTCGAAGGGGTTGGCGAGGTCCATGGTTTGCGGCCCGAGGTATTGCGACAGCGCGACAGAGCGAATGCCCTGCAACGCGCCTTCCATGGCACCGCCGAGCGTGCCGGAATAGAGCGCGTTCTCGGCGGAGTTGTTGCCCCGGTTCACACCCGAGAGGATCAGGTCCGGCGGGCTGTCCTTCAGCACGTCATGCACGCCCGCGAGGACGCAATCCGCGGGGCTGCCCTCGGCGGCATAGCGGCGTTCGCCCATTTGGGCGATCATCGTGGGGTGGGTGTAGGAGATGCAATGCGCGACGCCGGATTGCTCGAACGCCGGGGCCACGACCCAGACTTCGCCCTCCGGCCCGGCCAGCTCCGCCGCAATGGCTTCGAGAATGGCCAGCCCGGGCGCGTTGATGCCGTCGTCGTTGGTGATGAGAATGCGCATGAGAGAGCCTGTCCTTGCCTTGCTTTCTCCATAGGCGAAGGGGAAAGGGCGGGCAAGGGCAGGGCGCGAGGAGGCGCGCGGCTGTGTCGTAACGGCGGGGAGTGGTGCCAATGGGCGACGCTGGACCCGGACTCTTTCAAAGAGTCCGGACCGATTTCCTGAAAGGAAATCGGTTGCCCCGGGACCGAAGGCATGACCTGAACCGGCGGCCCGACGGGCCAGGCCTGATCAGGCGACAGAGGCGATGCGGTGGGACAGGCTGCCGTGCAGCATGCGCGCTTCGAACCCGCGCAGGCAGGCCCGCGCCGTCGTGCCATAGCTGCCGGGATCGCTGCGCAACCCGGGCAGGGCGGCGAACAGGCTTTCGCGCGACGCTGCGTCCAGCGCCTCCAGCCCGCCCGGACCGGCAAAGAAGCTTTCGGTCGCCATGCCCTCGGCGTAGATCACCGCGTGCCGGGGCAGCAGCAGGTGGTGGTAGGTCACCTCTCCATCCGCCGCCCGCCGTACGGTGTCGCCGTCCACGAGGTGCCGCGCCGCCGCAAAGACCTCGCGCGCGCCGAACAGCAGTTCCGCCGCCGGGCTCTCGATCAGCATCCGGTGCTGCGGCGAGACCACCAGCGGCCGCACCCCGCCGAACAGATGCGGTGCGATCGACACCGGCGCATTGTCGCCCCGCGCCAGCATC
The DNA here is from genome assembly GCF_049803835.1 of Tropicibacter sp. S64. NCBI lineage: Bacteria > Pseudomonadati > Pseudomonadota > Alphaproteobacteria > Rhodobacterales > Roseobacteraceae > Tropicibacter > Tropicibacter sp. S64. The sequence continues at coordinate 94,875 of NZ_JBNAGK010000012.1, read as the reverse complement.
CGCCGCGCCCCGGTCCAGACCAGCGGCTGCAGGCCATCGTCGCGTGTCATCACAAGGTCCCCGACCCGCAGCGTCTCCACCGGGCGCGGCCCGGTGTCGGTCAGGATGCGCGTACCCGGCGTGAAACAGATCACGCTGTCGATGTTGGAGAAATTCACCACCGTCCCGTCGAGCAGGGTCACCGTGCCGGTCAGCTCGCCGCCGGTGTTGTCGGTGATCACCAGCGTCGAGCGGTCTGCCAGCCCGTTCAGGTCCAGCGTGTCGCCCAGTGTCTGCCCGGCGGTGCTGCCGTTGATCGTGATGACGCCGGGGGCCTCTCCGGTGCTGACGATGCGGATCACGTCATCGCCGTCGCCTCCGGTCACCGTGTCGCCGACCCCGGCCAGGATCACGTCATCGCCCGCGCCACCGTCGAGCCGGTCCGCCCCGGTGCCACCCGCCAGCGTGTCCTGTCCGGCGCCGCCCAGAACGGTGTCGTTGCCGGTGCCGCCGTCGAGGCTGTCATTGCCGTTGCCGCCATCGACCAGATCCGCCCCGGCGCCGCCGAGGATCGAGTCATTGCCCTCCTCGCCGTAGAGCGAGTCGTCGCCCCCCGCGCCGTCCATCGTGTCGTTGCCAAGGCCTCCATAGAACACGTTCGTCCAGTCCGGCCCCTGGCCGTCGTAGCCGATCAGCGTGTCGCCATAGGCCGAGCCGATGAGCCCGTCGATGCCACCGTTGTTCACATCCCCCGTGGCATGGCCGCCGCTGAAGGTGTTGGTGGCCAGGTTGACGTAGACCGCCGCATCCGAGCCGGCATAGCTGGCAAAATCCATGCCCGCCCCGCCGCTCAGCGTATCCGCCCCGGCGCCGCCCTCCAGCGTGTCGTTCCCATCGCCACCGACCAGCGAGTCCCGGCCCACCCCGCCGTTCAGGCTGTCGTTGCCGGGCCCGCCCTGAAGCGTGTCGTTGCCGCCCTCGCCGAACAGCGTGTCATTACCGGCCCCGCCGATCAGGCTGTCGTTGCCTGCCGCCACCGGGATGGCGTCGAACATCACATCGGTGACCCAGATGCCCTGGGTGTTGCCCTGGCCGTTGGCATAGATGATCTCGATGCTGGCCACCGGCCCGGCGATCTGCACCAGTACGGAGCCGCCGACCTGATTGGCGTTCTCCGCCACCGCCTCGGCGGTGATGGTATTGCCGGAGAGCGTGTCGCCACCGCCGAGAACGAAGCTGACCGGCACCGGGTTGCCGTCCGCATCATAGGCGTTGACGGTCACGATATCCGTATGGTTGCCCGCCCCCCAGTCGATATCGTTGATCCGGAACCGGACGTTTTCCACCTCATCCGCCGCCGTGCCCTCGGAACTGGGGGTGAACGTCAGGGTCGTGGTCGAGGTGGCGCCATCGCCCTGGCCGTACAGGTACAATGACGAATTGGGATCATAGCCGCCGGACGCATATTGCGCGGTGGCCGTGTCCACCTGGAAGGTCGGATTGTTGTTGCCGTCATTGCTGAAACCGACGGTCACGTTGACCGTGCCGGTGTCCTGCGTGAAGCCGCCCGCGACATTGGTGCCGTTTGCGCCTTGCCGGCTCCAGTCGAGCGTCTCGGTCACCGGCTTGGGCGTATAGGTCCCGAAGTCGCCGTAGACGAGATCGTCGCCGTCGCCCGCGTCCACCGTGTCGTTGCCCTGTCCGGCGATCACCGTGTCATTGCCCGCACCGGAGCGAATGTCGTCCGCGAGCGTGTTGCCATCGGCGCGGTCGCCGTCCGGGTCGATGAAATCCGGGTCGATCAGGTCGCCGCCGGTGGTGCCGGACACGATGCCGTCGGTTGGCTTCACGTAGCTCGGAGCGCTGATCACCGAGGAGGAGGACAGCGTCCCCACCGGCCCGTATTGCGGCACGAAATAGACGTTGCCGTTGGTGGCGAGGTAATAGGTCCCCGGTTCCTGCACGTTGTTGTAATTGTTGCCGTTCCAGGTCCCGGACCAGACCCACTGGCCCGCGCCCAGGTTGGTCTGCGTGGTGAAATTGATCAGCGCCCCGCTGATCACATCGCCGGAATCCAGACTGTTGTCACCCAGGGTGACCAGATACCCGCTCGGCATACCGCTGCTCCTGCCTCGCCCGTCCCGGTCTTGGTGCCGGTGATAGGCCGACCCTCGGGCCTGCACGGGCCTTCGGGGTGTCTTTGCTCATCGCCGGACTCTGCCCCGAAGCCGTTGGTTTCGAAAGCGGACCCCGCACGTTAACAAAGCATTAACCAACGATTGTGGCAAATTTGCGGTAAATTGTACGGGTTGGAGCCGGGCACACCGGAGTGGCGGGCGCGGGGACTCCCTCCCCGACGGGGAGGGTTGGGGTGGGGTAGGGGCTAGCTGCGGGAGGGTTGGGGTGGGGGCGCGAGGCCCCCTTCAGACGAAGAAGTCGAAGTGCTTCTTCAGCGGCAGCTCCCGCGCCCGGGTGCCCGTCAGGTCGAAGAGCGCATTCGCCAGCGCCGGGGCCGCGGGCGGGGTGCCCGGCTCGCCGATGCCGTTCAGCCGCTCCTGGTTCTGCAGGATCTGCACCTCGACCTTCGGCATCTGGCTCATCCGCAGCGGCTCGTAATCCGGGAAGTTGCGCTGGTCCACCTGGCCGTTGGCAAAGGTGATCTCCTCGCCGATCGCCGCCGACAGACCGTAGGCCAGCCCCCCGGTCAGCTGCGCCTCGATGTTGCCGGGATCGAGCGCCACGCCCACATCCGCTGCCATCCAGGCATTGGTCATCCGGATGCCGCCCTCGGTGCTCGCCACCTCGATCACCACCGCCACCGGCGTGCCGAAGCTGTAAACCATGGCGAGGCCGCGCCCGACGCCCTCCTGCCGCTTGCCGGTCCAGCCGCTCATGTCGCGCACCGCTTCGAGGCAGTAGAAGGCGGGCAGCCATTCATCCCGCGTCAGTTTCAGCCGCATCTCCATGGGATCGGTCTGCGCCGCGACGGCGAGTTCATCCATGAAGCACTCGTGGAAGAAGCCGTTGTAGCTCGCCCCCACCGACCGCCAGAATCCCAGCGGCGGCGCGATCATCGCCCGGTGTCCGGCGACACGGTAGTTGGGGATGCCATAGGGCTGGTTGAACAGCCCGTCCACGATCCCCCGGTCCGGTCCGGAGGGCGCAAAACCCAGCCAGCGGTCCATCGCCTGCGCCGCAATCGAGGGCGAGGACACCTGTGCGTCGAACACCACCGGCAGGCCGTCCCGCACCGCGCCGGTCATGCGGGCAATCGCGGGCGGACGGTAGAAGTCATGGGTCATGTCCTCCTCCCGCGACCAGGTCACGTTGACGGGCGTGCCGGGCATGGCGGCGGCGACCTTCGTGGCGATCACCGCGTAGTCAAGCTCGCCCCGGCGGCCAAAGCTGCCGCCCATCAGGGTGACGTTGACCTCGACGTCGTCCTCGTCGAGCCCCGCCGCCTCGGCGCAGCGGGTGCGCAGGAAGGTCGGCCCCTGATTGCCGCACCACAGGCGCAGTTTTTTTCCGTCGAACCAGGCGGTTGCGTTCATCGGTTCAAGTGGTGCATGAGACAGGAAGGGCACGCGGTACTCGGCTTCGATCCGCGCCGAGCCCTCCGGCTGCTGCAACGGATCGCCATCCTCGCGCATCGTTGAATTGGGCTCATCCTCGAAGGCCGTCTCCAGCGCCGCAAAGGCCGCCTCGCTGGTGTCCGGATAGGCCGCGTCTTCCCATTCCACCGGGATCGACTGCACCGCCTGCATGGCGAGCCAGGTGTTGGAGGCGATCACCGCCAGACCGTCGCCCAGGTCCACGACCTTCTCCACCCCCGGCATCCGCCCCGCCTCGAACCCGTCGAACGACTTCATCCCGGCCCGCGTCGGCGCCATGCGCACGGCGGCGAATTTCATGCCGGGCAGGCGGGTGTCGATGCCGAACATTGCCGTTCCGGTCGACTTGGCCGGAATGTCGATGCGCGGCTGTGTCTTGCCCAGAAGCCGCCACTCTTCCGGACGGCGCAGCGCCACCTTCGGCGTTTCGATCCCCTCCAGATCGGCGGCGAGGTCGGAATAGGCCATCTCCGTCCCGTCCGGCGCGATCACCTTGCCACCCGCGGTCTTGAGCGAAGCCCGGTCCACGCCAAGCCGACGGGCCGCGGCCGCCTTGAGCATCTCCCGCGCCCCGGCGCCCATCACCCGCATGCGCTCGAAGCCGTCCTTCATGGCGCTGGAGCCGCCCGTTACCTGCATGTCGAAGACCTTGCCGAGCACGCCCATCGCCTCGCCCAGCGAATGCATGAACCCGCTGGCGTCATAGCCCTTCGTCGGCATGCCCTCCGCCAGCAGCGCGGTGTTGTAATAGGCCTTCGCGGGCGGGCCGTGGATCACCGTCACCTGATCCAGCTCGACGTCGAGTTCCTCCGCCAGCAGCGCCGCCCAGGTGGTGTGCGTCCCTTGCCCCATCTCCGCGCGCGGCGCGATCAGGTGAATGCCGTCCTGCGTGATCATCACGAAGGGGTTGAGGCTGGCCTCGCCTTCACCGGGCTTGAGCGGGTTCGGGGCAGGGCGCGACACATACCAGGCGCCAAACGCCGCCCCGCCGACCACGGCAAGCGAGCCGAAGAGAAAGGTGCGGCGGACGATCTTTCCGATGCTGGCCATGGCTCAGGCTCCTTCGCTGACGGACTTGATGGCGGCGCGGATGCGCGGGTAGGTGCCGCACCGGCAGAGGTTCCCGTTCATCGCCGCATCGATGTCATCGTCGGTGGGCGTCGGGTTGGACGCCAGCAAGGCCGCCGCCTGCATGATCTGCCCGGACTGGCAGTAGCCGCATTGCGCCACCTGATGGTCGATCCACGCCTGCTGCAGTCGGTGGAGATTGTCCGGCTGTCCCAGACCCTCGATCGTCGTCACCGCGCCCCAGACATCCGACAGCGCAACCTGGCAGGACCGCACCGCCTCACCGTCGATCTGCACCGTACAGGCCCCGCAGGCCGCGACGCCGCAGCCGTATTTGGTGCCGGTCAGGTTCAACTGGTCGCGCAGCACCCAGAGGAGCGGCACCTCCCCGGGAAGATCGACATCGTGCTCGGTTCCGTTGACGGTCAGTCTGGCCATGGGGCGTCCTCTCGCAGATTTCTGACACTATTGCCCGAAAGTGTCAGGGTGTCAATTGACAGTTTTGCGCCGATTTGTCAGAGTGTCGGAATGAAGGATGACGCAGACAAGGATCAGGGCAAACGGCAGGCGATTCTCGAATCCGCCTTCGGCGTGTTTGCGCAATACGGCTTCCAGCGGACCTCGATGACAGACATAGCGCGGGCCGCTGGCATGTCCCGTCCCGCGCTGTATCAATATTTCGACGGCAAGGAAGACATCGCCCGCTCGCTGGTCACCGCCTTCTACGACGAGGCCTGCGCAGCGATCGACGGCGCGCTGAACGGGCCGGGCACGGTGCCGGAGCTCCTGCGCGCGGCGTTCCGGGCAAAGTCCGGTCGGCTGATGGAAACCCTCCTGAGCAGCCCGCACGGCGAGGACATGCTCGAAATCGGCAACGTCATCGCAGCACAGGAGGCGGCGCAGGGCCGGGCGCGGATCGTGGCGACCCTCGGCGACTGGCTCGCCCGCATGGTGCGGGACGGGCGCATCCGGCTGGACGATCCGCCCGAGCAGATGGCGGACAGCATGATCGCCGCGCTGGAAGGAGCCAAGGCGGCGGGCCGGGCGCCGGACTATGCATCCTACCTCGCCCACCTCGACCGCATGGCGCGGATCTTTGGCGCTGCCCTGGAGATCTGAGAGTCCCTGGTCTTCTTTGGTCCTCAAATACCTGGGGGCTCCGGGGGCAAGGCCCCCGAAAGAAAATTTTTGACCCGAAAAATTTTCCACCGCTCCACTCACGCGTTGCTCCTGGTGGAGAGCGTGCGCAGAGGTATTTGTCAGACCAGAGAAGCAGCCAGCGTGGCGCTCAGACCTCTCCGCCCGCGATCTGAATGGCCTGGCCATTGACGCTGCCCGAATGCGGCCCGCACAGGAACAACGCCGCCTCGGCCACCTCCTCCGGCGCGATCAGACGCCCGTGCGGGTTGAGGTCGGTCATCAGCTTGCGCGCATCCTCCTCCGGCAGGCCGGTGCGCTGCATGATCGAGGTTGTGTTGCGGGTGATGATCTCCGTGTCGACATAGGCGGGGCAGAGCGCGTTGAACGTGTAGGGCTTCGCTGCGTAATCCGCCGCGAGGCCGCGGATCAGGCCGATCAGCGCGTGCTTGGACGCACTGTAGGTCGGAGCGCCCTTCAGCCCCTTGAGCCCCGCGACGGAGGAGACCGCCACCACGCGGCCCCAGTCTGTCGTGGTCATCGACTTCAGGCATTCCCGGATGGTCAGGAAGGCGCCGTCGAGGTTGGTGGCCATCATCCGCCGCCAGAAGTCCATGTCGGTCTTCAGGATCGCCCGCCCTTCGGCGATGCCCGCATTTGGCACGCAGATCTGCACCGGCCCGCGCGCCGCAACCGCCGCCGCCACGCCGTCGACGACGGACGCCTCGTCACACACATCCATCACCAAAGGATGGATGCGCAGGCTTTCTGCCGCCTTCAGCGGTCCCTCCCGCCGCCCGGTGATCGTCACCTCCGCTCCATGGCTTGCCAGGCTCTGCGCGATGGCGAGGCCGATGCCGGTGCCGCCGCCAGTGACGAGCGCGTGTTTGCCTCTGAGCATGTCCTGTCCTCCCGACTGTCTCCCGGCCTCCACCCTGACCGCCCCGCCGCGCCATGACAAGCCATCGGCCGTCGGCTTGCGCGGGGTGGCTTGGCAAATCAATTCACACATGCGAATGTGTTTCGGACATAGGGAGGACCCGATCCATGAACGCCTTGCTTTCCACGTTGGCCCTGCTCGGGCTGGCCTCCGCTGCCGTTGCGCATGAGGACATCGCGGATCTTTATCCGCAGTCGGAACTCTATGCGAAGCCGGTGCAGGTGATCCCCGGCGTCTGGTCCGCCATCGGGGCCACCGCGCCGCCGACCTATGAGAACTCCGGTCACAACAACAACCTGTCGTTCATCGTGACGGGCGACGGCGTTGTCGTGATCAACGGCGGCGCCAGCGTGCGACTGGCAAAGGCGCTGCACGACGAGATCAAGGCCGTCACAGACCAGCCGGTGAAGCTCGTCATCAACGAGAACGGGCAGGGGCATGCGATGCTCGGCAATGCCTATTGGGCCGATCTCGGGGTCGACATCCTTGCGCATGAGGATGCCACCGAGGTTGTCGAGAAGGATGCGGATTTCATCCTGATGGGGATGCAACGCTACAACCGCGACAAGGCGGAAGGCACGCGGGTGGTGCCGGCGAACCTCTCCTTCACCGATGAATACGATGCCTCCATGGGCGGCGTGACGATCAAGGCGCTGCACCTTGGCCCGGCGCATGATCCGGGCGACGTGCAGGTCTGGCTGCCGGACCTCGGCATGGTCATCGCGGGCGACATCGCCTTTCACGAGCGCATGCCGCCGATCTTCGAGGGCACCTGCACCGCCTGCTGGATCGAAACCTTCGAGGGGCCGTTCACGGAGCTTGGCGCGACATATGTGATCCCCGGACATGGTCATCCGACGAACATGGACATGGTGCGGATGGAGACCGTCGGCTACCTGACCGACCTGCGCGAAAAGATCCGGGCGCATATCGACGAAGGCGGGGATCTGGCTGGGGCCTATTATGTCGATCAGACCCGGTGGGAATATCTCGATACCTTCGAGGAACTGGCAACGAAGAACGCGGGGCGGGTTTACGAGGAGATGGAGTGGGAGTGATCCGGAGGATCGCATTCACGGAAATTGCCGCCTATGATCCCCGCCGAAACGCCTGACGAGGGACTCGCACGATGAAATGGATCGACATGCCGCCGGTCTGGTTGCTGGCTTGCCTTGCGCTGGCAAAGTGGCAGGCGGCTTACCACCCGATGGGCCTCAGCTTCGGCCCGGTCTGGGCGGACCTGCTCGGCGGTCTGCTGGTCGGCGCGGGTATCCTGCTGATGGCGCTGGCCGCCTACGAAATGCGCCGCCATCGCACCACCATCATCCCGCACCAGCAGGCCAGCCGCCTCGTCACCTCCGGCATCTTCAAGCGCTCGCGCAACCCCATTTACCTTGGCGATTCGCTTATTCTCGCCGGATTGATCCTGTACTGGGATGCGGTGCTGTCGCTGCCGCTCGTCCCGATCTTCGTCTGGATCATCGAGAAACGCTTTATCGAACCGGAAGAAATGCGACTAAAGAGCAAGTTTCTTGCGGAGTTCCACCGGTATACGCAACAAACGAGAAGGTGGCTTTAACTCTCGACTTTCCTGTGATCTATCACGGGAGAGCCGATGGCTGGCCTATGCTGCTTGTGGTAGCTAGGTCAGCAATGTAGACCGATCCGGAATTTACGCTCCGTCAGGGGCGTGAGCGCAGAACCTGACCAAGGGGGACACACGTGAAAATTGGGACGCCAAGGGAAGTCGAAGCCGGGGAAAATCGCGTAGCGATGACCCCGGATTCGGCGCTCCAGCTGCAGAAGCTGGGCTATGACTGTCTGATCGAGACCGGGGCCGGCAGCCGTGCCGGTTTCGCTGACGCGGATTACGAAGCGGCGGGTGTGACCGTCGTCGAGAGCGCCGAGGCGCTGTTCGCGCAGGCGGACATCATCGCCAAGGTGCGCATTCCGACCGCCGCCGAGATCGACCGTCTGACCGCCGACAAGACGCTGATCACCTTCTTCAACCCCGGCGGCAACGCCGAGGGGCTGGAGCAGGCGAAGGCCAAGGGTGCCAACGTCATTGCCATGGAAATGGTCCCGCGCATCTCCCGCGCACAGAAGATGGACGCGCTGTCGTCCATGGCCAATATCGCCGGCTACCGCGCGGTGATCGAGGCGGGCAACAACTTCGGGCGCTTCTTCACCGGCCAGATCACCGCCGCGGGCAAGGTGCCCCCGGCGAAGGTTCTGATCGTCGGCGCAGGGGTGGCCGGTCTTGCCGCCATCGGCACGTCCACCAGCCTCGGTGCGATCACCTATGCCTTCGACGTGCGCCCCGAAGTGGCCGAGCAGGTCGAGTCCATGGGCGCACAGTTCGTCTATCTCGATTTCGAGGAAGAGCAGCAGGACGGCGCGGCCACCGGCGGCTATGCCTCCGTCTCCTCGCCGGAGTTCCGCGAGGCGCAGCTCAAGAAGTTCCGCGAGCTGGCCCCGGATATGGACATCGTCATCACCACGGCGCTGATCCCGAACCGCGAGGCGCCGAAGCTCTGGCTGGCCGACATGGTCGCCGCGATGAAGCCTGGTTCGGTGATCATCGACCTCGCCGCCGAGAAGGGCGGCAACGTCGAGGGCACCGTCAAGGACGAGAAGGTCGTGACCGAGAATGGCGTGACCATCATCGGTTACACCGACTTCCCCTCCCGCATGGCGACGCAGTCCTCCACGCTCTATGCAACGAACATCCGTCACATGATGACCGATCTGACGCCCGAAAAGGACGGCAAGATCAATCACAACATGGAAGACGACGTCATCCGTGGCGCGACCGTGACCTATCAGGGCGAGATCACCTTCCCGCCGCCGCCGCCGAAAGTGGCTGCGATCGCGGCCAAGCCCAAGGAGAAGGTCAAGGAACTGACGGCGGAGGAGAAGCGTGCGGCGGAAGTCGCGGCCTTCAAGGCGCAGACCAGGCAGCAGGTGACCCTGCTCGCGGTCGGCGGGGCGCTGCTGCTGGCGGTCGGTCTCGTGGCCCCGGCCAGCTTCATGCAGCACTTCATCGTCTTCGTGCTTTCGGTCTTCGTCGGCTTCCAGGTGATCTGGAACGTGTCGCACTCGCTGCACACGCCGCTGATGGCGGTCACCAACGCGATTTCGTCGATCATCATCCTTGGCGCGCTGATGCAGATCGGTTCGGGGAGTTTCCTCGTGATCCTGCTCGCGGCGCTGTCGGTCTTCATGACCGGGATCAACATCTTCGGCGGCTTCATGGTCACGCGGCGCATGCTCGCGATGTTCCAGAAGTCGTAAGGGGGGACATTACCAATGGAATTCGGATTCACGACGGCGGCCTATGTGGTCGCGGCTGTCCTCTTCATCCTCTCGCTCGGCGGCCTGTCGGGGCAGGAGAGCGCGAAGCGGGCGGTCTGGTACGGCATCGTCGGCATGGCGCTGGCGGTGTTCGCAACGCTGATCGGCCCGGGCTCGGGCCTGTGGCTGCTCTCCCTCATCCTCGTCGCCGCGGGCGGCGTGATCGGCATGTATGTGGCGAAGAAGGTTGAAATGACCGAGATGCCGCAGCTTGTCGCGGCGATGCACTCGCTCGTCGGCCTCGCGGCGGTCTTCGTCGGCTACAATGCCCACTTCGAGCTGAACAACGTTCTGGCCATGACGCCGGAAGAGCGTGCGGGTCTGCACGGCTTCGCCGAACTGCTCGCGCACAAGACCTCCGTCGAGCAGAACATCCTGCGGGTCGAGCTGTTCCTCGGCATCCTGATCGGGGCGATCACCTTCACCGGCTCGGTCGTGGCCTACGGCAAGCTGGCGGGCAAGCTGACTTCCAAGGCGGAGAAGCTGCCGGGCGGGCACCTGCTCAACATGGCGGCGGCGGCGATCTCGGTGATCTGCCTGATCTGGTACTTCGCCTCGGGCGGCTTCTTCCCGCTGTTCCTGATGACGCTGGCGGCGCTGTTTATCGGCTATCACCTGATCATGGGCATCGGCGGCGCGGACATGCCGGTCGTGGTTTCCATGCTGAACAGCTATTCCGGCTGGGCGGCGGCGGCCATCGGCTTCAGCCTCGGCAATGACCTGCTGATCGTGGTCGGCGCACTCGTTGGCTCCTCGGGTGCGATCCTGTCCTACATCATGTGCAAGGCGATGAACCGGTCGTTCATCTCCGTGATCCTCGGCGGCTTCGGCGGCACGGCGGGTCCGGCGATGGAAGTCGAGGGCGAACAGGTCGCCATCGACGTCGACGGCGTGGCCTCCGCGCTGGACGAAGCCGACAGCGTGATCATCGTACCGGGTTACGGCATGGCCGTGGCACAGGCGCAGCAGAACGTGGCGGAACTGACGTCGAAGCTGCGCGCCAAGGGCAAGTCCGTGCGTTTCGCGATCCACCCGGTGGCGGGCCGTCTGCCGGGCCACATGAACGTGCTGCTGGCCGAAGCCAAGGTGCCCTATGACATCGTGCTGGAGATGGACGAGATCAACGAGGACTTCCCGGACACGGATGTGGTCATCGTGATCGGCTCCAACGACATCGTGAACCCGGCGGCGCAGGACGATCCGAACTCGCCCATCGCGGGGATGCCGGTTCTGGAAGTCTGGAAGGCCAAGCAGGTCTTCGTGTCCAAGCGCGGCCAGGGCACCGGCTACTCCGGCATCGAGAACCCGCTGTTCTACAAGGACAACACGCGGATGTACTATGGCGACGCCAAACAATCCGTCGGGGATCTGCTGCAGAAGCTCTGAGCCGCAGCACGGACAGAATCAGGAGGCCCGTTCCCGGCAAGGGGGCGGGCCTTTTGCATGACTGGCGACAGGGGCGCCGACCCGGCGCGGTCCGGACTGCGCCGCTACAGGCCCGACGCCGACTCGAGAGGCGGCAGCGGCCCGACCCGGTCGAACCCCTCCAGCTCCGCAAAGCCGGTCTCCGGCCGGTCGAGATAGGCCAGTGCCTCGGCCTCGGTACGGCAGACCATGCACTCGATGTTGGTGTCCTTGGCCTCCAGCAGGGACGCGTAGATCCGGGCCATGCCGAACATCGTCCCGGAGGGTGCATACATGGCGATGCGTTTCTTCGGGGATGTCCGGGGCGGTTCGATATGCGGCAGGATCGTGTCGACCAGGGCATTGGACGTTCTGAAGTTCAGCTCGGAATCACGGATTGCGGACAAGTCGACGATTTCCGGCAGGAGCGGGTGATCCTTGAAGGTGGACACAACCCTGAGAATGCCCAGCCGGAGCTCCGGTTGCGTGTGCACGCCGATCTGGCGCGTGAACAGGATCGTCCCGTTTGCAACCAATCCACCGTGAATCTCGAACATCCGGAGCCTCTCGATCGTCAAATGTCCTGATCGGCGGGCGGGATCAGGACAGCGCGTACGCGTATGGGTCCAAGCTGAAACGCCATGATGCCACGAAAACCCCGTTTTAGAAAGCGCGGCCCGCGGCCTTCCGCGGCGAGGCGCCGGGCAGCCCTGCACGGTTTGCGGGTTTGCGATTGCAAAGCAGGGTTTGCAAATTTACCGCCGCTGTGCAGCATGAGCAGACTTGCGATGTTTCGGGGCTTGGGGCACAACAAGGCCAAGGAAACAGTTTTATAACGGGGGCTCGACATGAACCTTACGATGAACCGGAGCGTGCTGGCGGAAGCGTTCGGCGCAAACGAAGGCGCTGCGCTGCGCGTCAAGCAGGCGGCCCTTGTGGTGCTCGGCATTGCCGCACTGGCCGTCTCGGCCAAGATCAGCGTGCCGATGTGGCCGGTGCCGATCACCATGGGCACCTTTGCCGTGCTGGCCCTCGGCGCCGCCTACGGTCCGCGCCTCGGCCTTGTGACGATCCTCGGCTACATGCTGGTGGGCGTGCTGGGCTTCGACGTGTTCGCCGGGTCTTCGGCGGAGACATACGGCATCGCCTACATGTTGGGCGGCACCGGCGGCTATCTCGTGGGCTACGTGCTGGCCACCGTGCTGCTGGGCATTCTGGCGCGCATGGGCTGGGACCGCTCGGCGCCGAAGATGGCCGGGGCGATGCTGCTCGGGAACGTCATCATCTACGTGCCGGGCCTGATCTGGCTCGGGATGCTCTATGGCTGGGACAAGCCGATCCTCGAGTGGGGCCTGACCCCGTTCCTCGTGGGTGACGTGATCAAGCTGGCTCTGGCGGCGCTGGTACTGCCGATGGCCTGGAAGGCCGTGGGCCGCGCGCGCGGCTGATCTCCGCGCCGGGTGCGGGGCAAAGCCCCGCCCTACGGGGCTCTGACGCTACAGGAAAGGCCGGGGATCGCCCCGGCCTTCTTTTCGTCAAGGACCTCGGGCGTCCGGTCCGGTCGTTGACGGAGTTCCGGGGTATTTGGACCAAGAAGAAGCACGGGCGGTCACGCCAGTTCGGTGCGGATCTCTGCCCCGGTTTCCAGCGTCTTGTGCACCGGGCACCTGTCGGCGATCTCCATCAGCCGCGCCCGCTGCTCGGCAGAAAGGTCACCCTCCAGCGTAATGCGCCGGGTGAAGCTGTCGATGCGGGTGTCCGATCCGGTGGCGGCGTCCTGGGCGTGCAGCTTGTCGTGGGTGACGTCGACGGAAACGTGGGTCAGCGGCCAGCCCTTGCGCCTTGCGTACATGCGGATGGTCATGGAGGTGCAGGCGCCGAGCCCCGCCGCGAGGAAACCGTAGGGCGACATGCCCCGGTTGTCGCCCCCGTAGGCTTTTGGTTCGTCGGCGAGGGCATGGTGCCAGGGGCCGTTCTGGATGTCCTGCAGGAAGCCCAGCGGATCGGCCTCCGACACCCGCGTCACCCCTTCCGGTGCGCCGATGGGCGGGGCGGGTGGCGTGAGGGTCAGGTAACGCGAGGCCCAGGCGGCGATCACCTCCGCCGCGTATTCCGCGTCCTTCGGATCGGAGACCAGGTGATCGGCGTCATCCAGCGTGACGAAGCTCTTCGGGTGGCGGGAGGCGGTGAAGATTTTCGTGGCGTTGGAGATGTCGACCACCGCGTCGCGCGGGGCGTGCATCACCAGCAGCGCGGCCTTCAGCGCGGCGAGACCGGCGCCGGGCTCGGCCTGCCGCACGTCTTCGAGGAAGCCGCGCCCGATGGTCACGGGCCGGCCGCCGAGCGAGACCTGCGCCTGGCCGTGCTGCTCGATCGCCGCGATGTGTTCGTCGAAATGCTCCGTCACATGGGCCGGATCGAAAGGGGCACCGATGGTCGCCACCGCCTTGACGGATTTGATCCGGTGGGCGGCGCGCAGCACCGCCACGCCACCGAGCGAATGGCCGACGAGCAGCGTCGGCGGCATGCCGCGTTCCGCCAGATGAGCCGCCGCCGCTTCGAGATCGGCGGCGTTCGACGTCAGGTTCGTATTGGCGAACTCGCCGCCTGAATGACCCAGCCCGGTGAAATCGAAGCGCAGCACCGCGATGCCCATGCCCGCGAGTCGGGCGGCGATGCGCCGGGCGGCGGGAATGTCCTTGCCGCAGGTGAAGCAATGGGCGAAGAGCGCGGTGGCCAGGTGGGGCCCGGCCGGCATGTCCAGCCGCGCCGAGAGCGGCGCGCCGGAAAAGCCGGGGAAGGTGAGGCGGTCGGTTGTCCGATCGAAGGGCATGGCGAGGCACGGTTGTTAAGGCAGCGGGTCTATAGGTGACGGGCAGAGGCGCATCCGGCAAGGCCCGGGCGCGCCGCGTCACGGCAAGGTGAGAGCGATGCGGGGTTTCTTGAGACTTGTTTCAGTCGGGCTCGGGGTTCTGGTCCTTGGCGGCTTTGCCGGGGCGCTGTATCCGCTGGGCGATTCGCTGGCGGTGTTTCGAGAGCCGCTGCTGGTGTTCTTTGCCCTGGCGGTGATCTGGAGCGATGGCCCGCGCCGGGTGCGCTGGCCACTGGCGGCGCTGGCCATGGGCGCGCTTGTCCCGCATCTGCCGTTGCCCGGGCCGCAGGGGCCGTCGCGCGGCGGCATCACGGTGTTCCAGCAAAACCTGCTCTGGGACCGGGAGGATCGCAACGGGCTGCTGGCGCTGATCCGGGAGACACAGCCGGACGTGCTGTTGCTGCAGGAGCTCTCTCCCCGGAACGAGGCGCTGCTGCGCATCCTGCGGCAGGATTATCCGCATCAGCAGGTCTGCCCGAGCGGCAAGGTCGGCGAGGCGGTGCTGAGCCGCCTGCCGGTGGTGGCGGGCAGCGGGCTGTGTTCGCGGCGCGACGGAATCGCCGCGCTGCAGGTGGAGACGGCGCAGGGGCCGGTCTGGATGGTCAGCCTGCATGTGACCTGGCCCTGGCCCTTTCCGCAGGCGGCGCAGGTGGACGGTGTGCTGCCGCATCTGGAGGCGCTGGACGGGCCGGTGGTGCTGGCCGGGGATTTCAACAGCGTCGGCTGGTCGCACACTCTGGCGCGGATCGCGGCGGCGACGCGGACGGAGCGGATCGGGCGGTACACGCGGAGCTTTACCCTGCCGTATCTGCACCTGCCCATCGGCATCGATCACATGCTCGCCCCGCGTGGGACCGCATTCACCCGGCAACAGACGCCGCGCCTCGGCTCGGATCACCTCGGGCAGATCGTCAGGCTGGTGTTGCCGTGAGCGCCGCGCGGGGCAGCACGTAGGTGTGGATCGAGAACACCACCGCGCCGCTGGCCGGCAGGCGCAGAAGGCACTGTCGCTCGCTGCGGAGATAACCCGCCGCGGCGGGGTTGGTGACGTCGCGCGGGGCGGCTTCCCGGCGGGGCTGGAACAGCGCCGGGTCGTGATACCAGAAGGCGTTGAAGCGCCAGAGCGGACGCCCGGCGCGGATGCCGTCGAACAGGCGCTGCACGCGGGCCGCGAGAGCGGCGTCGTAGGGCCGCACCGGCGTGTGGATGCCGGTCAGCGGGCGGCCCGCCTTTTCCGCCAATGTCCAGCTCGCGGGGAAACACAGGATCGCGCCGCGCAGCACGTGCTCCGCGCCGTCCTTGACCATCAGGCACAGGTCTTCCTGCACCAGCGCACCGAGCGTGCCGAGGGGATCGCTGCGATCCGGGGTCACGCGGCGGCCATCGGGGCAGAGGACGCTCTCGCCGTCGCGGGCAAAGCCCTCCGGCAGCATTGTCAGGACGGTGTCCAGCAACTCCTGTGCCGCGCCCAGGTGCGCGGGATCGAGCCAGACCACATCGTCCCGGCGCGTCCGCAGGAGCCGCGACTTTTCCGCCAGCTGCGCTGCGTAGGCCTCGTTGGCCTGCAGCCAATGCGCCGCGTCCAGCGGGGCGATGCCGGGCAGGGGCTTCGGGGTCAGCGGATCGTAGGGACAGCGCGTGTTGAGAATCGGCGCGGAGGTGTGCAGGGTTCCGGTCATGCGGCGCAGAGTGGCGTCCGGTGGCGCGGGCAGCAAGCCCCCGCCCGGCAATCCTGCACGAAACGCCCTGTTCAGTTCAGGATCTGCCCGAGCATCAGGTGAATGCGGTTGCTGTTCGCCAGCGCGACAAAGAGCATGGTGACCGAGAGCACCTGCGTCGTCAGGCGGAAGTCGATGCCTTTCCAGATCGCGCTGAGCCAGACGATCGCGGCCACCGGAAAGCACACCACCGCCAGCATCCCGGACATCAGCCAGGCGGCGGCGCCAAGGCGTTTCTGGTCCGCGTCCTGCTCGGCCATGCGGGCCTTCATGCGGGCGAGCGGGTTGTAGGTCTCCTGCGGCTCCGGGGAGTCCTCCTCGGACAGGAAATCCCGCAGGTCCTGCGACATCTGCTGTTCCTCGGTCAGGACGCGTGCGTCTTGCGCCACGGGGTCGTCCTCGACATCGTAGAGCGCCGCTTCGGAAAGCGCCTCCTCGACTGCGTGGCGGGTGGCGGCGTCCTCGTCCTCCGGCGTCATGGCGCGGCGGCGCGGCGTGGTGTAGTTGCGCAGGCGGATGAAGTCTTCCGCGTCGAGCAGGGTATCGGGCGAGTACCATTCGATGGTGTCGGCGGGCGAGTGCTCCAGCGCCGCCAGCACCGTATCGGATAACAGCTTGGCGCCGACCTCTTCCGGAACCGGGCTGCCGTCGCGCGTGATGATGTCGATCACCACGCGCGGACCGTAGAGGCCGTCGGCCTCCGGACGGACCCGCAGGCCGTAGTGGTTTCCCAGCACCGCCTGCCGTTTCTCGGAGCGCTTCGGCACACCCACGGGACGCGGGTCCAGGCGGGCCAGCACCTGCTGGCAGGTATCGAGGTAAGGTCCGATGGCAAGGCCCCGTTCATCGGGGAGTATCAGACCTGCGTAGGGGTACTCATGATGCGACATTCTCGGTCCTCGTCCGGGTGGCGGCTCTGGATAGCTTTCGAGAATGTTCGATAAATTGGGAGAATTTGAGGCAAGTTCTGGAGCAATTGTCGGCAAACCGTGCACGATCCGGGGTGCGGCGGGGCACTGGTTCGCGCAAGATCATCAAACGGGAAAGGCACGGGTGGTTTCCCGCCCGTGCCCTCGCAATGTCTTGATCTCGTGTAAACCCTGAGTCGCCCTCAGTTGCCGATGCGCTCGGCGGCATAGGCGATGGCGCGCTGGTAGTTGCCGCTGTCGTTCCAGGCGCTGAGCACGCGGAAATTGGCGGTGCCTTCGCCGAAGGGCTGGCCCGCCTTCCAGCCATTGCGGCGCAGCAGGTTGGCGGCGGAGAACAGCGCGTCTGCGGCATTGTAGGGATCGGCGCGGCCATCGCCGTTGCCGTCCACGGAGTATTTCAGCCAGTTGCCCGCGAGGAACTGCATGTGACCCAGCTCTCCCGACGGGCCGCCTTTCGTCGAGGAGGAGATCAGCCCCATGTCGACCAGCTTGAGCGCGGACATGGCGTGCGTCTCGAAGCGCGGATGGCGGCGGCAATAGGAGGCCAGCGTCACCGCGCCATCGACGATGGGCGTCTTGCCGGTGTATCCGCCCCAGGAGGTCTCCAGCCCCCAGATCGTCGCCAGGATGGAACCCGGCACGCCGGTGCTGCGCTCGATGGCGGCGAAGAGGTTGCCGTTCTTCTGCATCCGCGACTGGGCCATGTTGATGAAGTTCTGCGCCGAGCTGCCGGAGCGCTTGGCGAGGAAGGCTGCCGGGTCGCCGTGCTGCACGCCGCTCTGGCTGGACGGGTTTGACTCGAACTTCCAGGTGATGCCGGAGAGTTTCGCGGCGTTCAGGGCGGCAAGACCGCGCTGGCCGATCTTGGCCCGTTGCGCTTCCTGGGCGAACTCGGCCTTGTACTGGCCAAAGGCGCCCTGCGAGGTGATGCAGCTTGCCGACCACGCCGGGGCGGCGGCGGCGGTCAGGGCAGTGAGACAGAGGGTGGTGAAGAGACGGCGCATGGGGTTCTCCGAAAAAATCTTGGACCGAACGCGTTTTTCGAAAACGCTTTGATACAAAAGGTTAGCGCGTCTCATGCAAAAGACCAAACGGGAATTCCGGACTTGTTTTCCTGGGCGCTGGTTGACCTCACGGCATCGGCAGGGAGGCCATGACGCCGGTGGAGCCAAGCGTGACGAACAGTCCGCCCAGGGCCATGGCCAGCGACGCGACGCGGAAGTCCTCGCCCTTCACCAGGTTGTAGGCGATCAGCGGCGCGGCGACGGGCAGGGCGACGGTGGCGACGCTGAGCGAGACCGCCCAGGTCGAGAGACGCTCCGTCGGGGTCTGGATACCCTCGGCGAGGCGGATGGCTTGCAGTTCGGACTTGCTGGCGGCGCGCAGGAGCTGCGCACGTTGATGCGCCTCGAAGGCATGGACATGGGCGTCGAAGGCCTGCGCCGCGGGCAGGGCAACGGGCAGGGCGATGACATTGCCGCCCGCGTCGCGCGGCAGCGACGGCTCCGTCGCGGCGCCGCGGTCGATGCGCACCGCCTTGCGGCGCAGGGCTCCGGTGCTGTCCGTGCGGATCACCCGGCGCGGCGCGATCGCGGTGATCGCGGCGGCCTGCGGGGCGAGGGTTGCGCCGAGGCCGGTCAGGAAGGCGTCTTTCGGAATGCGCAGCGTCGTGCCCGGCCAGACCACCGCCGCGACGGGAAAGCTGGCCACCATCGGGTAGACCAGCCGCGCCAGCAGCGCCTGCGCCGCGTCGGTGCCGAGATCGGCGGATTGCACCGTCACGGAGACGCACGTCTCGTCCCCCTCGAAGCCGAGGTCCAGTTGCACCGCGTGATCGCATGAGACCACGGTCACGCCGGTCAGCGCGGCGTCCTGAAGCGCAAACGCCGCACCGGTGCAGCGGCTGAGCGCCTCGCCGAGTTTTTCCGCCAGTTTGTACACGGAGACGAAGCCGGTGCCGGTGAGGACGAGTCTTGCGGTGGTCTGTGTCATCTCTTCTCCTTCTCCCCTGTACCGGGGCTCATCAGATCGACCTCAGGCTGGCGGTCAATTGTGGTGAGAAAACGGATGAACCATGCCGGAAATCGGCGGGTATGGCCGGATTGCGGCAGAGACCCCGAAATGTGGCAAAGCCGTGCCGAAAGCCCGCGAAATGCGGCGCGGCAGGCGGCTATTCCCGCGTTCACGCCGAAAATGTGGTGGGGACGGGCGCGGACGTTCCCTCTGCCAACGCTTCGGGCGGAATGCGGGATTTCACCTGTGATCTGGATCACAGCAGGTTTGTTTCCGGGTTTGACCAGGGCGCCTGGCGCCTCGCCGCAATCCCGCCCTGTTTCCGGGTCGGGCGCGCCCGGATCGCGGCAGCGCCAACGTGGTTTTCCGTCCGGCTGGCCAGCGGGGGAGAATCGCCTTGCCACCGGCCCATAAAAAAGGGGCGCCCCGCGAGGCGCCCCTTTCCCTTGATACGGACTGTGCCGATCAGCAGCTGTAGTACAGCTTGTACTCGACCGGGTGCGGCGTGTGCTCGTAAGCGATCACTTCTTCCATCTTCAGGTCGATGTAGCCTTCGATCTGGCCCTTGGTGAACACGTCACCGGCGAGCAGGAAGTCCATGTCCTTCTGCAGCTCGTCGAGCGCCTCGCGGAGCGAGCCGCAGACGGTCGGGATGCCGGCCAGCTCTTCTGCGGGCAGGTCGTAGAGGTTCTTGTCCATGGCTTCGCCCGGATCGATCTTGTTCTTGATCCCGTCGAGGCCAGCCATGAGCAGGGCCGCGAAGCACAGGTAGGGGTTCGCCGAGGGATCGGGGAAGCGGGCTTCGACGCGCTTGGCCTTCGGGTTCTCGGTCCACGGAATACGCACGCAACCCGAGCGGTTGCGGGCGGAGTAGGCGCGCAGAACCGGGGCCTCGAAGCCGGGGATCAGGCGCTTGTAGGAGTTGGTGCCCGGGTTGGTGAAGGCGTTCAGAGCCTTGGCGTGGGTCAGGATGCCGCCAATGAAGTACAGCGCTTCCTGGCTGAGGTCGGCGTACTTGTCACCGGCGAAGAGCGGCTTGCCGTCCTTCCAGATCGACATGTTGACGTGCATGCCCGAGCCGTTGTCGCCGGCCATCGGCTTCGGCATGAAGGTTGCCGAACGGCCATAGGCGTGCGCCACGTTGTGGATCACGTACTTGTACTTCTGCAGGTGGTCCGCCTGCTCAGTCAGCGAGCCGAAGATCAGGCCGAGTTCGTGCTGCGAGGTCGCCACTTCGTGGTGGTGCTTGTCGACCTTCATGCCCATGCGCTTCATGGTCGAGAGCATCTCGGAGCGGATGTCCTGGCCGTCGTCCATCGGGTTCACCGGGAAGTAGCCGCCCTTGTAGGTCGGACGGTGGCCGAGGTTGCCCATCTCGAACTCTGCATCGGTGTTCCACGCCGCGTGGTCGGCGTCGATCTCGAAGGAGACCTTGTTCGGGGTGACGGCGTACTTGACGTCGTCGAACAGGAAGAATTCCGCTTCCGGACCCCAGAAGGAGGTGTCGCCGATGCCGGAGGACTTCAGGTAGGCCTCGGCCTTCTGCGCGGTGCCGCGCGGGTCGCGGTCATAGGGCTCGTTGGTGTCCGGCTCGACCACGGTGCAATGGATCGCGACGGTTTTCTCGGCATAGAAGGGGTCGATGTAGGCGCTGTCGCAGTCCGGCATCAGCTTCATGTCGGAGGCTTCGATGGATTTCCAGCCGGCGATCGACGAGCCGTCGAACATGAAGCCTTCTTCCAGGAAGTCCTCGTCCACCTGGTCTTCCATCACGGTCACGTGCTGCAGCTTGCCGCGCGGATCGGTGAAGCGGATGTCGACATAGGCGACTTCCTCGTCCTTGATCAGTTTGAGCAGGTCCTTTGCGCTCATTTTATCATTCCCCTGATTGCTTATGTTTGGGTTCTTGGCAAAGCGCCGGGTCGCCCCGGGCTTCATGGGTTGCGGTGCTCTCCCGGGTCAGGCCCGGGACGGCGTCACAGGGCGTCCGAGCCGCTCTCGCCGGTGCGGATGCGGATCGCCTGTTCGACGGGGCTGACGAAGATCTTGCCGTCGCCGATCTTGTCGGTCTTGGCCGCGCCTATGATCGCCTCGATGGCGCCTTCGACCTGGTCATCGTCCAGAACCGTCTCGATCTTCACCTTCGGCAGGAAATCGACCACGTATTCGGCGCCGCGATACAGTTCGGTGTGGCCCTTCTGGCGGCCGAAGCCCTTGACCTCGACGACACTCAGACCCTGGATGCCCGCCTCCTGCAGCGCTTCCTTGACCTCGTCGAGCTTGAACGGCTTGATGATCGCCTCGATCTTCTTCATGGCCTTCCCGTCTCCTCGTAATGCGATTGGACCCGTGCAGATCATTTCTGTCTGGCGCCCACAATCCGATAGGGCCAATCTGAGCGCAAGGGAAGTGCTGAAAAAATCGGCATGTGCAGAAAATGTGCGTGTTGCCTGAAAATTGGGCAAAAGTGAATCGCAGGGTGGTTAAGAATGGCTGAACTCCTCACCGCGGCGCAGATGCGGGCCATCGAACAGGCGGCAATTGCCTCGGGGGCCGTGACGGGCCTCGAGCTGATGGAACGCGCCGGGCAGGGCGTCGTGGAGGCGGTTTTCGAGGAATGGCCGGAGCTTGCAGAGGGAAGCCACCGCGCCGTGGTGCTCTGCGGTCCGGGCAACAACGGCGGCGACGGGTTTGTGGTGGCACGTTTGCTGAAGGAGCGGGGCTGGGACGTGGAGGTGTTTCTCTACGGCGATCCCTCTAGGTTGCCGCCGGATGCGAAGCTGAATTATGAGCGGTTTGATGGAGATGTCGTATCATTTGACGATTGGTGGGACGGGCCTTTCACGGGACCAGACCTCTTGGTGGACGCCCTGTTCGGAACCGGTTTGGCACGTCCTATTGGGGGACAGGTGCCTGAATTGTTTGACATGCTTTGGGACGACTTAGATCTGCCTCCGAGTGAGCGCAGGGCTCTTGGCGTTCCGCGAGTCGTCGCAATTGATCTGCCGTCCGGTCTTTGTTCCGACAGCGGAAGAGTCTTACCGAACGGCTGTGAGCATTTCCCGGACTGTGCAGCGGCAGAATTAACTGTGACATTTCACGCGGCGAAGCTGGGCCAAATTCTTGATTGGGGGCCAAAAAGTAGCGGCAAAGTCGTGGTCAAGAGCATAGGGATTGAGGAGGACGCCGCTCCTCGTTCGTCAGGCATTGTGACTTCGATTGACTGGGCACCTGCCTGCATTGATAAGTTGGCGAGTGAGCACAAATACACCCACGGCCACGCCCTAATCCTCGCCGGCGGTTTCGGCTGTACCGGTGCCGCCCGCCTTGCCGCGCGCGGCGCATTGCGTATCGGCGCGGGTCTTGTGACGCTAGGCGTACCGGGGGCGGCGCAGATGGAGGTGGCCTCCCAGATCACCGCGCTGATGCTGCGGCGGGTGGAGGATGCGGAAGGTCTCGCGGAGGTACTGAGCGACGACCGGCTGAACGCGCTCTGTCTCGGGCCGGGGATGGGGCTTGAGCGGGCGAAGGCGCTTGTCCCGGTTGCCTTGGGCGGGTGCGGGGCAAAGCCCCGCCCTACGGTGCTGGACGCCGATGCTCTGAGCGCATTCGAAGACGACCCGGGCGTGCTGTTCGCAAAACTCCACGGATCGTGCGTGATCACCCCGCATATGGGCGAATTCGCGCGGCTCTTTCCCGATATCATGCACAAACTGACCGAAACACCAACGAAGGGTCCCGCCTATTCCAAGGTCGACGCCTGCCGCGAGGCGGCGGCCCGCGCGGGCTGTATCGTCCTCTTCAAAGGCCCCGACACCGTCATCGCCGCCCCCGATGGCCGCTGTTCCGTCAATGCTGCCGTCTATGATCGCGCCGCCCCCTGGCTCGCCACCGCCGGATCCGGCGACGTGCTCGCCGGCTTCATCACCGGCCTGCTCGCCCGGGGGTTCGATCCGATGCAGGCCGCCGAGACCGCCGCTTGGCTGCATGTGGAATGCGCCCGCAGCTTCGGCCCCGGCCTGATTGCCGAGGACCTGCCCGAGGAACTGCCGAAGGTGTTCCGGTCGTTGGGACAGTGACCTCGCCAGCCTGCGCGGGTGGGCCGTAGGGCGGGGCTTAGCCCCGCACCCCCGGAATGCAAAAGGCAGCCCGCATCGGACCGCCTCTCCAATAATGCCATATTTGCGGGATCAGGTGTCCGTGTGCCAGACTGCGGACGCCACCTCGAGGCCATCCGCATAGACGATGTGCGGGGCATCGAAGATCACGGCGATGGTCTCCATGTCGCACGCTCCGATGTCGCGCACGAACGCACCGTCCACAAGGCGCTCCGCCGCCACCAGCGCGGGTGTCTTGCCGAACAAGGCGGCCGCCCGCCAGTCACGGATAAGCACCTCCTGCGTTGCGGTCAGGATCACGTCCCGATCCGGTCGCGCATTGCCGAGCGAGCCCGCCCGGACCGATACGCACCGCCGCACGTCACGCCCCCGCAGCAACGCCTGGACCACCGCGACGCCGCTGTCTCGCGTGATCACCCGATCGCCCGGCGCGATGAATTCCACCGGCAGCGCCCCGTCGAGGGTCAGAATGACGGTCCCCGCCACCAGCGCATTGCGCCCCGGCGTGATCCGGATGTCGCGCCCGGTCGTCCCGATGTCGCCGGGGCTGGCCCGCAACTGCTGCTCTGAGATGTCGATAGTCATGGATCGTTGTCCTGCCGCACTGCCTGCTTCTGGTTTTTTCCCATGAATAGAGCACGATACGCCGGCCACGTCAGCGGTTTCTCGTGTCAGTTCCGGATTGGCCGATGCCTGAGTCTTTCCCGCATCACCCGGCCACGGCGCCCCGGGTCCGGAGCGCTGCGGCGCAGAGGCTGGTGGTGAACACGGTCTGGTTCGGTTTACCGTCATGGTGGGAGTCCGGTTTGTCGTTGCGCCCGATCCTGCCCGTGCCTTCGCAAGATCCGGTAAATCCACCGGATCCTGCTGCGTGTCTTTGCACGTAATTTGAAATGAATTTTCCACTCGCCCTTGCCAGCGGCCTTTGCTATTGAGCGCCACGCCCGGCCCCGCGCCGGGCCGGATGCGGGTGTGGCGAAATTGGTAGACGCACCAGATTTAGGTTCTGGCGCCGCAAGGCGTGGGGGTTCAAGTCCCTCCACCCGCACCATTCTTTCTGGGCCTGCCGCCTTCGGCTAGTTGAGGCCGGTTTGGTTCGAGGGGCCTCCTCTCACCCGCACCACGTTGCATTTGTTCCATCCATCGCCATGCGGCTCGGTGCGCGGCACGTCGGAGCCGGTCTGGCAGGCGGGAAGCGCGGTCTTGCCTATGCCGGGCGGTGCTGGTGCGGGTTGGGGCTCGGGTCAGCCTTGACGGGTGCGTGCGTCGTACTCTTGTTTCAAGGCCGCATGGCGGGTCATCAGGTCCGCGCGGGGGCGTCCGGCGCAGACGGCCTCCAACGCCTCGAAATGCGCATGCCAGCCGGCCAGCACGTTGAGCCGGTTCGCGCCGGTGGTCAGCCTTGCGTGGGTGAGGGTCAGCAGGACGCCGTCCGCGTGGTCCGACAGCTCGAATGTGACATCGCCCACGTCGATCCACTCGTAGTGCAGGCGGGTCGGCGGGTCGGCCTCGATCATCCGGCAGGCCATCGTGTGCGGCGCCACCGGCGTGTCGCGTGGGGCGGGCGGGTCGCCGATCTCGCCATTGTTCCAGGTCAGTGAGAACTCCGCTCCGGGTTCCAGCGGCATCTCCCCGGAGGCCAGCCATTTGGCGCGCAGGTCGCTTTGCGTGATGTAACGCCAGACCCGGTCGCGCGGGCCGGGCAGAAGGCGGTTGATGACCAGCGTCGTCGGGCCTGTCAGCTGTGCGTATGGGTCTATTTCTACTAGCGTATTCAATGGGTTTACTCCTGTTTCGAAGGGGAATGCGCGTCGTCGTCCCGCAGCAGCGCGTCGAGAGCATCGAGGCGGTCGGTCCAGAACCGGGCGTAGCTGTCCAGCCAGGCGTGCGCCTCGGCGAGGGGGCCCGGCGCCAGCTGGCAGACGTGCGTCCGCCAGCGGATCTCACGCGTCAGCAGGCCGGCCTTTTCCAGCGCCTTCACGTGCTTCGAGGCGGCGGCGAGCGAGATGTCGAAGGGCTCTGCGAGCTCCGAGACCGTGCGTTCGCCGCCAGCCAGGGCCGCCA
This sequence comes from Tropicibacter sp. S64, assembly GCF_049803835.1. Lineage (NCBI taxonomy): Bacteria > Pseudomonadati > Pseudomonadota > Alphaproteobacteria > Rhodobacterales > Roseobacteraceae > Tropicibacter > Tropicibacter sp. S64. The sequence continues at coordinate 69,668 of NZ_JBNAGK010000012.1, read as the reverse complement.
GCATCTGGCGGCGGGTGGCGTCTCCCAGGGCGTGGAAGACGGTGTCGAGGGATTTTTGTGATTCAACCATGAAGTTGATTGAACCATCTTGCCCTTCATCAGTCAACTAAAATGTTGAATGATGTGTGCAGGCCGGCGTCTGGTATACCATTTGATTGACACCCGGGCTGGAACCCTTATGCGATAGCGATAACGCGGCGGCCTGCAGGCTGCCCGCTGCCGGAGGAGAATTCGCATGAGCAAAACGACAACAGCCGTCATCGGCCTTGGCTCCATGGGCTACGGCATGGCGCAGTCGCAGCTGCGCGCCGGGCTGACCTGCCACGGCTTCGACATCAACCCGAAGGTCATGGAGCGGTTCGCGGGCGAGGGCGGGGCGTCCGGACCCTTGGTGGACGTGGCGGGATCGCTGGACGCGGTCACCGTCGTGGTCCTCAACGCGGCGCAGACGGAAGCGGTGCTCTTCGGCGAAGGTGGCGTCGTGCCACTCCTGAAACCCGGCGCGGTGGTTCTCGCCTGCGCCACGGTGCCGCCAGATTTTGCCCGCGCCATGGCGGCGCGTTGCGCTCAGAGCGGCGTGTTTTATCTCGACGCACCGATTTCTGGCGGCTCGGTGAAGGCGGCGCAGGGGCAGCTGTCGATCATGGCCTCGGGCACGGCAGAGGCCTTTGCGGCGGCGCGGCCGGTGCTGGACGCCTGCGCGGCGACGGTCTTCGAACTGGGGGACGAAGCCGGATCGGGCAGCGCCATGAAGGCGGTGAACCAGCTTCTCGCGGGCGTGCATATCGCCGCCATGGCCGAGGCGCTGACCTTCGGCATGACGCAGGGCGTGAGCCCGGACAAGTTCGTCGAGGTCATCAGCAAATGCGCTGGGACCAGCTGGATGCTGGAAAACCGCGCGCCGCATATCGTAAACGGCGATTACACGCCGCACAGTTCGGTGAACATCTGGCCGAAGGACCTCGGCATCGTTCTCGACATCGCCAAATCGGCGAAGTTCTCCGCCCCGATCACCGCCGCCGCCATGCAGCAGTATCTTGCCGCGCAGGGCATGGGGCTGGGCGGCGAGGATGACGCCGCCGTGGCGAAGGTCTATGCCCGCAATGCGGGCCTTACCCTGCCGGGAGAAGACGCATGAAACTGGGCTGCATCGGCGACGATTTCACTGGCTCCTCCGACCTTGCCAACACGCTGGCCAAGGGCGGCATGAAAGTCGTGCAATATACCGGTGTCCCGAGTGGAGACGCGGGGGTGGACGTGCAGGCTGGCGTCGTGGCGCTCAAATCCCGCTCCATCGACCCGGCGGAGGCGGTGCGCCTGTCTCTCGAGGCGCTTGACTGGCTGCTGTCCCAAGGCTGCGAGCAGATCTTCTTCAAATACTGCTCGACCTTCGATTCCACTGCCGAAGGCAACATCGGCCCGGTGGCGGACGCGCTGGCCGATGCTTTGAACGCCACCATGGTCATCGTCTGCCCCGCCTTTCCCGGCACCGGGCGCTCGGTCTACCAGGGGCATCTCTTCGTCAAGGACACGCTGCTCAATGAAAGCGGCATGCAGAACCATCCGCTGACGCCGATGACGGACGCGGACCTGCGCCGCTGGCTGGCGCCGCAGACCACCGGAACCGTCGGCCATGTGGCGGCGCAGACCGTGTTTCAGGGGCATGAGGCCATTGCCGAGGCGCTGTTTGCCGAGGATCAGAAAGGCCATCGCCTGATCGTCGTGGATGCCATCCGCGACGAGGACCTCCTGGAAATCGGCAAGGCCGCCAAGGGCTTGCCGCTGATCACTGGCGGCTCCGGCGTGGCGCTCGGCTTGCCTGCGAACTTCGGCTGCACCGCGGGCGCAGCGCCGTGGCAGGGGCAGGCGGGCAGGGCGGTTGCGCTCTCCGGCTCCTGTTCCATCGCCACGCGCGCGCAGGTCGAGAAGCATAAAGAACACAGCCCCGCCCGCGAGGTGCTGGCGGCGGATGTGCTCGAAGGCCGGGTGACGGCCTCCGATCTGGCGGACTGGGCCGAGGCGCAGGACGGCCTGCCGCTGATCTACTCCTCCGCCGATCCCGAGACGGTGAAGGCGGTGCAGGCGGAATACGGGCGGGAGAGGGCCTCGGAAGCGCTCGAAGGTCTCTTCGCCGAGGTCGCCCGGCTATGCGTCGCCAGAGGCTTCACCCGCGTGATCACCGCAGGCGGCGAGACCTCGGGGGCCATCGTCGAAGGTCTGGCGCTCGACACGCTGGAGATCGGGCCCGAGATCGACCCGGGTGTTCCGGCACTCCGCGCGGGAGAGAACCTCGTCGTCGCCCTCAAGTCCGGAAACTTCGGCGCGGAGGACTTCTTCGCCAAGGCGGACGCGTTGCTGGCGGGGCGGTCATGAGCGAGAGCAAACTGCGCGAGCAACTTTGCACGCTGGCCAAGTCCCTCTTCGATCGCGGCCTGACCCACGGCAGCACCGGCAACATCTCGGCCCGGACCGAGGACGGCGGCCTGCTCGTTTCGCCCACCGGCACCAGCTTCGGACGGCTCGATCCGGCACGATTGGCCCGATTTGATGCAGCAGGTGCCCATATCGGCGGCGACAAGCCGACCAAGGAGATGCCGCTGCACGCCGCCTTCTACGACACGCGGAGCACGGCCGGGGCGGTGGTGCATCTGCATTCCTGCCATTCCGTCGCGCTCTCCATGCTCGACGTGGACGAAGACAACTTCCTGCCGCCGCTCACCCCCTACGGCATCATGCAACTGGGCCGCGTCAAGCTGCTGCCCTTCTTCCTCCCCGGCGATCCGGCGATGGGAGAGGCTGTCCGGGGCCTCGCGGGCAAGCGCTCCGCCGTCATGCTGGCCAATCACGGGCCTGTCGTGGCGGGCAAGGACGTCGAAGCGGCCTGCAACGCCATCGAAGAGCTTGAAGCGACAGCGAAACTCGCCCTGATGACCCGTGGCATGAATGCCCGTGGCCTTGACGCGGGCCAAGTGCAGGCACTGGTAACCAAATTCAACGTGGAGTGGGACGCATGAGACAGTTTTCCGCCAACCTCGGCTTCCTCTGGCAGGACCTGCCGCTCCCCGATGCCATCCGCGCCGCCAAATCCGCCGGGTTCGACGCGGTCGAATGCCACTGGCCCTACGACACCCCTGCCGCCGAAACGAGACAGGCGCTGGAAGAGACCGGCCTCGCCATGCTCGGCATCAACACCATCCGGGGCAATCCCGGGGAAAACGGTCTCGCCGCGCTGCCGGGCCGCGAGACGGAGGCCCGCGCCGCCATCGACCAGGCGCTGGATTATGCGAAGGAAATCGGCGCAGGGGCGGTGCATGTCATGGCAGGTTTTGCCACCGGGCCGCAGGCGCATGCCACCTTCGTTGAAAACCTGTGCTACGCGGCGGACCGTGCACCGGACCTGACGATCCTCATCGAGCCGCTGAACCGCCACGACGCGCCGAACTATTTCCTGACGACGACCGATCAGGCGCGCGAGATCATCGCGGAAACCGGCAAACCCAACGTCAAACTGATGTTCGACTGCTATCACATCGGCCGCACCGAGGGCGACGTCACCACGCGGTTCAGAGCCCTTCAGCCTCTCGTCGGCCACGTCCAGTTCGCCTCCGTCCCGGATCGTGGCATACCGGACCAGGGCGAGCTGAACTTCGCGCACATCTTCGCGCAGATCGCAGCCGCTGGCTGGACCCGCCCGCTTGGCGCGGAATACAAGCCCGGACGGCCCACGGGCGAGACGCTGGGCTGGATGGACGCCCTGCGCGGTTGACCGTGCCGGACCCGTCACGCGCCGAGCGGCGCCAAACCCCATGAATCACCTTGCGCCGACCCCCTTCGGTGCTTAGAAGAACGCAGATTTTGAACCGGGGCCACCACGCCTGGCGGCCCGTGCCGATAAGGACAAAGAGGAAAACATGCAGGTCACCGAGACTCTGAACGACGGTCTGAAGCGCGGCTACGCGATCACCGTGACGGCCGCCGAGCTGGACGCCAAGGTCAACGAGAAGCTCGCCGAGGCCCAGCCCGAGATCGAGATGAAGGGCTTCCGCAAGGGCAAGGTGCCGATGCCGCTGCTGAAGAAGCAGTTCGGCCAGCGCCTTCTGGGCGAGTCGATGCAGGAAGCCATCGACGGCGCCATGAACAAGCACTTCGAGGACTCCGGCGACCGCCCGGCGCTGCAGCCGCAGGTCAAGATGACCAACGAGGACTGGAAAGAAGGCGACGACGTTCAGGTCGAGATGTCCTACGAGGCGCTGCCGCAGGTGCCGGAGATCGATTTCTCCGGCATCAAGATCGAGAAGCTGGTCGCCAAGGCTGACGACGCCTCCGTCGACGAAGCCCTCGCCGACCTCGCCAAGACCGCGCAGTCCTTCGAGGATCGCGCCGAGGGCGAAGCCGCGCAGGACGGTGACCAGGTCACCATCGACTTCCTCGGCAAGGTCGATGGCGAAGCCTTCGACGGCGGCGCGGCGGAGGATTATCCGCTGGTGCTCGGCTCCGGCTCGTTCATTCCGGGCTTCGAGGAGCAGCTCGTCGGGCTCAAGGCTGGCGACGAGAAGAACGTCGAGGTGAAGTTCCCGGAGGAGTACGGCGCGGAAAACCTCGCCGGCAAGGACGCCGTCTTCGAGTGCAAGGTCAAGGCTGTGAAGGCCCCCGCCGAGGCGCAGATCGACGATGCGCTGGCGCAGAAGTTCGGTGCCGAGGACCTCGAGGCGCTGAAAGCCCAGATCCGCGAGCGGCTCGAGCACGAGTACACCGGCGCGGCCCGCGCCGTGATGAAGCGCGCGCTGCTCGATGAGCTGGACGGTCTGGTGTCCTTCGACCTGCCGCCGAGCCTCGTCGAGGCGGAGGCGAAGCAGATCGCCCACCAGCTTTACCACGAGGAGCACCCGGACGATCACGGCCATGACCACGGCGAGATCGAGCCGACCGAGGAGCACACCAAGCTGGCGGTTCGCCGCGTGCGCCTTGGCCTGCTGCTCGCCGAGATCGGCCAGAAAGCCGAGGTCGAGGTGACCGACGCCGAGATGACCCAGGCGGTGATGGCGCAGGCGCGTCAGTACCCGGGCCAGGAACGCGCGTTCTTCGATTTCGTGCGCCAGAACCAGCAAATGCAGCAGCAGTTGCGCGCGCCGATCTTCGAGGACAAGGTCATCGACCACATCGCGGAGGGCGCCCAGGTGACCGAGAAAGAGGTCTCCAAGGAAGAGCTGCAGAAGGCCGTCGAGGCGCTCGACGAAGAGTGACCTGACCGCGCTTTCGGGTTCCGGAGAATTGAGAAAGCCGCCCCTAGGGGCGGCTTTCCTCTTTCCGGGACATGGGGGGCCGGGAGCCGGGGGTCAGAAGGTCTCCGCCAGCATTCCGGCCTGGCTGTGCTCGGGCCGGGCGTGGGTCCAGCCACCGGCGTGCATCTTGCCCTGCGACGTCTGGAAGACCGCCACCTGGTCGAACAGCGCCTCGGTATCCGAGGAGAGCGTCTTGCTGATCGTCATGTTCTCCAGCACCATCGCGGCGTTGCGCTGGGTCACCACGTCAAGTTCCGCCACGGCGGTGTTGATCTCTGTCAGCGTCGCCGACTGTTCCTTCAGCCCGCCCGCGATCTCCTTGATATTGTTGGTGATCGTGCCGACCCGGTCGAAGATCGTGCTGAGTTCGGTGTTGGCCCGCTGCACCAGGTCCACACCACCGGCCACGTGCTCCGAGCTTTCGGTGATGAGCGACTTGATGTCCCGGGCGCTGTCCGCCGAGCGCTGTGCCAGGGCCCGGACTTCGGAGGCGACCACGGCAAAACCGCGCCCCGCGTTCCCGGCGCGGGCCGCCTCGACCCCGGCGTTGAGCGACAGCAGGTTGGTCTGGAAGGCGAGATCCTCGATCACGGTGATGATCTGGCTGATTTCACCGGAGGATTTGGAAATCCGGGTCATCGCCGCAATCACGTCGTCCACCACCTGGCCGCCTTTCTTCGCAGCCTCCTGCGTCTCCACGGCGATATCGGTGACGTTCCGGGCATTCTCCGCCGCGGTGGCCGCGTTGGAGGTCAGTTCCTCCACCGCGGCGGCGGTCTCCTCCAGCGTAGCGGCCTGCGTCTCCGTCCGGGTGGAGAGCGCTTCGGATGCGGTGCCGATCTTGCTGCCGCTTTCGCTGATCCGGGCGGATGCGGATTTGACGCCATCGACAAGCTCCTCGAGCTGGCTGGCCGCGGCGTTGAACGCCTCGCAGATCGCGTTCAGGTCCGGCTCGCGCGACGACGCCACGCGATGACCGAGATTGCCGTTCCGCAGGTGCTCCAGTCCGGCGGCGATGGTTTCGATGGCCTTTTGCCGGGGGGTGACATCCGTTGCGATCTTCACCACGCCGTTGATCTGCCCCTGGGCATCCCGGACCGGCGCGTAGGTTGCCAGCAACCAGAGCAGGCTGCCGTCCTTCCTGACCCTCGCGAAGCGATCCGTGAACACCTCACCTGCGCGCAGCGACTCCCAGAAGGCGGCGTACTCCTTGCTTTTGCGGTAGTCGGAGGTGACGAACATCGAATGGTTGTTGCCGACGATTTCTTCGCGCGCATAGCCAACGGCACCAAGGAAGTTCTTGTTCGCGTCGATGATCGTCCCGTCCGTCTGAAACCAGATCACGGCCTGGGTCTGCAAGACCATGTCGATCAAGGCGACAGACCCCTGAGTGACCGGCTCGCCACTGGCCAGCTTCAGTTGTGTGTTCGTCTTCGTCCCAAATAGTCGCATCCCAAGCTCCGGCTGAAAGGTGAAGTATGGATGCATTTGATAATCTCAAATTCTAACCAAATGCCTAATTGTCGCGGATTGCGTGCGCAGCGCCCGAGTCGCGCAGAGGGAACAAAAGAAAAACCGCCGCGCAGTGGTCTGCGCGGCGGTTGATATCCCGGCCGGATTGGGAACCCGGGGGCGATCAGGCGTCCGAACGGCCTTCCGGCGTCTCGACGATGCCCGAATCCTCGTCGTCGGCGGCAGCACCGATGTCGTCGAACAGTTCGGAGATCTCGAATTCGGCCTGTGCCTCTTCCTCGGCGGCCAGTTCCTGGATGGACTTGCCGGAGGCCTGCAGCTCGGCCTCTTCGGGCGAGCGCGCGACGTTGAGGGAGATGGTGACCATCACCTCGGGGTGCAGGTGCACCTCGACCTCGTGCAGACCAAGGACCTTGATCGGCTGGCGGATGATGACCTGCTTGCGGTCGAGCGAGAAGCCCTCGGCGGTTGCCACTTCGGCGGCGTCACGGGTGGTGACGGAGCCGTAGAGGTTGCCACCGTCAGAGGCCTGGCGAATCACGACGAACTGCTGGCCGCCGAGACGGTCGGCCAGGGCCTCTGCCTCCTTGCGGGTCTCCAGGTTGCGGGCCTCGAGCTGCGCCTTGCGCTCTTCGAAGGAGGCGATGTTCTCTTTCGAGGCGGTCAGCGCCTTGCCCTGCAGCAGCAGGTAGTTGCGCGCGAAGCCGGGCTTGACGTCGACGACGTCGCCCATCTGGCCCAGCTTGGCCACGCGTTCCAGAAGGATCACTTGCATGGTTTTCGCTCCTTAGTTCACGGCATAGGGCAGCAGGGCGAGGAAGCGGGCGCGCTTGATGGCGCGGGCGAGTTCACGCTGCTTCTTCGCCGAGACGGCGGTGATGCGGGAGGGGACGATCTTGCCGCGCTCGGAAATGTAGCGCTGCAGGAGCTTCGTGTCCTTGTAGTCGATCTTGGGTGCGTTGTCGCCCGAGAAGGGGCAGACCTTGCGGCGGCGGAAAAACGGTTTTGCGGCCATGGTTTAACTCCTGTGTCCCGGGGATCAGTTGCGGCGTTCGCGGCGCGGTTCGCGCTCGTCGCGCTTCTGCATCTGGACGGAGGGGCCGTCCTCGTGGGCGTCGACCTTGATGGTCAGGACGCGCATCACGTCGTCGTGCAGACCCATCAGGCGCTCCATTTCCTGAACCGCGGCGGAGGGCGCGTCGGTCTTCAGGAAGGCATAGTGGCCCTTGCGGTTCTTGTTGATCTTGTAGGCCATGGTCTTCACGCCCCAGTACTCGGACTCGACGACCTTGCCGCCGTTGTCGGTGAGGACTGCGCTGAAGTGTTCGACAAGGCCTTCGGCCTGCGCGTTGGACAGATCCTGACGCGCGATCATGACATGCTCATACAGCGGCATGCGATCTCCGTTCTTTTATCAAGGCGCATTTCATAGGGCCGGGTGTCCCTTTCGCCCCGGTCCACGAGAGACTGCGCGGTTCAAGCAAAGTCGCGAAAGGTTGCGCCGTATTGCACGGATCGCAAGGCGGCGCAAGCCTTGCGGGGCAGGGGACATGGTGCACAAGGCCGCAGGTCGCGCGCGGTCTCCCTCCCCGGGACGGGGAGGGCCGGGGTGGGGGACCGAATGGGGCGGCCGATCCGGCACAACATGACCCCGCCTGCGCCGCATTGATGCCCGTTTTGGAACAGAGCCTGATCCTGCTTCACATTGTTTCCCTCGAAGGAGCCTCCGCCATGAGCACGCTCGCCGCCGACGTCCGCCGCCGCACCCCGGTCGAAGTCTCCCTTTCGGGGTTTTTCCTCTCGCTCCTGCTGGGCTGCCTCGGTCTTGCGCTCTGTCTCTCCGCGTTTGTCCTGTGGCTGACCCTGGCCAGCCACGGCCTGCCCTCGGTCTCGCTGCTCAAGCTCTGGGTCTCGGTCCTTCTGTTCGTTGCAGGCTGTTCCCTGCTGGTCCGCGCCCGCCGCTGCTGACCACGCGCCGCCGTTTGCGCACCATCGCCCGCGCGATCCGTTCGCAAATACACAGACCCTGTGGAGGGTCGCGGAATTGCATGCTGCACCCGCAGCATCAATATCGCTCTCATGTTTTCCACGCCAATCGAGGGCCCTGACATGAAACCGCTTTTCCTTGCCGCCGCGCTTGCCGCTGCCACCCCCGCCTTTGCCTCCGAAGCCACCGTCTACGTGCTCGACCCGAGCCACAGCCAGGTTGTCTTCCACTACAACCACCTCGGCTATTCGACCACCTACGGCATGTTCTCCGGCTTCGAGGGCCAGATTTCCTGGAACAAGGAAGACCCGGCGGCCTCCTCCGTCACCGTCTCCTTCCCGGTGCGCACCATGCTGACCGGCTGGGAAGCCCGCTTCGAACACTTCATGTCCGGCGACTTCTTCGGCGCCGAGGATGACAGCGAACTGGTGACCTTCTCCTCCACCGGCATCGAAGTGACCGGCGAGACCACCGCGAAAATCACCGGCGATCTGACCCTGAACGGCGTGACCAAGCCTGTCGTGCTGGACGCGACACTGACGCAGGAGATGGACCACCCGATGGAGGGCAAGCCCTGGGCCGGGTTCGAGGCAACCACCACGCTGACCCGTTCCGAGTTCGACCTCGGCATGTTCGCGCCCTACGTGAGCGACGAAGTTGAGGTCTATATTTCCGTCGAAGCCACCCCGGCGGAGTGATCCACTCCAAAAGGCGGGTCCCCGGCAGGGGGCCCCACCGACCTGCGAGGCCCCGGCTGGGGCCCCACCGACCTGCGAGGCCCCGACAGGGGCCTCGTGCAAAACTCTTCGAAGAGTTCTGCAAAGCCCGTCGAAGGACTTTGCAGCACCCGCCTCAGCCGATCATCCGCTTGATCGCCGCCGCGTGCTCCGCGCTGGCACCGAGGCTGTCCTGCGCCATCTGCCGCGCCGCGTCCAGCACGTCGCCCTCCGCGATCCGGTCGATCAGCCCCCAGCCGAACGCCTCTTCCACGGTGATCTTCTCCCCGCACATCAGCACCCGCTTCGCCCGCGCCGCGCCCACCAGCGCCGCCAGCCGCGTCGGGTCCGAGGGCTGCGGCAGGAAGCCGAGCTTCATAACCGGGTAGAACACCTTCGCACCCGGCACCGACACCCGCAAATCGCAGGCGAGGACCATGCCCATCGCGCCACCGGCCACGGTCCCGTTCAGGGCGCAGATCGTGATCCCCGGCAGCCGGGCCAGTGCGCCCGACAGCCGCTCCCACAGCGGCGAGACCGCCAGCCCCGCCTTCGCCGCGTCGAGGTCCGCCCCGGCGGAGAACACCTTGCCCGTGCCGGTCAGCACCAGGCCACGCGCCTCCCGCGCCTCTTCGGCAATGATGCAGAGCCGCTCCAGCATCTCCGCCGTCAGCGAATTGGCCTTCTCGGGCCGGTCGATCACCGCCACCCAAAGGCCGCTCTCTTCCTTCTGCAGCCGGATCACGCGAGGCCCACCCTGGCCCTGATGGCCTCGTCGCGCAGCGACACCTCGCCGCCCAGGAAGCCGTCCGCCTCCGCCCCGCACATCCAGACCAGCGCCTGCGCCACCCACTCCGGCGGGATGTGGTCGGACCAGTCCAGCTGTGACACCGGGTTGATGCCCGAGGCCTTGATCTCCTTCTGCATCTGGGTCGCCACCGTGCCCGGCGAGAGCGAAATCGCCCGGATGCCTGCCTCCCGGTACTCCTTGTCCAGCATCTTCGTCAGCATCAGCGCCCCCGCCTTGGAGGCGCAGTAGTGCGACCAGCCTTCGACCGGCCCATGCGCCGCGCCGGAGCCGATGGTGAGGATCGTGCCGCCGCCCTTCGGCAGCATCACCTGCAGCGCCGCGTGCATGCCGTGAAAGACGCCCTTGAGGTTCACGTCGATCACCTCGCCCCAGGCCGCCGGGTCGGCCTCGTCCATGCGTGCGATCGGCTCGATCATCCCGGCGTTGTTCACCACGATGTCGAGGCTCCCGTGCGCCGACAGGCAGGCGTTCACCGCCTGCTCGACTTCCCAATACCGGGCGATGTCGCAGGGGATCGCCACCGCGCTCGGTCCGATCTCGCCTGCCAGCCCGGCAATCGCCTCCGCGCTGCGCGCCACCAGCGCCACTTTCGCCCCGGCGGCGGCGAAGGCGCGCGCGGCTTGTGCCCCGATGCCCCGGCTCGCCCCGGTGATCAGGACGGTTTTTCCTGTCAAGTCCATGGTTTGGCCCTTTCTGAACGGATCGTGCCTTACGCAACACGTAAAGCGAAGATAGTATGGAATCCAGTCCCTTGACCCATGCCCGGCAAGCACCGACACTTGGGCAGGATATAACCCGTACTTCAACGAGGAAATTCATGAAACATCTTGGCAGCGCATCCGTCCTGGCCCTCTGCGCCATGGCATACCCGGCATTGGCCGACGTCACCCCCGAGCAGGTCTGGGACAACCTGGAAAGCTACCTGACCATGTCGGGCTACACGGTGAGCGGAACGGAAACGATGTCCGGCGACACCCTGACCGTCAGCGACGTGACCATGTCCATGGAGATCCCGGACGCCGGGGGCGATGTCTCCGTGATCATGGGCGCACTCACCCTGTCGGACAAGGGTGACGGCACCGTGGCGGTGACCTGGCCCTCGCCAATGCCGGTGATGGTGAGCGTCGACGTCGATGGCAGCCCGGTGGAGGTGACCCTCGACTATGTCACCAACGGACTCGACATGACCGCCTCCGGCAGCCCCGAGGAACTGACCTATGATTTCAAGGCGGACAGCCTCGGTCTGACCCTGTCGAAACTCATCGTCGAGGGCAACGAGATCACCCGCGACATGGCCACGGTCGAGATGATGATGAACGGCCTTTCCGGCAAGAGCACCCTGGCGATGCTGGACGGCATGCGCATGGTCACCCAGACCATGAGCGCCTCCGGGCTGAGCCTGACCGGCATGGCCGCCGAGCCGGGCACCGACAACGGCGGGCATTTCTCGCTGAAACTCGCAGGGATGGACAGCAGCAGCGAAAGCATGCTGCCGATGGAAGTGGATTACTCCGACATGCCCGCCATGCTGGCCGCCGGCTTCGCCGTGGCAGGTCAGCTGACCCACTCCGGCGCGGACATCGCCTTCGACTTCAACGACCGGGGGCAGAAGACCGAGGGCACCATGACCACCTCGTCGGGCAACCTGACGGTGGCGATGTCCGAGGACGCGATGACCTACAAGGTCGGCAACACTGACATGGTCGTGGCGCTGATGGGCGCGGAAATCCCGCTGCCGATCAACGGCAAGATGGCCGAGACCTCGTTCAACGTCACCGTGCCGCTGCAGGCCTCGCAGGAGCCGCAGGACGCTGCCATCGGCATCACCTTGGCGGGTTTCGAGACCTCGGACATGATCTGGGGCATGATCGACCCGGGCGCGGTGCTGCCGCGTGATCCGGCCACCGTATCCGCCGACCTGACCGCGAAGATCACCCCCTTCATCAGCCTGCTGGACGAGGAATCCATGGCGAAGGTGGAGGACGGCATGATGCCGGGCGAGCTCAACGCCTTGACGCTGAACAACCTGACCGTCGAGGCGGCGGGCGGCAAGATCACCGGCACCGGCGATTTCACCTTCGACAACACCGACATGGCCAGCTTCGACGGCATCCCGCGGCCGGAGGGCAAGATCGACCTTTCCGTGTCCGGTGCCAACGGGCTGATCGACAAGATCATCCAGATGGGCCTGATGTCGGAAGAGGACGCCATGGGCGCGCGCATGATGCTCTCGATGTTCACCGTTCCGGGCTCCGAGCCGGATACCGCGACCTCGTCCATCGTCTTCAACGAGCAGGGCCAGGTTCTCGCCAACGGCCAGCGCATCAAGTAAACGTCCAATCCAGACCCTGAACACAGCGCCGCGCCACGGGACACCGGGGCGCGGCTTTTTCGTCTGGCGGGACCGGGGTAGGGCGGGGCTGTGCCCCGCACCCGCTCCGGGGGACAGGCTGACCGCGCCGCCGTCCGGACGACCGCCCGGGGGGAAAACCGGAAGATACTGTCGGTTATCCGGCTCGGAAGGGCATATGCTGCACGAAACCGGGCAATTCCAGCACGATCCGCCCGGACCTTTCAGGACCCGGCCTCCGTGTCGCCCCGCACTGCCGTCAACTCGAACGAGACCACCACGTCGAAGCCGAGTTGCGCCCCATCCGTCATGCTCTCGCCGATGCCGAAGTCCCGGCGGTCGAGCGTGCCGGTCCCGCTGGCCCGCGCCGTGTCGCCGTCCAGATCCAGCGTGAATGCCATGGTCAGCGGCACCTGCACCCCTTTCAGGTCCAGCGCCCCGCGCAGGCTGTATCCGTCCTCCGTCGCAAAGATGTCTCCGGTGTAGACCGCTGTCGGGATGCGCTCCGCCGCGAGGAAGTCCCCGCCGAGCGCCTGTTTCGTCACGGAGCCCAGCGTCAGCGACGCCAGCGCCACCTCGACCCGCACCGATCCCTGCGGGGCCTCCGCCTCCGGACCGGCGAAGGAGATCGCCGCGGTCCAGTCGGCAAAGCTGCCGCTGACGGTGCTGCCCATCTGCTGGACCGCGATCGACAGGGTGCCGTCCTGCACCGCCCAATCACTCTCGACCTGCGCCAGCGCCGGGGCGGCGCCGCCCGGCTCGGCCTCGCCGCCGCCCGGAACCAGCGCCAGCCCCAGCGCTCCGGCCCAGACCGCCACCGCCGCGACCGCCGCCAGCACGTGCCCGCCGGCACCCGGCACCCCGGCCTCCGCCGATCCGGGCAACATCCGCTTCAGAGTCGCGTCCCGGTCGATGACATGGTGCTTGAGCGCCCCGGCCACATGCAGCAGCAGGCTGCCGATCAGCACGTTCTTGGACAGGACGTGCATGACGCCGAACACATGCGCGACGTTCTCGTCCTTCGGCACGAAGGGCAGGTCCTGCCCGAACGGCCCCCAGATCGGCGCAAAGCCCGTGGTCGCCGCATGGTGAATCCACCCGGTCAGCGGCACTAGCACAAGCGCCCCGTAGAGCACCCAGTGCACGGTTTCGCCAAGCCAGGTCTCCAGCCGCCGTTCCGGATGCAGCGGAGCGGGTTTCGGCTGGCTCAGCATCCAGCCGATCCGCACCAGCGCGAGGAAGAACAGCCCCACGCCGACGGTCTTGTGCCAGGAGAACAGCTGCGCCTTCCAGGCCAGCTCCTCTGCCGTCCCATAGGGCGCATCGCTCGCCATGATCCCCAGCGGGATCATCAGGAGGATGCCAAGGGCAACCGTCCAGTGCAGGGCCTTCGACAGGCTCCCGAAGCGGGTGGATGTATTTCGCAAGGCCATGACAGCACTCCCTCGTTCTGACTGTGTCATCACCTATATGCCGCAGCGCAGCATGCAATCTTCATTCCCGCACATATCCTGTGCCGGTGGCTTGCCCGGACCGGCCCGGCCCTGTAAGCCCTTGCGACAAGGAACACGGAAACGAGAGGGCCGACATGAGCCGCGCATTCATTTTCCCGGGGCAGGGCGCACAGACCATCGGCATGGGCCGGGACCTGGCCGAGGCCTATCCGGCGGCGAAAGCCGTCTTCGACGAGGTCGACGCGGCCCTGGGCGAAAAGCTCTCCAGCCTGATCTGGGAGGGCGAAGCCGACCAGTTGACGCTGACCGCCAATGCGCAGCCCGCCCTGATGGCGACCTCGATTGCGGCCATGCGGGCGCTGGAGGCCGAAGGTGTGGCGATCACCGACGCCGCCTTCGTCGCCGGTCATTCGCTGGGTGAATACTCCGCCCTGACCGCCGCCGGGGCGCTCTCGGTCGGCGATGCCGCGAAACTCCTGCGGGCGCGCGGCGCGGCGATGCAGGCGGCCGTTCCGGTGGGCGAGGGGGCGATGGCCGCGGTGCTCGGCCTTGACCTTGCCGCCGTCCGCGCGGTGGCGGAGCAGGCGGCGCAGGGCGAGGTTTGCCAAGCGGCGAATGATAACGACCCGGCGCAGGTGGTCATTTCCGGCGCGAAGGCCGCGGTGGAACGCGCGGTGGACATCGCCAAGGAAGCCGGAGCCAAGCGGGCGCTGCTGCTGCCCGTGAGCGCACCCTTCCACTGTGCCCTGATGCAACCCGCCGCCGATGTGATGGCCGAGGAACTGGCCCGGGCGACGATCCATGCGCCGAAGGTGCCGCTGGTCGTAAATGTCCGCGCCGAGGCGGTCACCGATCCGGACACCATCCGCCAGCTGCTGATCGAGCAGGTCACCGGCTCCGTGCGTTGGCGCGAAAGCGTGGAATGGATGGTGGCGCAGGGCGTTACGGACTTCCTTGAGATCGGCGCGGGCAAGGCGCTCTCGGGCATGGTGCGCCGCATCCACAAGGCAACGACGGTCGGCAATGTCGGCACGGCGGCCGAGGCACAGGCCGCGGCGACAGCCCTCAAGGGCTGAGCCGCACATGTCTTTGAAGACATTTGCAAAGCCCTGTCAGGGCTTTGCGCGACACAAAGAGGAAATGACATGTTCGATCTGACAGGAAAATGCGCGCTGGTCACTGGCGCATCGGGCGGCATCGGCGGGGAGATCGCCAAGGCGCTGCACGCCGCCGGGGCCACCGTGGGCCTTTCGGGCACCCGCACCGAACCGCTGGAGGCGCTGGCCGCCGAACTGGGCGACCGGGTCCATGTACTGCCCTGCAACCTGTCCGATGCCGAGGCGGTCAACGCGCTGCCGAAGCAGGCGATCGAGGCGATGGGCGCCATCGACATCCTCGTGAACAACGCCGGGATCACCCGCGACAATCTCTTCATGCGCATGAGCGAGGAGGAGTGGGCCTCCGTGCTGGAGGTGAACCTCACCTCCACCTTCCGCCTGTGCAAGGGCGTGCTGCGCGGCATGATGAAGGCGCGCTGGGGGCGGATCGTCAACATCTCCTCCGTGGTGGGCGCCACCGGCAACCCGGGGCAGGGCAACTACGCCGCCGCCAAGGCGGGCATGGTGGGCATGTCCAAGTCACTCGCCTACGAGGTTGCCTCGCGCGGCATCACGGTGAACGCGGTGGCCCCGGGCTTCATCGAGACGGCGATGACCGACAAGCTCAATGATGACCAGAAGGCCGCGATCCTGACCCAGATCCCCAGCGGGCGCATGGGCACGCCGGCGGAAATCGCCGCTGCGGTGCTGTATCTGTCGAGCAATGAAGCGGCTTACGTGACGGGCACCACCTTGCACGTCAATGGCGGAATGGCCATGCTGTAAACGGGGCTTCGGCCCGCAGGGAAAAGCATTTGCCATTGCGGGCGGGTGTGTTATAGGCCCCCCAGATTTTGGCCGAGGGGCGTCTTCGCGTACTGGTCAGGGCCGGGGTTTCCGGCGAGAACCGCCCGAAAGGGCATCGAAATGCCGACCCTTCGGGGCGAAGGCGGAAAATGGGCATGCGCCCGAACAAGTGAGGAAGAAACATGAGCGACATCGCAGATCGCGTTAAGAAGATTGTGGTCGAGCACCTGAGCGTGGAAGAAGACAAGGTCACCGAGTCGGCGTCCTTCATCGACGACCTGGGCGCAGACAGCCTCGACACCGTCGAACTGGTCATGGCCTTCGAAGAAGAGTTCGGCATCGAGATCCCGGACGACGCCGCCGAGACCATTCAGACCTTCGGCGACGCGGTGAAGTTCATCACCGAAGCGCAGTAATCGAAACGCCTGTCGTTTCCATGAGCGGCGTCCTCCGGGGCGCCGTTTTTACGTTGCGGCCTCGCCAGGATGCCGCCGGGACGCCGCTCCTTGCCTGGCGGCAAGATCGCCCCGCCCGCCGTCCCGTCACCCGTGCGCGGAGCGATGCTGCCGGGGCCGGACCTGCTGCCAGCCCTCCGGTTCCTGCCGCCAGAGAGTCGTCTCCCCCGGCTGGAACCGCTCAGTGCCCTCGGGCGTGGTCCAGGTGGTGACGTGCAACCCGTCCGGCTCCAGATCCAGCAGGTTGAAGCTGTTGCGCTGGTCGCCCCGCAGCCGCGTCGACAGCGCCGTTCCGGCCTGCACGAAGAGCACATCCGGCACCGCCACGGAAGGCGCCGCCACCGCATGATGCAGATGCCCGGACAACACCACATCCGCCCCGCAGCGCGACAGCGCCGCCAGCGCCCGGTCCGCCCCGCGCATCAGCCGCTTGTCCACGCCCGGTGCATGTTCCAGCGGGTGGTGCAGCACCGCCACCCGCAGCTTCTCCGCCGATCCGCGCAACCGCCAGGCCAGCCGCGCCAGCCGCCCGCGCCCGATCCTGCCGCTCTGCCAGGCAAAGCGGTTCACCGTGTTCACTCCGATCACGATGATCGCGTCGTCCTCGAACACCGGCTCCAACTCGCCGTCGATATAGCGCTTGTACCGCCCGAACGGCCGCAGGAACCGCAGGTAGAGGTTGTCGAGCGGCGTGTCATGGTTGCCCGGCACGCTCAACACCGGCGCGTCTATCCGGGCGAGGAAAACCCGCGCGTCGCGGAACTGCCCGCGCCGCGCCCGCTGCGTCAGGTCGCCCGACACCACCACCAGGTCCGGCTGCAGCCGGGCGACGGTCTCCAGCAGCGGCACGGACAGACCCGCGTCCACGGTCCCGAAGTGCAGGTCCGACAGGTGCAGGATCCGTCTCATGCTGCCGCCTCATCGCTCCTCGGCAGGAGCACGGTCAAGGTCGCACGGGACATGCGGAAGCGGAACGGCGCCGGTTGCCGGGCCTTCTCGCCGTCATAGGCGACCAGCGCGATCTGCCGCTCCGTGTGCACATCGAGTTGCCGCACCGGCAGGAAATCGTAATCCCGCCCGGCCTCCGCGGTATGCGTGATCAGCCGAAACGCCGTCCGGAACAGATCCAGCCGCGTCTCGCCGCGCCCGACCAGCACCGCGAAGCCGTCGTCCGAAATCACGTCACCGCCCTGCAGACCGAACCGCTCCAGCTGAAAGGCGGAGCGCGACACGAACAGCAGCGGCGTCCGGCGCTCCACGGTCTGGCCATCCGCGTAGAGAGTCAGCCGCATCGGCCGCTGGAACCGCAGGAAGGTCTGGATCACCGACCAATGCGCCATCAGCCGGTGCCGCCCCCAGCGCTTGTACACGGTCTCGCGCTGTTTCAGCACGGCAGGGTAGATGCCGAGGCAGGCGTTGTTCAGGAACACCCGCCCGTTGACCGTGCCGACGCGGATGTCATGCGGAGCCGCGTCGAGCAGCGCCTCTGCGGCGTCGTCCGGCGTCTCCGGCAGGCCAAGCCCGCGTGCGAAGTAATTGAACGTCCCGAGCGGCAGAGCGCCGAAAGCACAGTCCCGCCCCAGAGCCGCGCCCGCCACCGCCATTGCCGTGCCGTCGCCGCCCGCGGCGACGACCGTTGTGGCACCCTCGGCCAGCGCGGTGTCGAGGACCGCGTCGATGCTGCGTTTCGGGTTCCAGTAGTACAGCGTCGCCTGGTCCCGCCCGAACACGTCGAGCGCCCGGTCGATGGCTGCACTGTCCTTGGCGTTGGTGCCGGACGCCTTGTTGGCAATGACGGCGATCTGCCCGAGAGGGTGCGCTTTGCCCTCCGGCTTGACGGTGTCGGGCTCCGCAAAGGAGGGCGAGGCTTGGTACATGAGGCGCGGCCTGTCTTCTTGTGGTAGACGGCATGTCAACGCAACCGCCGCGAAAAGGTTGCGTCCGCCGACAAGACAGGCCGAAAGACAAAGGGACGGCCCGAAGGCCGCCCCCGCGATCAAGCCCGGTCCGGGGCCGGGATCAACCGTCGAAATCGACCTCTTCCACCAGTCGCAGCGCATCCTCGCGCAGCCCGGCCAGCGTCATCAGGTTGGTGTCGTCCGCGGTGAACGTGCCCCAGCCCTTCACCAGGTCATCGGCCTCGGTGCCCGGCGCGATCGGGTATTCGTAGTTGGCATGGGCGTAGACCTCCTGGGCCTCCGGAGAGACGAGGAATTCCATCATCTTCAAGGCGTTGTCCTTGTTCGGTGCCGCTGCCGTCATGGCCACGCCGGAGATGTTCACATGCGTGCCGCCGTTCTCGAAAGTCGGGAACAGCACGTTGACCGAATTGGCCCACTCGATCTGCTCGGGATCGTTCAGCATCTGGCCCATGTAATAGGTGTTGCCGAGGCTGATGTCGCATTCCCCGGCCCAGATCGCCTTGACCTGCGCACGGTCGTTGCCCTGCGGCTTGCGCGCGAGGTTGTCCTTGACGCCCTGCAGCCAGGTCCTGGTGGCCTCTTCGCCGTGGTGGTGGATCATCGCCGCGACCAGCGCGACGGTGTAGTCATGGGTGCCGGACCGGGTGCAGATGCGGCCCTTCCACTTCGGATCGGCCAGGTCCTCGTAGGTCGTCACCTCCGACGGATCGACCCGGTCCTTGGAGGCATAGACGATCCGCGCCCGGGTGGTCAGACCCCACCACTGGCCGTCCGGGTCATGGTAGGCGGCGGGCACGTTGGCGGTCAAAACGTCGCTGGTGACCGGTTGCGTCACGCCCGCGTCAACGGCGGCGGCGAGGCGCGAGATGTCTACGGTGAAGATCAGATCGGCGGGAGAGCGGCGGCCCTCGGCCTTCAGCCGCTCGACCATGCCCTTTTCGAGATAGGCGACGTTGACCTTGATCCCGGTGGCCTCGGTGAAGGCATCGGTCAGCGGCTTGAGCAGTTCCGGCTGGCGATAGGAATAGAGATTGACCTCCTGCGCCATGGCCGGGGCGGCAAGGCAGAGGGCAAGGGCGGTGGCTGTTATGCGCGGGACCATGGTGTCTCCTCGTCTGGTGAAGTGTTTCGCTGCCCGCGTTAAACCTGACAAAAATTATCAGGTCAAGAGGGCGCGGCGCCGGTCGCGCCTCCGTGATCGGAGAAAGTCTCAGGGGTTAAGGAAAAATCTTTGGCGCAACGGTGGACCGGCGCGCGAGCCGAGTCGCGCTGGGGCAATCTGTACGAAACTCGGATGGAATCGCACCAAACGCCGGTTAACGGCGTCGCGTGAACGTTCACAGTCTCTTCACCCGTGGTGGAATGTACCGGGGCGGGTACAAGATATGGTTCGTCGTCTAGCGGAATTCTGACGGTTTCCGGCGTGCGCCGCGTTAACCCCGGCGGTCGGTGCCGTAATGGACTGACAAGATCTGCGAGAGGTTAATGCGCCTTTTCCTGCGCCTTGGCCTTGTCCCAGAGCGCATCCATCTCGGCGAGGTCGCTGTCGTCCGGTGTCCGGCCTTGCGTTGCAAGTTCGGCCTCTATGTACCTGAAACGCCTTGTGAACTTGGCATTGGCGGCCCGCAGGGCCTCCTCCGGGTCGATCTGCATGTGGCGGGCGAGATTGGCCATGACAAACAGCAAATCTCCAAACTCTTCAAAGGCATGCGCCGGGTTCTTCGCCTCACGCAACTCCTGGGCCTCCTCGACGATCTTGTCGATGACCTGATCGGTGGAAGGCCAATCAAATCCGACCCTTGCAGCGCGTTTTTGAAGTTTCACCGCCCGCATCAGCGCCGGCAGCCCCAAGGCCACGTCATCCAGCACGCCGCTCCGTTTTTTCTCTTTGCGTTCAAGGGCTTTTATGGCTTCCCAATCGCGGGTCTGCTGCTCGGCGGATTTGTCCCGGCTCTCGCTCCCAAAGACATGGGGATGACGGGCGACCATCTTGTCACTCATCGTGTCCGCGACGTCGTTGAAATTGAAAAACCCCTTTTCCTCAGCCATTTGCGCATGGAAAACCGACTGAAACAGCAAATCGCCAAGCTCGCCTTTCAACTCGGCCCAGGCCTCCCGCTCGATGGCATCGGCAACTTCGTAAGCCTCTTCAATGGTATAGGGGGCAATCGTGGCGAAATCCTGCTCCAGGTCCCAGGGGCATCCGGTCTGCGGGTCCCTGAGCCGCCGCATGATCTCCAGGAGCCGCGGCATCCCCCCCTTCGGATCGTGAACCAGCTCATCAGTCATTGCATCACCCCCGGTTTTTCTGCTCTGTCAGAGGGATGCGGGATTGTGGACGGGGAGTCCAGAAAGGAGTCGCCGATGGCCATCGTGAACAGCATCGCAGGCTTTGCGGATGAGATGGCAGGCTGGCGGCGGCATCTGCACATGCATCCGGAATTGTCGTTGGAGTGCTTTCAAACCGCTGAATTCGTTGTGCAAAATCTCAAAAGTTTTGGTGTGGACGAAATTCACGCAGGCATTGCAACCAGCGGTGTTGTCGGGGTGATCCACGGCCGCGGAGACGGGCCGGTGACCGGGCTCCGGGCTGACATGGACGCGTTGCCGATGGATGAGATGACGGGAGCGGACTGGGCCAGTACCATCCCGGGGCGCATGCACGCCTGCGGCCATGATGGACATACGTCCATGTTGCTGGGTGCGGCAAAATATCTGAGTGAAACCAGAAACTTCCGGGGCAAAGTTGTTCTGATCTTCCAGCCTGCCGAAGAAACGATCGGCGGTGGGCGCATGATGGTCGAAGAGGGCATCATGGAGCGGTTCGGCGTCGAGGAGGTCTATGCCCTGCACACCGATCCCTATGGCGATCTGGGCGAGTTCCGCACCTGTCCCGGACCGATCATGGCGGCGGTGGACGACTTCGTGATCACCGTCAAGGGCAAGGGAGGCCATGCGGCCTACCCGCAGGACTGCCGCGATCCGATGCCCTGCGCCTTGGCAATTGGCTCGGCATTACAGGCACTTGTGTCCCGTGAGGTCGATCCGCTCGGCTCCATCGTGGTGTCCCTGACGATGATGCACGGCGGCACGGCGTTCAACATCATCCCCGAATCCGTCGAGCTTGGCGGCACCGTCCGCAACCTGTCCCTCGAAGTCCGCGACCTGGCGGAGCGCCGGATTGCCGAGATCGTGACGGGGCAGGCGATGAGTTACGGGGTAAGTGCCGAACTCGACTACAGAAAAGGCTATCCGCCGACGGTCAACCACGCCGCGCAGACGGCCTTTGCGGTCGAAATTGCGCGCGAGGTGTCGAACCGCGTCGTCGATGATCTGCCGCCGGAAATGGGGGCGGAGGATTTTTCCTACATGCTGAACGCACGGCCCGGCTGTTTCCTGTTCCTCGGACAGGGTAAAGGACCGTCGGTGCACCACCCGGCCTTCGATTTCAACGATTCCGCTGCGCCGATCGGGGCGAGTTTCTTTGCCCGGCTGATCGAGCGGCGGCACCGGATCTGAACTCCGCCGGAGACAACAAGGAAAACCCAATGGCACTCGAAGACGCAAAAGATTCGATAGATCAAGCGTTTATGCGCGAGGATCTGAAAGGGCTCTCGTTCGAGAACACCTTCGCCGGCGCGGCCTCATTCCTGCGACGGCGGTATACGAAGGACTTGACGCATGCGGACGTGGCGGTCACCGGTCTGCCGTTCGACCAGGCGGTGACCAACCGCCCCGGCACGCGACTCGGGCCGCGTGCCATCCGCGAAGCCTCGCTCCTGCAACAGTGCGACTCGCCCTATGGCTGGGGCTACGACGTGTTGAGCGAGTTTGCCATCGCGGATTACGGCGACATGGCTTTCGACTACGCTATGCCATCCGAGGTGCCGGCACGGATCAAGGCGCATGTGGGTGGCATACTGGCCACGGATACCGGGTGCATCGTGCTGGGTGGGGATCACTCGGTCACGCTCGGGTGCTTGCGGGCCCATGCCGAAAAATACGGTCCGCTCAGTGTGATACAGTTCGATGCTCACACCGATACCTGGGCAGATGACGACTTTTCCCGGGTGGATCACGGGACGTTCCTGTACAAGGCGTCGAAGGAAGGCACCGTTGTGCCGGACCGCTCGGTGCAAATCGGCATCCGGACCGACAACCCGGACACGCGTGGCTTCCACATCTTCGATGCCCCGGAATGTCATCGCAACACGCCGGAATCCTTGATGGAAAACGTCAAAGAGATCGTCGGGGACCATCCGGTCTATGTCACCTTCGACATCGACGCGCTCGATCCGGCCTTTGCGCCCGGAACCGGCACGCCGGTGAGTGGCGGGCTTGCCAGCTGGCAGGCGCTGCACATGCTCAGGGCACTGAAGGGCATCAACATGGTCGGCGGAGACGTGGTGGAGGTCTCTCCGCCCTTCGATCACGCGAACATGACAGCCACGGCGGCGGCCCATGTGGCGACGGAACTGCTGTGCCTCTGGGGGTGGACGCGCCGCTGATCCGCGACTGTCAAGCCCGGCCATCGGCGGAAAACTGACGCCGATAAGGGCCAGATCGGCGGGTTTGTGTCAATTTCGAGCGAGGCCCTTTCCTCCGCCCCCGGACCCGTGTCATGCCGGTCCCGGGGATGGAAGACATTGGTGAGAGCCGGAGCACCCACGTGCGCATGATTTTCTTTGCGATTCTGATACTTGTGATCGGCGGGCTGGCGTGGATTCGCTTTGCGCCCTCCGATCCCGCGGTGTGGAACGTCGATCCGATGGTCACCGCGGACCAGGATCTTGCGAGCGGCGTGCGGCGCAGGATCGAAGCGGACGAGGGCCGGTTTGCCCGTCTGAACGGCATAATTCTCGCGACGCCGCGCACCGAAGTGCTCGCCGGAGGCCCGGAGGACGGACGCGCGACCTATGTCACGCGCAGCCTGTGGATGGGATTCCCGGATTACACCACGGTGCAGGAGTCGGACGGGCAGATCGAGATTTTCGCGCGGCAGCGGTTCGGCACCTCCGACCTGGGGGTGAACCGCGCGCGCGTGGACGGCTGGCTCGAGGAGCTGCGCGCCGCAGAGGGTTGACCCGGCTGATTTTCCGGGCAATGCACGCCGCATGATCCCGAGTGAACGCCTGCAGCAGATCAAGGAACGTCTGGAGTTCGTCGAGGCCCGCATGAGCGCGGGCACCGGCGACATTGCGGAGCTTGGCCGCGAATATGCGGAGCTGAAGCCCGTGGTGGCGCAAATCGGTGCCTACGAGACCTTGCTGGCCGATCTGGCGGAAGCGCAGGCGATGTTGTCGGACCCGGAAATGCGGGCCCTGGCGGAGGAGGAACTGCCGACCTTGAAGGCGAAGCTGCCGGAAGCGGAGCGGGCCGTCCAGCTGGCGCTGCTGCCCAAGGATGCTGCGGATGCCCGGCCAGCGGTTCTGGAGATCCGGCCCGGCACAGGCGGCGACGAGGCGGCCCTTTTTGCGGCAGACCTCGCGCGGATGTACCAACGCTATTCCGAGACCAAGGGCTGGAAGTGGGATGTGATCGAGGAGCAGGCGAGCGACCTTGGCGGGCTCAAGGAGCTCGTGGTGCGGATCGCAGGCGAGGGCGTCTTTGCCCGGCTGAAGTTCGAAAGCGGCGTGCACCGGGTGCAGCGCGTGCCGGAAACGGAGAGCGGCGGACGCATCCATACCTCTGCGGCGACGGTCGCGGTGCTGCCGGAGGCGCAGGAGGTCGATATTGCCATCAACCCGGGTGATATCCGGATCGACACGATGCGTTCCTCGGGTGCGGGTGGCCAGCACGTGAACACCACGGATTCGGCGGTGCGGATCACGCATATCCCGACAGGGATCGTGGTGACATCGTCGGAGAAATCGCAGCACCGGAATCGCGAGATCGCCATGCAGGTGTTGCGCGCGCGGCTGTATGATGCAGAGCGGCAGAAGATCGACAGCGCGCGGGCATCGGACCGGAAAAGCCAGGTGGGGTCCGGGGATCGGTCCGAGCGCATCCGAACTTACAACTTCCCGCAGGGCCGGATGACGGACCATCGGATCGGGCTGACGCTGTACCGGCTCGACCAGATCCTGCAGGGCGACATCGACGAGATCGTCGATGCGCTGACGGCGGAGCATCAGGCGGCGCTGCTGGCGGAGATGGAAGGATGATCCGGGCGCAATTTCCGTGGACGGACCTTGCAAGGTCCTGTGAAGAACCTTGGCCGCGGGAGTGTCGGAGGGCCCGCGATGCGCGGCGCTGAGCTTGTTGCGCGCGGGACGGCGACGCTGGTGGCTGCCGGGGTGCCGGACGCGGGGCGCGACGCGCGGCGGCTTCTGGCGCATGTGCTCAAGGTGCCGCCGGGGCGGTTGACGCTGTTCCTGCCGGAGCCTGTCGAGCCGGACCTCGAAGTGGTTTTCAACGTGATGATCGAACGCCGCGCCGAGCGGGTGCCGGTGAGCCATCTGACCGGGCGGCGGCAGTTCTACGGGCGGGAGTGGCTGGTGACGCCGGAGGTGCTCGATCCACGCCCGGAGACCGAGACATTGATCGAGGTGGCCCTGGCGGAGCCTTTCGCCGCGGTTCTGGACCTGGGAACCGGGTCGGGCTGCATCCTGCTCACGCTGCTGGCGGAGCGGGAGCGGGCGGTGGGGGTCGGGACCGATCTGAGCGAGGCGGCGCTGAACGTGGCGTTCTGGAACCGCAATGCACTGCGGCTGGAAGAGCGGGCGGATCTGCGGGCCGGCAGCTGGTTCACGCCGCTGGACTGGCAGGATACCTTCGACCTGATCGTCTCCAACCCGCCCTATATCGCCCGGGGCGAGATGGCGGGGCTGGCCCCGGAGGTGCGGGATCACGAGCCACGCATGGCGCTCACCGACGAGGCGGACGGGCTCAACGCCTATCGCGCGATTTGTGCCAGCGTGATGCGGCACCTGGAGCCGGGCGGGCGGCTGATCGTCGAGATCGGGCCGACGCAGGGCGCCGATGTGGCGGCGCTGATGGCGGGGGCCGGGCTGACCGGACTGACGGTGATTCCCGATCTCGATGGCCGTGATCGTGTGGTCCTGGGCACGCATGGCGTAAAAACCGGCTGAAAACCGCGTCAAATCGACGGAAGTCAGGTATTTCTCCTTGCCCCGCGTCCCCCATCCGTGTTTAGAAAGTTCCGTCGGATGGCTTGATCGCTTGACCTGCGGTCGCGCCCGACACCAAGCCAACATTCAGGTGACCTGATTCTTCCTGGTGCAGGATGCACCGCAAAGGTCACGAAACAGTCGAAAAGCAGGCTGGACAGTCAAGAACATGCGATCTTCCAAATCTCGTTCGCGGAACAAGAACAACCGCAACCGCAACAATTCCAACTCGCTGGGCAACGTCGTCAACCGTGTGTTCGACAGCAACGGCCCCGAGGGCAAGGTGCGCGGTACGCCGCAGCAGATCATCGACAAGTACAACCAGTTGGCCCGAGATTCCGCCCTTGGCAATGACCGGGTTGCGACGGAGAACTTCCAGCAACACGCGGAGCATTACCTGCGTCTGCTGAGCGAGGCGCAGAAGGAACTCGACGCCAAGCGCGAGCAGCAGGAGCGCGAGAACCGCGAGCGGCAGGCGCAGCGGGACCGCGAGCGGGCGGACCGTGATGCAACGCGCGGGCCGCGCGGTGACGACGAGGGCGAGAGCCAGCCCGACGTGGCGGAGGCCCAGGAGCCGCAGCACCAGCCGCGTCCGAAACGGGCGCCGCGCCATGAGCCTGCGGGCATGGGCGATCAGCCGGACATTCTCGACATGAGCGCGTCGGACGAGTCGGAAGACGATGGTCCGGGTCTCGTGGAGACGCCTGAATCGAAGGCGGACAAGCCTGCGGAGGCGGCCGAGGAGAAGCCCAAGCCGAAGAAGCCGCGTGCGCCGCGCAAGCCGCGCGCGAAGAAGGTGCCGGAAGGCGAGAGCGCCCCGGTGGCGGCGGATACGCCGCCGGACGCGGCAGAGTAAGCTAACTGGATTTGTGGAAAAGCCCGGGTCGTGTGCCCGGGCTTTTTCGTTGGATCGCGGCTGGAAAGCAGGAGGTCCCGGATCAGGTCCGGGACTGCGCTGCGCGGCCTCAGGCAGACTTGAGGCTGCGGGCGAGGGCGCAGAAGTTCTCCAGCGGGATCTGTTCGGCGCGGTCGGTGGGGGCGATGCCTGCTGCGGTCAGGTGCTCCTCGATCTGCGGAGACAGACCCTTGAGCGAGGCGCGGAGCATCTTGCGGCGTTGGTTGAAGGCGGCGGCGACGACCCGTTCCAGCGTCTTGAGATCGGCCGGGAAGCGCGGTTCCGGCAGGGCGGTCAGGTGGACGACGGCGCTGGAGACCTTCGGCGGCGGGGTAAACGCCTCCGGCGGCAAGGTGAGCGCGATGCGGGCATCCGCGCGCCATTGGGTGAGGATGGCGAGACGACCGTAGGCCTTTGAGCCGGGCTGGGCGGTGATGCGCTCGGCGACTTCCTTCTGGAACATCAGCGTGAGCGAGGACCAGAACGGCGGCCAGTCCTCCGGGGTCAGCCAGCGGATCAGCAGCTCGGTGCCGACGTTGTAGGGCAGGTTCGCGCAGATCGCGATGGGCTGCTCAAGGTATTCCAAAGGGTCGATCTTGAGCGCGTCGCCTTCCAGCACCTCCAGCCGCCCGGGGTAATGCGCGGCGATCTGGGCCAGTGCGGGCAGGCAGCGGCTGTCCTTCTCGATGGCGAGGACCTTGCGCGCGCCTTCGGCGAGCAAGCCCCGGGTGAGGCCACCGGGACCGGGGCCGACTTCGATGACGTCGGTTTTCGAAAGGTCGCCTGCGATGCGCGCGATGCGGGCGGTGAGGTTGAGGTCCAGAAGGAAATTCTGGCCGAGGTTCTTCTTGGCGCGGAGCTCGTGCGTTGCGATCACGTCGCGCAGGGGGGGCAGTCCGTCGAGGGCGCTCATGGCTCGTTCCGTTCCTTGTGGTTCGGGTCGGCTTACTGCACGTCGCGGGCCTTGGCCAGCGTCAGCGGCGCGCACCGGTGCCGATCTCGTTGAGGATGCGTTCGATGCCGGGCGGGGCTTTCGGAGTGGTTTCGGCTTTCAGGCTGTCGAACTGCGCCCGAAGCGCGTCCTTCTCCTTGCCCTTGCAGTCGTTCCACGGTCGGCCCTGCAGCGCCATGTGCAGCACGTAGTAGCCGATGAAATGCGGCCGGGTGCCGTGGGCCAGCATCCGCCGGTAGGCTTCGTGTGCGCCGATCCCGCGCAGGGTTTCGGCGTCTGGGATGCCCGCGCGGATGCACTCCTCCTCGAAGGCGGGGCCGAGGTTTCGGATGGAGGAGATGGGCGTGCTCATGTGAGGAGTTTGTCGACCTCCGCGCCGGAGATGGAGGGCATGAGGCCGGAGAAGTCGCCGTCGTCGAACATCTTCCTGGCGGCGTCGTGGATCACGCGATGGGTGGCGCGGGCGAGGGCAGAGCCGAGGGAGAGGCGGGCGACGCCGACCTTGGCATATTGCAGCCTGAGGTGCGACGTGAACTTGCCCGCGACAAGAACGTTGACCGAGACTTTCACGGACTGGCAGATGGTTGCCACATCATCGAAGGTCGGCGGGAGCGGGATATAGACGCAGTCGGCCCCGGCCTGCTCATAGCCCTGAATGCGGGCGATGGCTTCGGTCAGGTCATAGTGGCCGTTCATCACACCGTCGGCGCGGGCGCAGAGGATGAAATCCCTGGGCAACGCGCGGGCGGCGGCAGCTGCGGCGCGGATGCGTTCGATGGCGAGGGCGCGATCGTAGGGGGAATCGTCCGGGAGGGCGGTGTCCTCGATGGATATACCGGCCAGACCGGCTTCGCAGGACAGGCGGACGGTTTCGGCGCAGGTCTCCGGCGCCTCGCCGAAGCCGTTTTCGAAGTCGCCGGAGACGGGGAGATTGACCGCGCTGACAAGGGTTTGCGCGTGGGTAAGGGCCTCGTCGCGGGTGACCTGGCCCATGTCCGGGCGACCGAGCGTGAAGGCATGGGCGGCGGAGGAGGTGCCGATGGCCTGCGCCCCGAGACCGGCCAGCATCCTTGCCGAGCCGATGTCCCAGGCGTTGGCCAGGATGAAGGGATCGCCGGGGCGGTGGAGGTCGCGGAAACGGGTGCCAATGTCGGTCATGGGGTGATCTCCCGGGCAAAGCTGCAGAGGTCGCGGAGGGCTTGCGCCAGCAGCGAATCCTCGATGGTGAGGGCGACGCGGATGTGTCCGGCGGCCGATGTGCCGAAGCTCTCGCCGGGCATAACGGCGATGTGTTTCGCGTCGAGCAGCCCCTCGGCGAAGTCGCGTCCCGAGAGGCCCGTGGCACGGATGTCGAGCATCACGTACATGGCCCCCTGCGAGGGGATCGCGGTGACGGTGTCCTGTTCGGCGAGGATGGACAGGGCGAGGGCACGGCGGCGACGGAAGGGCTCGGCCACCTCGTCTTCGAGCGGTGCGCCCTGCTGGAGCGCGAAGAGGGCGGCGTCCTGGATGTAGCCGGGCACGCCGTAGTTGGTGTTGGTCGACAGGTCGATCAGGTGCGGCATGGCGGAGGCGGGACCGAGCAGCCAGCCGACGCGGGAGCCGGTCATGGCGTGGCTCTTGGACATGGAGCCGATCACGAGGGTGCGCTCTTCCATGCCGGGGAGTTGGCGCGGGGAGAGGTGCTGTCCTTCCCAGACCTGGGTGTCATAGACTTCGTCGGAGATCAGCCAGAGGTCGTGCCGGATGCAGACATCTGCAATGGCTTCAAGGGTTTCGCGGGGATAGACCGTGCCGGTGGGGTTGTTCGGCGTGTTGATCAGGAGCGAGCGGGCGCCGGTCTCCGAGGCGATGCGGTCGATTTGAGCCGGATCCGGCAGGAAGCTGTCCCGTGCTCTTGTCGGAACGGTGACCGGAATAGCGGAGGCGGAGCGGATCGTGCCAGGATAGGTTGCATAAAACGGGTCGATGTGCAGCGCGGTTTCGCCGGGCTGGCAGACGGCGATATGCGCGGCAAGGAGCGCGGCCTGCCCGCCGGCGGTGATGACGAGGTTGTCCGGGGTCGTGGGCACGCCGGTGCGGGCGGTGACGCGCTGAGCGATGGCCTCGCGCAGCGCAAGGACGCCGGGGACGGAGGCATAGCCGGTATGGCCGCCTTTGGCACTGGCGTGCAGGTGGTCGAGAATCGACGGATGGGTGCGGATGTCATGCTCGCCGATGGTCAGTTCCAGCACCGGCGTGCCTGCCGCGATCATCTGGCGGGCGCGGTAGAACACCTCCCAGCCGTCCGAGCCTGCGGTGTTCAGGGTGCGGATGCGTTTGGACAACTGCGGCATGGAGGCTCCTGTATTTGCTGGAGATATCAGTGCCAGAGGCACGCCGGGCGGGCAAGGGCGGCCAGGGCAGAGACCTGCGTTTGTTAACGGATTGGTAATTTGTCTGAATGTTTTCAGTTGCTTGCGCCCGTGCCCGGGTTTGACCCAACGCACGGTCCGGAGTATCACTTGTGACATGCTGGACGAGGTGACAGCGAAACGGCTTTCGGGGCGACCCGGGGCCGTTTTCGTTTGTGCCTTACCCCGGAGGGGGAACCCATACAGGCAAAAAAGGTGTCGAGCATGTACCGAGCAGAAGAAGCCGTGAAGGCTGAAGAAAAGCCGATCCTGATCCTTCCGGGGGCAGACCTGAAGCGTTTGGAGAACGACCGCGAAAGCATCGCGGCAACGCTGAGGGACCTCGTCGAGGATCTCGAGGAGCTGAAGAACGATCTGCGCGCCGAGCGGCGCGCGGGAACCGGGGCCGAGGGTGGCAAACTGCTGACCGAGGTTCGTTACTGGCTCAAGCAGGCCAGGGAAACGGAGAAGGAAATTGACGCACTCAGACGACAGGAAAACGGATGCGCCCTCGGATGGGGCATCGATTTCGACGCGGCCGCCTATCAGGTCGGGTGCCGCCTGGCTAGCCTCAGAGCCTGCTGCGATGAAGATGTTTCTTGAGGATATGGAAGACGGGGAGCGCCTTGCGCTCCCCTTTTTGTTCGAGTTCTGGGCACATCCGCACCAATTGCCGCCCGAGGGCGACTGGCGGACCTGGGTGATTCTGGGGGGGCGCGGCGCGGGCAAGACCCGGGCCGGGGCGGAGTGGGTGCGCTCCATGGTAGAGGGGCCGCGGCCGCTCGACCCGGGGAAGTGCAAGCGCGTGGCTTTGGTCGGTGAGACGCTCGATCAGGTGCGCGAGGTGATGGTGTTCGGGGACAGCGGCATTCTGAAATGCACGCCGCCGGACCGGATGCCGAAGTGGGTATCTGGGCGGCAGTGCCTTGTCTGGCCGAACGGGGCGGAGGCGATGGCGTTTTCGGCCTTCTCGCCAGAGAGTTTGCGCGGTCCGCAGTTCGATGCGGCCTGGGCGGATGAACTCGCCAAATGGCCGAAGGGGCGGGAGACCTGGGACCAGTTGCAGTTTGCGCTGCGGCTGGGCAGGGACCCGCGCGCCTGCGTGACGACGACGCCGCGCAACGTGGAGGTGCTGAAGACGCTGTTGGAGTTGGAGTCCACGGTGCGGACGCATGCGCCGACCGAGGCCAACCGGGCCTTTCTCGCCGCGCCGTTCCTGGACGAAGTGCGGCGGCGGTACGAAGGCACGCGTTTGGGGTTGCAGGAACTCGACGGCATTCTGGTGGACCAGGTCGATGGCGCCCTGTGGACGCTGGAGATGCTGGACGCGGCGCGGATGGGGCGGCAGCCGGAACTGGGGCGGATCGTTGTGGCGGTGGACCCGCCGGCGGGCGACGGCAAGGCCAGCGATGCCTGCGGGATCATCGTGGCCGGGGTGGTCATGGACGGGCCGCCGGCTGCGTGGAAAGGCTACGTGCTGGAGGATGCCAGCGTGCAGGGGCTGGGCCCCGCCGGTTGGGCGGCGGCGGCCTGCGAGGCGGCGGCGCGCTGGAAGGCGGATCGGGTGGTGGCGGAGGTCAACCAGGGCGGGGCCATGGTGACGTCGGTCTTGCACACGGTGGACCCGATGCTGCCGGTGAAGACGGTGCATGCGACGCGGGGCAAGATCGCGCGGGCGGAGCCGGTTGCGGCCTTGTACGAGCAGGGCCGGGTATTCCATGCGCGGGGATTGGAGGCGCTGGAGGCGCAAATGGGCCGGATGACCAACGGCGGTTATCTGGGGCAGGGCTCTCCGGACCGGGTGGACGCGCTGGTCTGGGCGATCCACGAGCTGATGCTGGACAAGCAGGGATATGTGTCGCCTCAGGTGCGCGTGCTGTGAGGAGAGGTGCCGGAATCTTCAAAAGATTCCGGGCCGAATTCTTTTAAAGAATTCGGGTGGGTGCGGTGCGGTGGGTTTTGCAAGTGTTTGAAAAAGCGCGAAACATGCACCGTACGGTGGTGTGAACACTTGTTAACTCCCGCTTCATAGATTGATTTTCGAAGACGACGGGGGCCACCCCGAAAGACAGATCCTGAGACACGGCGGACAGGGTGCCGGAAGCCTTCGCGGGCTTTCGGGCGGCATCCTGCGGCCGGTCCCGGCGGAGACAAAGGAGCGCAAGGCGATGGTATTCGATTTTCTGCGGCGGGGCGGCGGGGCGCCGGAGGGCGCGGCACCGGAGGCGAAAGCCTCGGCCACGGGGCCGGTGGTGGCGCATATGACCTCGGGCCGCGTGGCCTGGTCGCCGCGCGATACGGTTTCGCTGACCAAGCAGGCCTTCGCCGGAAACCCGGTGGGCTTCCGCGCGGTGAAACTGATCGCCGAAGCGGCGGCGGCGCTGCCGCTGGTGCTGCAGGACAGCGGGACGCGCTATGAAGCGCACCCGCTGCTCGGTCTGCTGACTGCGCCGAACCCGGCGCAGGGGCGGGCCGAGCTGTTCGAGGCGCTTTATGGCCAGCTGCTGCTGTCCGGCGATGGCTATGTCGAAGCCGTGGTGGGCGACGCGGCGGTGCCGTTCGAGCTGCATGTGCTGCGCTCTGACCGGATGCGGCTGGTGCCGGGGGCGGACGGTTGGCCGGTGGCCTATGAATACTCGGTGGGCGCGCGCAAGCATCGCTTCGACGTGACCGGGCCTGTCTCGCCGATCTGCCACATCAAGAGCTTCCATCCGCAGGACGACCATTACGGGTTGTCGCCGCTGCAGGCGGCGGCGCAGGCGGTGGATGTGCACAACAGTGCGTCGCGCTGGAGCAAAGGGCTGCTCGACAATGCGGCGCGGCCTTCGGGGGCGATTGTCTGGAAGGGCGGCGACGGCCAGGGGCATCTGAGCCCGGAGCAGTTCGAGCGGCTCGCCGCGGAAATCGAGAGCAACCACCAGGGCGCACGCAATGCCGGGCGGCCGATGTTGCTGGAAGGCGGGCTCGACTGGCGGCCGATGGGGTTCAGCCCCTCGGACATGGAGTTCCAGAAGACCAAGGAATCCGCCGCGCGGGAGATTGCGATTGCCTTCGGCGTGCCGCCCATGTTGCTCGGCATTCCGGGTGAGGCGACGTACTCGAATTACGCGGAGGCGCACCGGGCCTTCTATCGCCTGACGGTGCTGCCGCTGGCAACTCGGGTGAGTGCCTCCATCGGGCGCTGGCTGTCGGAGTTCGTGGGAGAAGCGGTGAGCCTCAAGCCCGACCTCGACCAGGTCCCGGCGCTGGCGGCGGAGCGCGATGCGCAGTGGAGCCGGGTGGCGAACGCGGATTTCCTGACCGCCGACGAGAAGCGCCGGATGCTGGGTCTGCCCGCGCTGGCGGTGGAGGACGGCGGTGAGTGAGCGGCGCACGAGCGAGCCTTTCGCCTGCGCCCCGGCGCTGCGGCTCGAGGCGCATGAGCAGATCAGCAAGCTGCACGTCGAGGCGATGACGACCCGTTACGAGCATCTCGAAAAGCAGCTCGAGCGCGTGGAGAAGCGGGTCTGGCTCACGGTCTACGGCGTGGCGGGGGCGATCCTGCTGCAGGTCTTTGCAGGGTTCATGACGGCCACGCCCTGAGCGCCCGTCGGACAAAAAAGGAGAAAACAGATGGATCTGGAACACAAGTTCTGCCGCTTCGACGACGAGGTGAAGGTCGTCGAAGGCACAAGGATCGAGGGCTACGCAAGCCTCTTCGGGGCCTGCGATCAGGGCGGCGACGTTGTGAGCAAGGGGGCCTATGCCCGCTCGCTCAAGCGGCTGACCTCCGAAGGGCGGGCGGTGAAGATGCTCTGGCAGCATGACCCGGCGCAGCCCATCGGGATCTGGGACGAGGTGCGCGAGGATGAGCGCGGCCTTTATGTGAAGGGTCGCCTGCTCGAGAGCGTGGCGAAGGGCCGCGAGGCGGCGGCGCTGATCGAGGCGAGGGCCATCGACGGCCTGTCGATCGGCTATCGCACGCTGAAAGCGAGCAAGAACGAAAAGGGCCAGCGGCTCTTGACGGAACTGGAGCTCTGGGAGGTCTCGCTGGTGACTTTCCCGATGCTTCCCAGTGCGCGGGTTGCGTCCAAGGGAGATGACCTCCTTGAGGGCGAGGCCCTGCGCGAGTTGGCGGACGTCCTGGAGGACATGCGCCGTAACCTGGCGGGCGGCTGACGCGCGCCTCTCTCAAGACACGGGGAAAACCTCATGAAGACACCCGAGACCAAGTCTCGGACCGGGGAAGATTTGTCTCCGGTCACCCGGGTGAGTGCCGCGATGGCGGGGCTGATCGGGGACATCAAGGCCCTCCAGGCCGACATGCAACTGAAGATGAACAAACAGGAAGAGCGACTGAAAATGCTTGATCACAAATCCGCCCGCATGGGCCGCCCCGCGCTTTCGTCCGCACAGCCGGTCGAGGCACCGCACCAGAAGGCGTTCGACGCCTACCTGCGATCCGGCGACGACGATGGCCTGCGCGGCCTCGAGCTGGAAGGCAAGGCCATGTCCACGGCGGTGAACGCCGATGGCGGCTATCTCGTCGATCCGCAAACCGCCGAGACCATCAAGTCGACCCTGGCGTCGACCGCCTCGATCCGCGCCATTTCCAATGTGGTGAACGTGGAGGCGACCTCCTTCGACGTGCTGATCGACCAGAACGACACCGGCGCCGGCTGGGCCGAGGAGACCGCGTCGCGCTCCGAGACCGGCACGCCGACGATCGAGCGCATTTCCATTCCGCTCTATGAGCTGAACGCGATGCCGAAGGTCTCGCAGCGCCTGCTGGACGACAGTGCGTTCGACGTTGAAGGCTGGCTCGCGGGCCGCATCGCCGAGAAGTTCGCCCGCGCCGAAGCGGCGGCGTTCGTCAATGGCGACGGTGTCGACAAGCCGCGCGGCTTCCTCGACCACACTCAGGTGGCCAATGCCAGCTGGGCCTGGGGTTCGGTGGGCTATGTCGAAGGCTCCGTTGCGACAGACTTCTCCGGCGGCGATGCGCTGATCGAGCTGGTCTATGCGCTGGGTGCGCAGTACCGCGCCGGGGCGACCTTCGTCCTGAACTCGAAGACCGCCGGTGCGCTGCGCAAGCTCAAGGATGCCGATGGCCGTCACCTGTGGTCCGACGGGTTTGCCGCCGGTGAGCCGGCACGTCTGCTCGGCTACCCGGTGCTGATCGCGGAAGACATGCCGGATATCGGTGTTGGCAATGCCCCGATCGCCTTCGGCAACTTCGATGCCGGTTACACCATCGCCGAGCGCCCGGACCTGCGCATCCTGCGCGACCCGTTCAGCGCCAAGCCGCACGTCCTGTTCTATGCCACCAAGCGCGTGGGCGGAGACGTGAGCGACTTCGCGGCGATCAAGCTGCTGCGCTGCATCGCCTGAGGGTGACGGAACTGGGGGGCGGGCCGTGCTGGTCCGTCCTTCACAGGGCGCACGCCAACGGCGTTGTCCAGCTGCCCCCTCCGCCACTGCGACGCGGGCGGCGTGCGCCCGCTTGAGTATGCAAGCGGGGGACGGGCGAGGAGCTTTGGAGAATTGAGATGATCTTGGTGGAAGAAACACAGGTGGCTGACGCGGCTCTGCCCGTGGATGCGCTCAAGCAGCATCTGCGCCTCGGGACCGGCTTTGCTGAAGACGACGTGCAGGACGCAGTTCTGAAGTCCTTCCTGCGGGCGGCGTTGGCGGCGATCGAGGCGCGGTGCTCCAAGGCGCTGATGTCGCGGGCTTTCGTGATGACGGTCGATGAATGGCGAGAGGGGGACGCACAGCCGCTGCCGGTGGCGCCGGTCGAGGCGATCACGGATGTGACGCTGGTGGATGCCTACGGGGCGACAACGACTGCCGACCCGGCGCGGTACCGGCTGGTCAAGGACAGCTTTGCTCCGGTGCTGAAGGCGAAGGGCAGCAGCTTGCCGGGGATTTCACCGGAGGGCGCGGCGGAAGTGCGGTTCGTTGCGGGCTACGGTCCGGCGTTTGGTGACGTTCCCGCGGACCTGCAACAGGCGGTGCTACTGCTTGCGGCGCACTACTACGAATACCGGGATGAGACGGCGCTGGGCCAGGGATGCATGCCGTTCGGCGTGACGAGCCTGATCGCGCGGTATCGCCCGATGCGGCTGGGGATGGGCGTATGACGCCGTCCCTGAACAGACGCCTCGTTCTGGAGGCCCCCGTCAGGACGCCGGATGGTGCCGGGGGGTTCGTGCAGGGCTGGCAGGCGCTGGGAACGCTCTGGGCGCAGGTCGAGCCGCGCTCCGGGCGGGAGGTGAGCGGCACCGACGGGGTTCTGTCGCGGGCCGTGTGCCGGATCACCGTGCGCGGCGCGCCGGTGGGGCAGAGCAATCGCCCGGTCCCGGGTCAGCGGTTCGTCGCCGGGGACCAGGTTCACGTCATCAAGGCAGTCATCGAGGAAGGCCCGCGTGGACAGTACCTCGTCTGCCAGTGCGAAATGGAGGTCAGCCCATGAGTTACGGCATGTCCGCGCCTTTGCAGGCAGCAGTTTACACGCAGTTGCAGGCGGATGCAGCGCTTGAGGCGCTGGTCGGGGACGACATCTTCGACGCGATGCCCTCCGGGGCGGTTCCGTCGATCTATGTCTCGCTCGGGCCTGAGTTCGTCACCGAGGCGTCCGATGTCGAAGACGGCGGCGCCTGGCACGAGTTCACCATTTCGGTGGTGACGGATGTGGCCGGGTTCCAGAGCGCCAAGGAAGCCGCGGGCGCGGTGAGCGACGCGCTGGACGGGGCCGCTCTGACGTTGAGCCGGGGGCGGCTGGTCGGGCTGTGGTTCCGCAAGGCGAAGGCGAAGCGCGAGAGCAACGGTGCGCGGCGCATCGACATGACCTTCCGGGCACGTGTCGAGGACGACGCAGCCTGAAAAGATTTCCTGAACAATGCCCGTGGTTTGCGCGGGTCTTCTCTCAACCCACATCAACTGGAGTAGGATCATGGGTGCACAGAACGGCAAGGATCTTCTGATCAAGGTGGACCTGACCGGCGACGGTCAGTTCGAGACCATGGCGGGGCTGCGGGCCACGCGGGTGAGCTTCAATGCCGAGCAGGTGGATGTCACCACGCTGGAAAGCCAGGGCGGCTGGCGCGAGTTGCTGGCGGGCGCAGGCGTCAAGAGCGCGAACATCTCCGGGTCGGGTGTCTTCAAGGACGCGGGCACGGACGAGCGGGCGCGGCAGATCTTCTTCGACGGCGAAACGCCGGAGTTTCAGGTCATCATCCCGGATTTCGGCACCGTCGAGGGCGCGTTTCAGGTGACGTCCATCGAGTATGCCGGATCGCACAACGGCGAGGCGACCTACGAGGTCTCGCTGGCTTCGGCGGGTGCGCTCGAGTTCATCGCTCTGCCGGTGGCGTGATGGCCAATCCGTGGCGGGGGGAAGTGGCGCTTGTCGTGGATGGCGAGCGCCGCGTGATGCGGCTGACGCTTGGGGCGTTGGCCGAACTGGAGGCGAGCCTCGAAAGCGGCTCCCTCGTCGACCTGGTGCAGCGGTTCGAGAAGGGGGCGTTCAACACGCGGGACGTGTTGATGCTGATCGTCGCGGGGCTTCGCGGCGGCGGCTGGAACGGCCGGGCGTCGGACCTCTTGCAGGCGGAGATCGAGGGCGGGCCGATGGCGGCGGCGAAGGCCTCGGCGGAGCTGCTGGCGCGGGCCTTCATGTCGCCGGAGAGCGCGGATGCAGGGGTTTGACTGGGCCGCGCTGATGCGTGCCGGGGTGCGTGGGCTGGGGCTGAGCCCGGACGAGTTCTGGGCGCTGACCCCAGCGGAATTGCAAGTGCTGCTGGGCGAAGGCCAGGGCGGCAGGCCGATGGGGCGCTCGCGGCTCGATGAGTTGATGGCGGCGTTCCCGGATCACACGGAAGGGGCAATGGAATGAGCGAGTTGGATATGATCGACGATCTCGGCACCGAGATCGAGGCGCTGCAGGGATCGCTTGGCGGGGCCGTCGCGATGGCGGCGGAGTTCGACGCCGAACTCAAGCGCATTCACTCGACGTTCTCGGCGACGGGCGACGGCGCAGCGAAGCTGGAGCGGGCTTTGAGTTCGGGCGTGAGTCGGGCGATCGACGGCGTGGTGCTGGATGGCATGAAGCTGTCTGACGCCTTGGGCGTTGTCGCGCAGTCGATGATCAACGCGGCCTACAAGGCGGCGGTGCAGCCGGTGGCGAACCATGTCGGCGGGCTGCTCGCGTCGGGCATGTCGGCGATGTTCGGCTCGTTCTCGCCCTTTGCCAATGGCGGCAGCTTTTCCCAAGGGCGGGTGATGCCGTTTGCGAATGGCGGCGTCGTCAGCAGCCCGGTGACCTTCCCGATGCGGGGCGGCACGGGGTTGATGGGCGAGGCGGGGCCGGAGGCGATCATGCCGCTGACCCGGGGCGCCGATGGCAAGCTCGGCGTGCGGGCCCAAGGCGGCGGGCAGCCGGTGACGGTGGTGATGAATATTCACACGCCGGATGTGCAGGGCTTCCAGCGCAGCCAGTCCCAGATCGCAGCGCAGATGAGCCGGGCTCTGAGCAAGGGCGCGCGGAACAGGTAAACGGAGGGAAAGATGGCGTTTCACGAGGTAAGATTCCCGGCGGATCTGAGCTTTGGCTCGGTCGGCGGACCGGAGCGGCGCACGGATATCGTGCAACTGACCAGCGGGTTCGAAGAGCGCAACACGCCCTGGGCGCATTCGCGTCGGCGGTATGATGCGGGACTTGGGCTGCGGTCTCTGGACGATGTGTCGTCGCTGATCGCGTTTTTCGAGGCGCGGCAGGGGCAGATCTACGGCTTCCGTTGGAAGGATTGGGCGGACTACAAATCCTGCAAGCCCTCCCGCAAGCCGGAAATGGGCGATCAGGTGATCGGCCATGGCGACGGCGTGACCAAGACGTTCCAGCTGATCAAGACCTATCAGTCCGGCGAGGGCTCCTACGCACGGCCGATCACCAAGCCGGTGGCCGGGACGGTGACGGCGGCAGTGCAGGATGTGGAGGCGCGCGAGGGTGTGCATTTCACGCTGGACGTCGAGAAGGGTTTGATAACCTTCGTCGAGCCGCCTCTGGCCGGGGTCGAGGTGAGTGCCGGGTTCGAGTTCGACGTGCCGGTGCGGTTCGACACCGACCGGATCAACGTCAGTGTCGCCAGCTTCCGTGCCGGTCAGGTGCCGGATGTGCCGGTTGTGGAGGTTCGGGTCTGATGGGCGCGACGGAGCTTCACACGCATTTGCAGGCCGGGACCAGCACGGTGGCCCGGGCCTGGGCCGTGACGCGCCGGGATGGCGTGGTCTACGGGTTCACCGACCATGACCGGGATCTGTCGTTCGACGGGATCACGTTCCGGGCGGATACCGGATTGAGCGCACGGGCGCTTCAGCAGGCGACGGGGCTGGCGGTGGACAATACCGAGGCCATGGGCGCCCTGAGCGATGCCTCGATCCGCGAAGAGGACATTGCGGCAGGGCGGTTCGACGACGCCGAGGTGGTCTCCTGGCTGGTGAACTGGGCGGATGTCTCGGCGCGGCGGGTGATGTTCCGGGGCCACATCGGCGAGTTGCGCCGGGGCAATGGCGCGTTTCATGCGGAATTGCGCGGGCTGACGGACAAGCTGAACCGGCCTTTGGGGCGGGTGTTCCAGAAACCGTGTTCGGCGGTGCTGGGTGACCGGGCGTGCGGGTTCGATGTGACCTCGGGCGGGTATTTTCATGAAGGCGGGGTGCTGCGCGTCGAGGAGACGCGGGCGTTCACCTTCGCGGACCTGAGCGGGTTCGAGGACGGCTGGTTCCAGCGTGGGCGGCTAGAGGTGCTGAGCGGTTCGGCGGCGGGGCTGGCCGGGGCGATCAAGCGGGACGAGGCGCAGAGCGACGGGACGCGGCGGATCGACCTGTGGGAGCCTTTGCGCGCGGATGTCGCGCCGGGGGATCAGGTTCGGCTGATCGCGGGCTGCGACAAGCGGTTCGAGACCTGTCGGTTGAAGTTCAACAACCTCGTCAATTTCCAGGGCTTCCCGGATGTGCCGGAGGAAGACTGGGTGTTTGTCCATGCGGGCAGCGCCAAGGCGACGGGTGGGGGCAGCAGGCGATGAGCGCGATTGTTGGCGCGGCGCGGACGTGGATCGGCACGCCCTACGTGCATCAGGCGTCCACGAAGGGCGCGGGCTGTGACTGCCTCGGGCTGCTTCGGGGTGTCTGGCGCGAGGTGATCGGGCCGGAGCCGGTGCAGGTGCCCGCCTACACGATGGACTGGTCCGAGCCACAGGGCGAAGAGCGCCTGTGGCAGGCGGCTATGGCCCATCTGTCGCGCAAGTCGCTGGGCGAGCCGGCGGCGGGCGATGTGCTGCTGTTCCGGATGCGGGACGGGTCTGTTGCCAAGCATGTGGGCATCCAGTCGCGGACCGGGACGGACGCGGCATTCATTCATGCCTACAGCGGGCATGGGGTTATCGAGAGTGCGCTGAGCGCACCATGGGCGCGGCGCGTTGTGGCGCGGTTCGCCTTTCCAGCGGAGGTGTGAGGCATGGCTACGATCCTTCTTTCGGTCGCGGGTGCGGCGATTGGCAGTTCCATGGGCGGCTCGCTGCTCGGACTGAGCATGACGGCGGTTGGCCGGTTCATAGGCGCATCTTTGGGTCACGCCATCGACCAGCGCATCATGGGGCAGGGCTCCGATGCGGTGGAGGTCGGCAAGATCGACCGGTTCCGGGTGACCGGCGCTGGTGAAGGCGCCCCGATTGCACAGGTCTATGGCCGCATGCGGCTTGGCGGGCATGTGATCTGGGCGACCCATTTCGAGGAGCATGTCAAGAAGACCGGGGGTGGCGGCAAGGGGGCTCCGCCGCAGCCGAAGACCAAGACGTTCAGCTATTCGGTGAGCCTTGCCCTTGCGCTCTGCGAGGGTGAGATCGCGTCTGTGCAGCGGGTCTGGGCCGATGGCGTCGAGGTGCCGCTGAAGGACCTGAACATGCGGGTTTATCGGGGGACCCATGACCAGTTGCCCGATCCGAAGATCGAGGCGGTGGAGGGAACGGGGCTGGTGCCGGCGTACCGGGGCACCGCCTATGTGGTCATGGAGGATCTGCAACTCGGCGAATTCGGCAACCGGATTCCGCAGTTCAGCTTTGAAGTCGTACGGCCCGAGCTGGAGGACGCCGGCGATGTGCCGAACGCGGTGACCGGCGTGGCGATGATCCCGGGGACGGGGGAATATGCGCTGGCGACCGAGCCGGTCTATATGAACTATACCGCCGGTTCGACGAACCAGTTTGGCATTTCCAAGGCCGGCAAGAAGGTGGTGAACGTCAATTCGCCCTCCGAGGATCCGGATTTCAATACTTCTCTCAAGCAGTTGAGGGAGGAAATGCCGGGCTGTACGTCGGCATCGCTTGTGGTGAGCTGGTTCGGCAGCGACCTGCGCTGCGGGTCCTGTGAGATCAAGCCGAAGGTGGAGGATCAGGAGTTCGAGGCTCCGAAGATGCCGTGGTCGGTCAGCGGGCTGACGCGCGACGAGGCGGAGATGGTGCCGACCTCCATGGAGCGGCCTGTCTATGGCGGCACGCCAACGGACACGTCCGTGGTGCAGGCAATCCGCAAGATGGCCGACGAGGGTGTGGAGGTGATGTACTATCCCTTCATCCTGATGGAACAGATGACCAACAGCCTGCCCGATCCCTGGACCGGCGCGGCAGGTCAACCAAAACTGCCGTGGCGCGGGCGGATCACGCTCAGCGTTGCACCGGGGCGGGACGGCTCGCCGGATGGCACGGCTGTCGCGGATGCGGAGGTGGCCGCGTTCATCGGTACGGTAACGGCGGCGGATTTCGCAGTGGGCAACGGGACCGTCACATACACTGGTCCGGCGGAGTGGAGTTACAGCCGGTTCATTCTGCACCAGGCGGCGCTTTGTGCGGCGGCGGGCGGCGTGAACGCGTTTTGCATCGGCTCCGAGATGGTCGGTCTGACGCAGATCCGGGGCGCCGCGGGCTTCCCGGCGGTGCAGGCGCTCAAGGCGCTGGCGGCGGAGTGTCGGACGTTGCTCGGGCCATCCGTCAAGCTGGGCTATGCGGCGGACTGGACGGAGTATTTCGGGTATCATCCGCAGGATGGTTCGGGGGACCTCTATTTCCACCTCGACCCGCTTTGGAGCGATGACGAGATCGACTTCGTCGGGATCGACAACTACATGCCGCTCTCCGACTGGCGCGACGAGGAGGACCATGCGGATGCCGCGTGGCAGTCGATCTACAACCTCGATTACCTCAAGGCGAACATCGCTGGGGGTGAAGGGTATGACTGGTTTTACGACAGCCAGGAGGGCCGGGACTTCCAACGCCGGGAGCCCATTACCGATGGCGCCTATGATGAGCCCTGGGTCTGGCGCTACAAGGACATCCGGAACTGGTGGTCGCATGACCATTACGAGCGGATTGGCGGTGTGCGTGCGGAGGACCCGACCGAGTGGGAACCGCAGAGCAAGCCGATCTGGTTCACGGAACTGGGCTGCGCATCGGTGGACAAGGGCACCAACCAGCCGAACAAGTTCGTCGATCCAAAAAGCTCGGAATCGTCTTTGCCGTATTATTCCAACGGAATGCGCGACGAGTTGATCCAGCGTCAGTACATCCGCGCGATGTACGATTACTGGGGCGACGCGGCGCACAATCCGGTGTCGGAGGTCTATGGAGAGTCGATGATCGACATGGGCAAGGCCTTTGTCTGGGCCTGGGACGCGCGGCCCTATCCGTGGTTCCCGGGCAATGCGGACCTGTGGTCGGACGGGCCGAACTACCGGCGCGGGCATTGGCTGAATGGCCGGGCGTCGGGGCGGACGTTGGCCTCGGTCGTGCGCGAAATTTGTGAGCGGTCCGGGCTGACGGAGATCGACACCAGCCAGTTGCATGGCTACGTGCGCGGCTACGTCGTGCCCCGGGTTTCGGATGCGCGGCATGCCTTGCAGCCGTTGATGATCGCCTATGGCTTCGACGCCATCGAACGCGACGGGCTTCTGGTGTTCCGGATGCGGACCGGGGCGAATCCGGTCGATCTGGACCCGGCGGCCTTCGCCCTGAGCGAGGATGTCGAGGGCGACCTGATGGAGACCCGCGCCGGAGAGGTAGAGATGGTCGGCCGGGTGCGCGTCGGGTTCGTCGAGGCGGACGGCGATCATGCGGTGTCGACTGAAGAAACCGTGCTGCCGGACGAGCGCACCCATGCGGTGGCGGAGACCGATCTGAACATGACCCTGACCCGGGCCGAGGGGCGGCAGACCGCCGAGCGCTGGCTCGCCGAAGCGCGTGTGGCGCGGGACAGCATGCGTTTTGCCCTGCCGCCGTCGAAGCTGGCGCTGGGCGCGGGCGATATCGTGCGGCTGCCGTCGAAGTCCGGGCCGGTGCTGGCGCGCATTGACCGGGTCGAGGTGACCGACCGGCAGATCATCGACGCGGTGCGGATCGTGCCGGATGTGTTCAAACCGGCGGTATTCGATGACGAGGGCGCCCAGATGCGCACGGTCAAGGGCGTGGCCCCGGTCACGCCGGTGTTCATGGACCTGCCGCTGATTCGCGGCGACGAGGTGCCGCATGCGCCGCATCTCGCCATCGTGGCGGACCCCTGGCCGGGGAGCGTGGCGGTTTATGACTCGGCGTTCGATGCGGATTACCTGCT
The DNA here is from genome assembly GCF_049803835.1 of Tropicibacter sp. S64. Classification (NCBI taxonomy): domain Bacteria; kingdom Pseudomonadati; phylum Pseudomonadota; class Alphaproteobacteria; order Rhodobacterales; family Roseobacteraceae; genus Tropicibacter; species Tropicibacter sp. S64. The sequence continues at coordinate 26,306 of NZ_JBNAGK010000012.1, read as the reverse complement.
GAACGAGATCATCGCGACACGCTCCACCGTGGGCGTCACGGAGGTGCCGTTGTTCGCGGGGCCTGTCGGGCGGATGGACACGGGTGCGCCGCTGCGGATTACGCTGCCGCATGGCACGCTCCAGTCCATTTCGGACGAGGCGCTGCTGGCGGGCGGGAACCTGATGGCGATCGGAGACGGCACGCCGGACCGGTGGGAACTCCTGCAGTTTCGGGAGGCGGACCTTGTCGGGCCGAAAACCTGGGAACTCAGGAACCGGCTGCGCGGGCAATTGGGCAGCGATGCGCTGATGCCGCAGACCTGGCCCGCCGGATCGCTCGTGGTGATGATGGACGGCCTGCCGACCCAGATCGCCCTTGCGGCGGCACAACGGCGGATGCAGCGGCATTTCCGCATCGGACCGGCGCGTCGGCCCTATGACGACCCGAGCTACGTGCACGAGATCCATGCCTTCGAGGGCAACGGGTTGCGGCCGTACAGCCCGGTGCATCTGACGGCCTCGGGATCGGCAACGGGGCAGACCCTGCGCTGGATCCGGCGGACGCGGATCGAGGGCGACAGCTGGGACCTTGCGGATGTCCCGCTGGGCGAAGACCTCGAGGCCTATGTCGTGCGGGTGGAGCAGGGCGGTACGGTGCTGCGCGAGGCGCAGGTGGCGGTGCCGGAGTGGACCTATACCAGCGCCATGCAAAGTGCAGACGGAGCCAGCGGTCTCGCCACGCTGTCGGTGGCGCAGGTCTCCGCCCGGTTCGGCCCGGGGCCGTTCGCCAGTACGGTGGTGATGCTGTGAGGCCGGTCCTGCATGGCGATGTGAGCGCGGCGGCGCGGGTGCTTCTGATGGTGCCCGCCTGCGCCCGAGAGGCGCTGGCCCGGCGGCTGGTGACGCAGGCAGAGGCGGCGGACCGTTACCGCAAGCGGCTCGGCAAGGCGCATCCGTTCTGGGGCAACGGCACGCTGATGGCGGCGGCGCTGGGGTGGGGCCGCCTGCCACCCGAGCGGCGGCTGGACGATCCGGATTTCGCGGAGTGTTTCGTGGCCGTTCTGGAGGCGCTGCGGGGGCGGCGGAACATGCCGGGGTAGCGCTCTCTTGCTTCTGGCAGGCGTGTATGGACCCCGGCTCACTCCCGGGGCTTCCATCATATTCGTCTTGCCAATGCGGTCCGGCGCTGATGTCCCGGGTCAAGCCGGGACGCGGCGAAACAGGCAATCACCACGTCCGAAGGACGCGGGTGCGGGGGGGGGGGGCACGCGCGGACCGGGTCGGCCTTTCTGTCTGCCGCGTTCACAGCTGGCGATTTACCGCATCACGGATTTGCGTTTCGCGACAAAGCGACTATCTGCTATCGTGCCCGGGTCAAAGGAGAAACACGATGGCTGAAACGCGCGCAAGACTTGCCGAATTCGATCCCGTCTGGGCCCGTGTGGTGCGGGAGGCGGAGGAGGCCGTTCAGGCGGAGCCTCTGCTGGGCGGCATGGTGCATTACTCGATCCTGCATTACCCGACGCTGGAGAAGGCGCTCGCCTTCCGGATTTCGCTCAAGCTGGCCAACGGCGAGATGTCCGAGCAGATCCTGCGGGAAATCTGCGACGGTGCCTACGAGGCCGATCCCGATCTTGCCGCCGCCGCACGTGCCGACATCGTCGCGGTCTACGACCGTGACCCTGCCTGCCACCGTTACCTGCAGCCGCTGTTGTTTTTCAAAGGGTTCCAGGCCGTTCAGGCGTATCGCGTCGGCAACTGGCTGTGGAAGCAGGGGCGGCGCGACATGGCGTATTTCTTCCAGATGCGCTCCTCCGAAGTCTTCGGCATCGACATCCACCCGGCGGCGAAGATCGGCCGGGGCATCATGATCGACCACGCCCATTCCATCGTCATCGGCGAGACGGCGGTGGTGGGCGACAACGTCTCCATGCTCCATTCGGTGACCCTCGGCGGCACCGGCAAGGAAGAGGAAGACCGTCACCCGAAGATCGGCAATGGCGTGCTGATCGGGGCCGGGGCCAAGGTGCTCGGCAACATCCGCATCGGCGACTGCAGCCGCATCGCGGCGGGGTCCGTTGTCCTGAACGAGGTGCCGGAGTGCACCACGGTGGCGGGTGTTCCGGCGAAGATCGTCGGCAAGGCGGGCTGCGCCCAGCCGTCGATCAGCATGGACCACCTGCTGCGGGATGCGGACAAGGTGTGAGGCGGGGCCCGTGCCCGCCGGTCAGGCGGGCTCGGCTTGTTGCATCAATTTCGCATGGTCGGCCTGACTGATCGTGATGTCGTAGACTTGTGCTCCGTAGGCACGGGCTCCAGCCGCTTCAGCGTAGGCAAAGAAGTCATCAGCCGGAAGCCGGAAGACTGCCTTCTGATCCACGCTGAGATGGACGTAGAACGGGTCTGATGTCTCGTTGTAAGGCGTCAAAGTCCGGACGTCCGGTCCGATGAAAAAGGCCGTATAGGGCTCCCGAACGTTGGATACAGGTTTTGACAAACCGAACATCCGTCGCAGTGTCGATTGCGGCGGTGCCGCGGGCGGGGTGAAAGACATGAGGCTGGCGGCAAAGATATCTTCCCGGTCATCCAACGTCTGCAAGTCGATCCCCACCTGCATCACCGCGCGAATTGCGTCCTCCAGTGAACCGGCGTCCTGCTCAAACATGTCCGGGGTCACGGCAAATGTGCGCTTGTAGCCTGCAACGCTAAGGGGCCCGCCCTCGGCGGCGTCATCGGGGCGCCGGGCGAGGAAATACGCTTCGTCGAACCGCTCGGCGACCCAGTCCTCGCCGCCGTAGTCCGCGATGTATTCCGGGGAAAAACTGTCTTCGCTGTCCTCGGGCACGACGGACGCACCAGTAAGCCAGGCGATGGCGGCCGCGACGTCCCGGGTCAGGCGGGCATCCGTTTTGGGGGTGAAGGCGTTGACTCCGACCTCATAGCCCTCGTCGGAGTGATAGACACAGGCCCCGCGCAGGGATTTTCCGGGGATGTGGAAGATCATCTTGTTGTCGTCCACCGAAACTTCGGGGCGTCCGAGGGCTTCGAGAATCTGGTCTGCGGTGACGGTCTTGTCGGTGGCAATGTTGAAATAGAAACTCACTCAAACGGTCTTTCGTCGGGGGCGTTGCGGATGGCATTGCCCGTGTTGTTGCGCCTCAGGCCAGCATGGCCATGGGGTTTTCCAGGTTGTCCTTGATCGCGGTCAGCAGTTCCGCCCCTAGTGCCCCGTCGATGACGCGGTGATCGACGGAGAGGGTGACGGACATGATCGTGGCCACTTCGATCTGGTCGTCCTTGCCGACCACAGGCTTTTTCACCCCCGCGCCAACGGCCAGGATCGCGCCGTGCGGCGGGTTGATGACCGCGTCGAAATTGTCGATGCCGAACATGCCGAGGTTGGAAATCGCGAAGCTGCCGCCCTGGTATTCATGCGGCGCGAGTTTGCGGGACTTGGCGCGGGCGGCGAGGTCTTTCATTTCAGCCGAAAGCGCCGAAAGGCTCTTGTTTTCAGCGTCTTTCAGCACCGGCGTGAACAGCCCCCCGTCGATGGCGACGGCGACGGCCACGTCGGACGGCTCCAGTTGAAGGATACGGTCGCCGGCCCAGACGGCGTTGGCCTTGGGCACCTGCTGGAGCGCGAGGGCGCAGGCCTTGATGATGAAGTCGTTGACCGAGAGTTTGACGCTGCGGTGCTCCAATTGCTTGTTGAGCTGGCTGCGGAAGGTCAGGAGCGCGTCGAGGCGGATGTCGCGGCGCAGGTAGAAATGCGGGATCGACTGCTTGGCCTCGGTGAGGCGGGCGGCGATGGTCTTGCGCATGCCGTCGAGCGGGACCTCCGTGAAGGCGCGGCCTTCGTAGAGTTTGGCGATTGCGCCGGGGTCGGCAGGCCGGGGCGCCTGTATCGCGGGGGCCTGCGCGGCGGGTGCCGGAGACTGTGCCGTCGCCGGTTGCGTCTCTGCTCTCTCCACGTCCGCCTTGACGATGCGGCCGCGCGGGCCGGAGCCCTTGATCACGCTGAGATCGAGCCCCTTGTCGGCGGCAATACGGCGGGCGACGGGGGTGGCGAAGATCCGGGTTCCGTCCTGTTCTGGAGCCGGGGGGGCGGCCTTCTCGGGGCCCCTTGCAGGAGCCACCTCGGCGGCCGCGGTTGCCTCCGCCTGCGGCTTCGCAACCGGCGCGGCGATGTCGCCGGCGCTTTCCCCGTCTTCGAGCAGGACGGCGATGGGTGTGTTGACCTTCACCGCTTCGGTGCCCTCGGCGATCAGGATCTTGCCGATGGTACCCTCGTCCACGGCCTCGAACTCCATCGTCGCCTTGTCGGTCTCGATCTCCGCGATCACGTCCCCGGATTGGACCGTGTCGCCCTCCATGACCAGCCATTTGGCGAGGGTGCCTTCCTCCATGGTCGGAGAGAGGGCGGGCATGAGGATTTCTGTCGGCTGGGGGGCGGGGGGGGGGTTTTTGTGGGGGGGGCGGGGGCCCGGCGGGGCCGGCCCCTCGGACTCCCCGGAGTATTTGGAAAGAGAAGAAAGCAGGACAAGCGTGTCGTAGGGTCGGCGCGGCGTTCTACCGGATGCCAGGGTCTTGATCGCCTCGGCCAGCGGCTTGCGGTGGGCGGCGATCCATTCGTAGGCGTCCTGATGTGTGGGGCGGTCGCCGGGACGCAGGCCCGCCATCAGGAATTCCGGCACGAGGGCGCGGCCTGCGTCGGTCTCGATGCGGTAGGCTTCGCGCGCGGCGTCGCGGCCCTGGACCTCGACCCGGGGGCTCATGTCTCGGCGCCAATCAGCCGGATGCGGTCGAACGGAGCGCGGGGTGTTCCACCGTCCCGCAGGGTCTCCAGTGCCCCTGCGATGGTGGCGCTTTCCGCAGCAATCCACGCCTCGGCGTCTTCGCGTGCGCCGCCGCCGGTCTGCTCCGAGAGCAGGTCCGCCGGGATCAAGCCCTGCGTGGCGCCGTCGCTCAGCGCCACCAGATAGCCGCCGCGCCCGTCCGGGCCGTTCATCTCGAGCGTGCTCATCGGTAGGTGACCTGTTTCACCGCCTCGATCACTTCGGCGGTGGTGACCAGCGCGTGCTTTTCGAGGTTCGCGGCGTAGGGCATCGGAACGTCCTTGCCGGTGCAGTTGATGACCGGCGCGTCGAGGTAGTCGAAGGCCTCCTGCATCAGCACGGCAGAGATGTGGTTGCCGATGGCGCCCACCGGGAAGCCCTCTTCGATGGTTACGCAGCGGTTGGTCTTCTGAACCGAGGCGATTACGGTGGCGGTGTCCATGGGCCGCAGAGTGCGCAGGTCGATAACCTCGGCGCTGATCCCCTCGGCGGCCAGTTTCTCCGCCGCTTCGAGCGCATAGGTCATGCCGATTCCGAAGCTGACGAGGGTGACGTCCGTGCCCTCGCGCCAGATGCGGGCCTTGCCGAAGGGAACGGTGTAATCGTCCAGTTGCGGCACGTCGAAGCTGCGCCCGTAGAGTATCTCGTTTTCGAGGAAGATCACCGGGTTCGGATCGCGGATGGCGTTCTTCAGGAGGCCCTTCGCGTCGGAGGCGGAGTAGGGCATGCAGACCCTCAGCCCCGGGATATGGGCGTACCAAGCGGCGTAATCCTGGGAGTGCTGGGCGCCGACACGGGCCGCCGCGCCGTTGGGCCCGCGGAAGACGATGGGGCAGCCCATCTGGCCGCCGGACATGTAGAGCGTCTTCGCCGCCGAGTTGATGATCTGGTCGATCGCCTGCATGGCGAAGTTGAAGGTCATGAACTCGACAATGGGCCGCAAACCGCCGAAGGCCGCGCCGACGCCGATGCCGGCGAAGCCGTGTTCGGTGATCGGCGTGTCGATCACGCGCTTCGAGCCGAATTCATCGAGCAGGCCCTGGCTGATCTTGTAGGCGCCCTGATACTCGGCCACTTCCTCGCCCATGAGGAAGACGTCCGGGTTGGCGCGCATTTCTTCGGCCATGGCATCACGGAGCGCCTCGCGGACGGTCTGCTTCTTCGTCTTCGTTCCATCGGGCCAGGGGGCCTCCGCCTTGGCCGGGGCTGGGGCGGGGTGCGTCTTCGCGGCGGCGGGCTGATCCTCGGACGTCAGGGTCTTGTCCGCCGGGACGGGCTGCTGCGCCGGGCCGGTCGGTTTGGCATCCGCGACGCTTTCGCCCTCTTCGACCAGCACCGCGATGGGGGTGTTCACCTTCACGTCCGCCGTGCCCTCGGGAATCAGGATCTTGCCGACGATGCCTTCGTCCACCGCCTCGAACTCCATCGTCGCCTTGTCGGTCTCGATCTCCGCGATCACGTCACCGGACTGGACCGTGTCGCCCTCCTTGACCAGCCATTTGGCCAGGGTGCCTTCCTCCATCGTGGGAGACAGCGCGGGCATCAGGATTTCGGTTGCCATCACTGAGCCTCCGCATAGATGTCGGTCCAAAGCTCATCAAGGTCCGGCTCCGGGCTTTCCCGGGCGAAGTCCGCGCTGTCGTTCACGATCTTCTTGATCTCCTTGTCGATCCCTTTCAGATCCTCCTCCGAGGCGTGCTTGCCCTGCAGGAGCAATTCGCGGACGTGGTCGATGGGATCGCGTTCCTCGCGCATCTTCTGCACCTCCTCGCGGGTCCGGTACTTGGCCGGATCGGACATGGAGTGGCCGCGATAGCGGTAGGTCTTGATCTCGAGGATGTACGGGCCCTTGCCCGCGCGGCAGTGCTTCACCGCCGTCTCGCCGGCCGCCTTGACCGCCAGCACGTCCATGCCGTCGACGATCTCGCCGGGGATGCCGAAGGCGGTGCCGCGGGTGTAGAGTTCGGGCGTGGAGGTGGAGCGTTTCTGCGCCGTACCCATGGCGTACTGGTTGTTTTCGATGACGAATACCACGGGCAGGGACCAGAGGGCGGCCATGTTGAAGGTCTCGTAAACCTGACCCTGGTTGGCCGCGCCATCGCCGAAATAGGTGAAGGTGACGCGGCCGTTGTCCTTGTACTTGTCGGCAAAGGCAAGGCCCGCGCCGAGCGGCACCTGTGCGCCGACGATGCCGTGGCCGCCGTAGAAATGCTTCTCACGGCTGAACATGTGCATGGAGCCGCCCTTGCCCTTGGAGTAGCCGCCGATCCGCCCGGTCAACTCCGCCATGACGCCGTTCGGGTCCATGCCGCAGGCGAGCATATGGCCGTGGTCACGATAGGAGGTGATGCGCTTGTCACCCTCCTCGCAGGCGGCCTCCAGCCCGACGACAACCGCTTCCTGGCCGATGTAGAGGTGACAGAAGCCACCGATCAGGCCCATGCCGTAAAGCTGTCCGGCCTTCTCCTCGAAGCGGCGGATGAGCAGCATGTCGCGGTAATAGCTGAGCAATTCCTCTGCCGACACGTTCGGCCTGGCCGTCGTCTTGCGCGTCGCCATGCGCACTCCTCCCCGGACTTTTGTTTAACCTTGAACGGTTTGGTTCGAGCGTAGCGGGGCGGTTGGGGCGAGTAAAGTCCGACGACGGGCCGGGAGGTCAGTTCACCACGATCTCGTCGGCGCGGATCATGCCGAGGGTGTCGCGGGCCTGCTGGTCGAGGAGGTCGAGGTCGAGATACTCGTCCGAGAGCCGGTGCGTGAGGTTCTCCATGCGGCTGACGTCCTCCCTGAGATGCGCCAGTTCACCCTGCAATTCATGCGCTTCGACGGAGATTTCGGCGCGGCGGAACAGGCCGAAATCGCCCTGCACGGCGGCGAAGGTGAAATAGGCGGAGAGGCTGAGTGCGACGGCAAAGAAGATGAGCGTGCCAAGAGTCGGTCGCGCGCGCCTGTGCGTCATCGGGGTCACCTGTTTGAACTGCTCTGCGAAGCCGCCTCTTGCCGGGCGGTGGATGGAGTCTGGCATGGGGCAAGGCTCCGGAAAAGTCCTGAGTCGCCGCGGCGGAAAACGCCGCGCGACCGTTGCATTCCTGCCGATTCGCGCGCAGGCGGGCTGAACCGTGAGGATAATTTTAGTCTAAAATTATCCTCACCCGAGGGCCGCGACGCCGGGCAGCTCCTTGCCTTCCATCCATTCGAGGAACGCGCCCCCGGCGGTGGAGATATAGGTGAAATCCGCCGCCGCGCCTGACTTGTTCAGCGCCGCAACCGTGTCACCGCCGCCTGCCACCGAAACCAGCTGGCTGTCGGCGCTCAGCTTGGCCGCATAGCGGGCCGCCGCGTTGGTGGCCGTGTCGAACGGCTCGATCTCGAAAGCGCCGAGCGGGCCGTTCCAGATCAACGTCTTCGCCTTGCCGATGGCCTCCTTGATGGCCTCCACGCTCTCGGGGCCCGCGTCGAGGATCATCGCGTCCTCCGGGCAGGCGTTCGCGGCAACCGTCTCGTTCTCCGCACCGGCCTTGAACTCGCGGGCAACCACCACGTCCGTCGGCAGCAGGATCTCGCAGCCGGCGGCCTGCGCCTTCTCCAGGATCTCCCGCGCGGTCGGCGCCATCTCGTGCTCGCAGAGCGAGGCGCCCACGGACATCCCCTGTGCCGCGAGGAAGGTGTTCGCCATGCCGCCGCCAATCACCAGCATGTCGACCTTTTCCACGAGGTTGCCCAGCAGGTCGAGCTTGGTCGAGACCTTCGCCCCGCCAACCACCGCCAGCACCGGGCGTTCCGGGTTTCCAAGGGCGCTCTCCAACGCCGACAGTTCCGCCTGCATCAACCGCCCGGCGCAGGACGGCAGCAGCCGTGCCAGCCCCTCGGTCGAGGCATGCGCCCGGTGCGCGGCGGAAAACGCGTCGTTGCAGTAGATGTCGCCCAGCTTCGCCATTTCGGCGGCCAGCTCCGGGTCGTTCTTCTCTTCGCCCTTGTGGAAGCGCGTGTTTTCGAGCAGCGCCACCTGTCCCGGCTCCAGCGCGTCGACCACCGCCGCCGCAGCCGGCCCGACGCAATCGGCGGCAAACACCACCGGCACGCCCATCACCGCTTCCAGCGCGGGGATCAGCATCTGCAGGCTCATGTCCTCGCGCCGCTCCCCCTTGGGCCGTCCGAAGTGCGCCAGCAGCACCGGCTTTCCGCCCCGGTTCAGAATGTCCTGCACGGTGGCGCAGATGCGCTCGATCCGGGTGGTGTCCGTCACTTCGCCGTTCTCGACCGGCACGTTGATGTCGACGCGGGTCAGGACCCGTTTTCCGTCCAGATCCATCTCGTCGAGGGTTTTCCAGGCCATGGTGCTCTCCCACATTTGTCCCATCGCTGTCTGCCCTTTCATCGCCGGGGCGTCAACGGCGTCTTGGCAAGCGGGCCTCAGGCGATTAAGTCCTGTCGTCAAAGCAAATCCGAAAGGGAGCAAGGCCATGGCCGAGATCAAGGACCCCGAGAACACCATCCTCATGGAGCTGAAAGGTGGCACCGTCACGATTGAACTGATGCCGGACGTGGCGCCCAAGCACGTGGAACGCATGAAGGAACTGGCGCGTGCGGGCAAGTACGACGGCGTGGTCTTTCACCGGGTGATCGACGGTTTCATGGCCCAGACCGGCGATGTCGAGCATGGCAACATGAACGACGGCTTCAACATCCGCCGCGCCGGGACCGGCGGCTCGGACCTGCCGGACCTGCCTGCCGAATTCTCCCGCATCCCGCACGCCCGGGGCACGCTGGGCGCCGCCCGCTCGCAGAACCCGAACTCGGCCAATTCGCAGTTCTTCATCAATTTCAAGGACAACGACTTCCTCAACGGCCAGTACACCGTCTACGGGCAGGTGATCTCCGGCATGGAGCACGTCGATGCCATCACGCGCGGCGAGCCGCCCGCGAACCCGGACACGATGATCTCCGTCAAGGTGGCCGCCGATGCGTAAGCTGCTGGTTTCCGGCGCGTTCCTCGCGCTGATGACGGCCCCGGCGCTGGCCACGGGTCTCGATATCGAGATCGCGGGCGAGGGTGCCAACGGCATCGTGCATGTCGACCTGTTCGAAGATGTCGCCCCCGGCCATGTCGCCCAGATCAAGGCTCTGGCCGAGGCGGGCGAGTATGACAACGTCGTCTTTCACCGGGTCATCGAAGGCTTCATGGCCCAGACCGGCGACGTCCGGTTCGGCGATGCGGAGGCCGAGGACTTCGACATGCGCATGGCGGGCCGCGGCGGCTCCGAGCGTGCGGACCTGAAGGCGGAGTTTTCCGACAAGTCCTTCGAGCGCGGCATCGTGGGCATGGCCCGCTCGCAGTCGCCCGACAGCGCCAACTCGCAGTTCTTCATCATGTTCGAGCCCGGTCCGTTCCTGAACGGCCAGTACACGGTCGTCGGCGAAGTCACATCCGGCATGGAGGTGGTCGACGCCATCAAGCGCGGCGAAGGCCGCAACGGCGAGGTCTTCGGGGAGCCGGACCGCATGGTGAAGGTCACCGTCACCGAGTGAATTTTCACGCCATTGCGTGAGCGTAGGGGGCGGGGCCGCGGGGCGTCGCCCCTTTTTCATGCCGCCAGCCGCAGCGGCACCGGCAGGCGTCGCACGATCGCGGCCAGGGCCCCGAAATGCAGCCAGGTCCCGCCGAGCCGATGGGGGCTCGCCCCGGTTCCAAGCTTGAAATGGGCGAGACCTACCGCGTCCTGGGTGTTGATCGTGCCAAGATCGAGTAGCGTATGTCCTTGATCCGCCAGCGCTTTCATCGCCGTGAAGAGGGCGAGGTTCATGGCGTTCGCCTTCCGCCCCTCCGGCGTGACATGCCCCATCTGCCAGGTTGCCATCGCCCCATGTCGCAGCATCAGCACCGCCGCCAGCGGCTCGCCCCATTGCCGCACCTCCCAAAGCTGCGCCTTGCCGGGGTTGGCATGGGCGAAGGCGAGCGAGACCTCCGCCGGCAGACTGCGGTAGCCCCGCGCCTTCGCCTGACGGGCCTCCGCCGCAAGCAGCCAGTGCCCTTTCGTCAGCGGATGCCGGGTGACCTTCAACCCGGATTTCTCCGCCTTGCTCAGGCGGTTGCGCCACTTCTGGTCGAGCCGTGAACGCATCTGCGCGGTATCGCCCAGCGGCAGCATCGCCAGCGTCGCGGCCGTCATCAAAGGCCAGAACCCGGCGCCCAGCAGGCGCTCCACCGGCAGTCCGTCGTTGTTGAGAAGAAGCGGCCGACCGTCCTGCCAGCGCTGGAACCGGGACAGCCAATCCAGCAGATCCGCCGTCTCCAGAGCAACCGGCCCGCGCGAGATCAGGTCGACCCGGCCCAGCATGGGCAGCTTGCGTGACTGCACCTGCCAGTGCAGACGCACCGCGCCGCCGCTTTCCTGCTGCATCCGCCGGATCGGCAAGCCCATCGCCTCGCAGGCGCGGGCAAATTCGGTGGATTGGGGCAGGGGGCAGGGCAATCCGGTCATGCCACCCATTTACGCCATGGAAACTTTCCATGTGCTTAATGGCGGCATGGAAAAAGCCATGGCCCCACGCCCCCGACCAACCTCCGGCGCAGCCCTGCTGCTGGCGTTGTCCCTGTCCGTACCGCTGGCGCTGCTGGCCCTGCTGGAGATCGCACTATGACGTGAAAACGCCGCCCCGGGAGGCGGCGCAATTCCTTTCCGGAGCGGGCCGGTTCAGCCGAGCTTGACCAGCGCGTGACGCTTCTTGCCCGCGCTGAGCTTGATCGGCGCGGCAAGCGCTCCCGCGTCCAGAACAAGCCCCGCGTCCGTCAGCGGCGCGTCGTCCAAGCGCGCGCCGTTCTCCGCGATCAGGCGCTTCGCCTCCTTGCCGGACTTGGCCAGTCCGGCCCGCACGATCACCTGAACGATGGAAATCCCGCCCGCGACCTCGTCCGCGGTCAGTTCCAGCGTCGGCAGATCGTCACCCACGCCGCCCTTTTCAAAGACCTCCCGCGCCGTGGCCTCCGCCGCTGCCGCCGCGTCCACACCGTGGCAGAGCGTGGTCACCGCATTCGCCAGCACGATTTTCGCCTCGTTGATCTCCGATCCGGCCAATGCGCCCAAACGATCGCATTCCGCCACGTCGATCTCGGTATAGAGCTTCAGGAACCGCCCCACGTCCGCATCCGTCGTGTTGCGCCAGAACTGCCAGAACTCGTAGGGCGAGCGCATGTCCGCATTGAGCCAGACCGCGCCATCCGCCGTCTTGCCCATCTTCTTGCCGTCCGAAGTGGTCAGCAGCGGCGAGGTCAGGCCATAGATTTCGTGATCGAGAACCCGGCGTGTCAGGTCGATGCCGTTGACGATATTGCCCCACTGATCGCTGCCGCCCATCTGGAGCAAACAGCCATATCGGCGGTTCAGCTCAAGGAAATCATAGGCTTGCAGGATCATGTAGTTGAACTCGAGGAACGACAGCGACTGCTCCCGGTCGAGCCGCGACTTCACGCTCTCGAACGCCAACATCCGGTTGACGGAGAAATGCCGCCCGATGTCGCGCAGGAATTCGAGGTAGTTCAAACCATCCAGCCACTCGGCATTGTTCAGCATCAGTGCCGGATTATCCGCCCGGTCATAGTCGAGATACTTGGCAAAGACCTGCTTGATGCCGTCGATGTTGGCGTCGATTTGTTCCGCCGTCAGCAAGGGCCGCTCGTCGGCGCGAAACGACGGATCGCCCACCTTCGTGGTGCCCCCGCCCATCAGGGTGATCGGCTGATGCCCGGTCTTCTGCAGCCATCGCAGCATCATGATCTGGATGAGACTGCCCACATGCAGCGACTTCGCCGTGGCGTCGAAGCCGATGTAGGCCGGCACGCACCCCTTGCTCAGCGCCTCATCGAGGCCCTGATAATCGGTGCAATCGGCAAGGTAGCCGCGCTGCATCATGATCGACATGAAATCCGATTTGGGATGGTAGGTCATGGGGTGCCTCTCGTATACGGGTACGCGAGGCACCTATAAGAGGCGGAAGAGCGAAGGTGAAGGGCAAGTTGCAGCACGGCCGGCCAAGCGGTCCGGTCAGGGCATTGGGCGCCATGTCGGGCACCTCGCTGGACGGCGTCGACGCGGCGATGCTGCGCACGGATGGCGAGACGATTTTCGACTTCGGAGCAAGCGCTTACCGGGCTTATACCGATGTTGAGCGGGCCGCCTTGCGTGGGGCACTTGGGCGCTGGCCTGGCGACGATCTCGGCGAGGCACCGGGGGTTTCTTTCGAAGCCCATCGCGAGATCCTGGCGGAGTTCGATGGGGCAGAGGTGATCGGCTTTCACGGCCAGACGCTCGCACATGACCCGGCAGGGCGCGGCACCCATCAGATGGGAGACGGCGACGCACTGGCCGAAGCCCTGGGCACGCCGGTCGTCTGGGACTTCCGGTCGACGGACGTCGCACTGGGCGGGCAGGGCGCGCCGCTTGCCCCGTTCTTCCATTTCGCCTGCGCCAAATGGTTCGGAGCGTCGCAGCCCGTCGCCTTCCTCAACCTCGGCGGCGTCGGCAACCTGACCTGGCTCGATCCGGCAAAGGCAAATCCGCAGGACGATGGCGCGCTGCTTGCCTTCGACACCGGCCCGGCCAATGCACCGATAAACGATCTGGTGCAACAACGGCTGGGGCTCGACTGCGACCGGGACGGAGCGTTGGCGATGAAGGGCCGCGTCGAGGAAGGCGCGTTGGAGCTTTTCCTCGAAGAAGGATACTTCCGCAAGATACCGCCCAAGTCCTTGGACCGGGACGACTTTTCCCTGATGCTGGACCTCGTGCGGGAGTTGAACGATGCCGACGCCGCGGCGACCATGACGGCGATGGCCGCCGCCGCGGTGATGCAGGGCATGGAGCATTGCCCGACCCTGCCGAGCCGCCTTCTGGTGACCGGCGGCGGCAGGCACAACCCGGTGATGATGCGCATGCTGGCTGCGGGTCTCGACTGCCCGGTGGAGCCGGTGGAGGCGGTCGGCCTCGACGGCGACATGCTCGAAGCGCAGGCCTTCGCCTTTCTCGCGGTCCGGGTGCTGCGCGGCCTGCCCACCTCCGCGCCGATGACCACCGGCGTGGCCGCCCCGGTCGGCGGCGGACGGATCAGCCGTCCGGATCAGGCCTGACAGCGACCGAAGCGGGTGTCGAAACGGTCCCCCGTTTCTTCTCTTTGCAAATACTCGGGGTTTGGGGCGAAGCCCCATCCGGGGGCAACCGGGGGCTTGCCCCCGGAACCGGCAAAGCGCGCCGCAAGGCGCTCCTTTTGCGAAACGTTACCCGCCGGTGTGGCTCATGTGCCGCGAGACGCGGCCTTCGACGTCCTGCCGGGAATAGTCGAAATCATGCCCTTTCGGCTTCAGCCGGATCGCCGCCCGGATCGCCTCTTCCAGCGCGGTGTCGTTGCCCGGATGGTTGCGCAGAGGCGCGCGCAGGTCGGCCATGTCCTCCTGTCCGAGGCACATGTAAAGCTCCCCGGTGCAGGTCAGCCGCACCCGGTTGCAGCTTTCGCAGAAATTGTGCGACAGCGGCGTGATGAAGCCGATCTTCTGCCCGGTTTCCTCCAGTCGCACATACCGCGCCGGACCGCCGGTGCTTTCCGGCAGGTCGGTCAGCGTGTAGCGCTCCGCCAGACGCGCCCGCAGGTCCGTCAGCTTCCAGTATTGGTCCAGCCGCTGTTCGTTGCCGATGTCGCCCATGGGCATGACCTCGATCCAGGTCAGGTCCATGTCCCGTTCGGCGCACCATTCGGCCATGGTGAACAACTCGTCCTCGTTGAAGCCTTTCAGTGCAACGGCGTTGATCTTGATCCTGAGGCCCGCCTTCTGCGCCGCGTCGATCCCGCGCAGCACCTGCGGCAGGCGGCCCCAGCGGGTGATGTCGGCGAATTTCTTCTCGTCCAGCGTGTCGAGCGAGACATTGACGCGGCGCACGCCCGCCTCGGCCAGGTCCCCGGCGAAGCGTTCCAGCTGCGAGCCGTTCGTGGTCAGCGTCAGTTCCTTGAGCGCTCCGGAGTCGAGGTGGCGCGTCATGGAGCGGAAAAATGTCAGGATGTCCCGCCGCACCAGCGGCTCGCCTCCGGTGATACGCAGCTTCTGCACGCCCAAACCCACGAAGGTGGAACACATGCGGTCCAGTTCCTCCAGCGTCAGGAGTTCCTTCTTCGGCAGGAAGGTCATGTTTTCCGACATGCAGTACACGCAGCGGAAATCGCACCGGTCGGTGACGGAAACCCGAAGATAGGAAATCGGGCGATGAAACGGGTCGATCAGGGGCGCAGTCATGCTGGCAAACCTATGCTTCGGCGGGTATTTGAGCAAGGGAAACAGCGAAATTGTCAGGGAGCGACCAAGGTCGTAAGGTGCGTGTATGAGAGCAGTTCTGATGACAGCCATGGCCCTCGGCCTCGCCGCCTGCGGGTCGGGAGACGGTTTCAAAGGGTTTTTCAAAGGCAGACCTGACGCCGCCCCGGCGGCGGCCAATGCCGACGGACAGACGCGGCCGCAGTCACGCCCCGAAGCCGCCGCTCCGCCTCCGCCAGCCTCGGCCCGCACCGCCGAGCAGTTCGACACCACCTCCGCCGAGGAACGCGCCGCCGCCGCCGCCGCGCCGGAACCGGCGGGCGAGGTCAGCCTTGGCACCACGGTGGCCTCGCTTGGCGACGTGGCAAGGCCGGGGTTCTGGCTCGAAACCCCTCTGGTCAGCGCACCCACGATGGGCCGCGTGGTCTATTCGGCGAACGGCAAGTCGGCGCAGGTCGAGCTGATCCCGATCGACGGTCCCGCCACCGCCGGCAGCCGGATCTCGCTCGCCGCCATGCGCCTGCTCGAAGCCCCGCTGACGGATCTGCCGACCCTTGAGGTCTATTCCGGGGGCTGACGGCACCATGGTCGCCTCCGTGTCGAGACGTTTCCGCAAACGCCCTGTTCTGACAGGGATTTTTGCACTCGCGCTGGTGCTGAGCGTGGTGTTCGGCGTGCGCCTCGTGCTGCACGGCCTGTACTGGGCGGACCCGGCCCACCGGGACGAAACCATCGCTGGTTGGATGACCCCGGGCTACGTGGCGCATTCCTGGCACGTGCCCAATCAGCTTGTCGGCGATGCGCTCGGCTTCACCAAGGAGACCTTCCAACCGGGCCAGACGCTTGATGAACTCGCGAAGGCCCGCGGTGTGCCTGTCGAGGCGCTCAAGCAGGCGCTCTATTCCGCCATCACGGACCACAGGGCGCAGCCGCATGACTGACACGCTGCTTGCGCTCGTGCCCGTCTATGGCGGCTGGATTCTCATGGCGGTCACCTTTCTGTCCTGCCTTGCGATCCCGGTGCCGTCGTCCCTGCTGATGCTTGCGGGCGGCGCTTTCGCCGCCTCGGACGATCTTGCCCTGCTCACCGTTCTGGCCTCCGCCCTTGGCGGTGCGCTGGCCGGGGATCAGACCGGCTATCTCCTTGGCCGGAAAGGCGGAACGCCGCTGATTGCACGGTTGGAGACACACGAGCGCAGCGCCGGCTTGATCGCAAGGGCACGGCGGATGATCACCGAGCGCGGGGTGGTCTCGGTCTTCCTCACCCGCTGGCTGTTCAGCCCGCTGGGACCTTACGTGAACTTCATCGGGGGCGCGATGGGGCTGGACTGGCGGCGCTTCACCGCGGGCAGCGTCAGCGGCGAATCGGTCTGGGTGCTGATCTAGACCGGCCTCGGCTTCGTCTTTGCCAGCCAGATCGCGCAGGTGGCCCAGATCGCCTCGGACCTGATCGGCCTCCTTGCGGCGCTGCTGGTGACGGTGCTGCTTGGTCGATACCTGTTCAAGGCGCGGGAAAATTCCGTCAATTGAGGAACTTGCCAGCCTCCTTTCGCGCGAAGGCCTTCATCCGCGGGCCATGCTCCGCTAGGAAGGCCCGCACCCGGTCCGGGTCATGTTTCGACAGGTCGCGCAGCCACCAGGCCACGGCCTTCTGAATGAACCACGCCGCATCGGCGGTGTAGTCGGCCGCCCAGCCCAGAACGCGTTCGCGGATCGCAAGATCCTGATCTGACGGGAAATTCTGCTTGGTCCAGGGCAGGGTCATCACCATTGCGGCCCGCTTTGTCCAAAGACGGCCGGAGGTGGTCCAGCCTTCGACGGTGTCGATCCGCGACGGCTCGGCCTGCAGCCTCCGCGCCCCGGCGGAACAGGCGTGGTCGGCAATGGCCCAGGCGTCGAACTGCGGCACCCAGGTCAGGATAAGCGCCCAGGCGGCGTCGTCGGGCCGCATCCGGGCCTGCGTCAACAGCTTCGCCGCGGCGATCCGGGCCTCGTGAATGTCGGTCTGCCAGAGTGCGTCTGCCAGCGCCACGCGTGCTTCGACCGGCATCTCCTGCCGCCAGCGCGTCGTGAGGTCGTTCAAGACCGGATTCGGCACCCCGAGGTAGACCCGATCCGCCTTGTGATAGGCCGCACTCCCCGCCGCACGCTCCGCATCCGCCTCGGCCCGCAAGGCCGCCAGTGCCATATCCAGATCCACCGCGCTGCCGTCCTTTGTTCTATATTTCAACAGTTTCCGTCGGATTGGCCGCCGGAAACAGGGGCAGAACCGCTATTCCACCGTCACGGATTTCGCGAGGTTCCGGGGCTGGTCCACGTCCGTGCCCTTGGCGATTGCCGCATGGTAGGCCAGCAGTTGCGCGGGCAGGGCATAGAGCAGCGGTGTCAGGATCTCCGTCACCTCGGGCAGGGTCACGACCTGCCAGACATCCTCGCCCGCCGCCCTGGCGCCCTTCGCGTCGGTGATCAGCACGACCTTGCCGCCGCGGGCGATGACCTCCTGCATGTTCGACACGGTCTTGTCGAACAGCGAGTCGCGCGGTGCCATGACGACAACCGGAACGGATTTGTCGATCAGCGCGATGGGGCCGTGCTTGAGTTCGCCCGATGCATACGCTTCGGCGTGGATGTAGCTGATTTCCTTGAGTTTCAATGCGCCTTCAAGAGCGATTGGATACATCAGTCCACGCCCAAGGAAGAGGACGTCCCGGGCTTCGGCGATCTGCATCGCGGTGTCGGCGATGACCTGGTCCTGGTCGAGCGCAATGTTGAACACGCCGGGCAGCGCCCGCAGCGCGGTCAGGGCGTCGCGCACCGCCGCATCGGTCATCTGGCCCTTCACCTCGGCGGCCTTCAGCGCGAGCATCAGCAGCACGTTGAGCTGGCAGGTGAAGGCCTTGGTCGAGGCGACGCCGATTTCCGCCCCGGCGTGGATCGGCAGCGCAAGGTCGCTCTCGCGGGCGATGGAGGACGTCTCGACATTGACGACGGAGACGATTTTGTCCGCCTTTTCCTTGCAGTAGCGCAGCGCTGCGAGCGTGTCGGCCGTCTCGCCGGACTGGCTCACGAAGAGCGCGACGGTGCCTTTGCCGATCGGCGGCTCGCGGTATCGGAACTCGGAGGCGATATCGACCTCTACCGGGATGCCCGCCAGCCGCTCGAACCAGTACTTCGCGGTCAGGCAGGCGTAGAACGCCGTGCCGCAGGCAACCATCACGAGGCGCTCGACCTTCGCGAAATCGAGGCCGGGTTCGGGCAGGGCGATGCCGTCCTGGGTCAGGTAGGCGGAGAGCGCCCCGGACAGGACTGCCGGCTGTTCGGCGATCTCCTTGGCCATGAAGTGCTTGTACCCGGCCTTGTCGACGCGCGCGGCATCCATCCGGATGGTTTTCTGGTCGCGGTTCACACGCCGCGCATAAGCATCTGTAATCACGGCACCTTCGCGCGTGACAACCGCGCGGTCGCCTTCTTCCAGATAGGTGATCCGGTCGGTCAGCGGAGCAAGGGCGATGGCGTCGGAGCCGACGAACATCTCGCCGTCGCCATGACCGATGGCGAGTGGCGAGCCCTTGCGGGCGGCGACGAGGAGGTCGCTTTCGCCATCGAACAGAAACACCAGGGCAAAAGCCCCGTCGAGCTTGTCCACAGTCTGCATGGCCGCCTCGACCGGTGCCAGCCCCTTGTCCAGCAGGTGCTGTGCCATGAGCGCGACGGTTTCGGTATCGGTCTCTGTCTGCGGGGTGATCCCGGACCGCGCCAGCTCGGCCCTAAGCTCCTTGTAATTCTCGATAATGCCATTGTGCACCACGGCCACCGGCCCGGCCTTGTGTGGGTGGGCATTGTTCTCGGACGGCGCACCATGCGTGGCCCAGCGGGTGTGTCCGATGCCGGATTTGCCGGGAAGCGGGTCGTGCACCAGCAGGTCCGAGAGGTTCACCAGCTTGCCCACGGCCCGCCGGCGGTCGAGATGGCCGTTGTTGATGGTGGCTATGCCCGCGCTGTCATAGCCGCGATACTCCAGACGGCGCAGCGCCTCGACCAGGCTGGGCGCCACCTCGTGTTTTCCAAGGATTCCGACAATACCGCACATTATGACGCCCCTTTAACCATCTTTGCCTTGCGGGCCTTCAACATATCGAACAATTTTTTGGCGAGCCCGGGCTTGTTTTCCTGCCTGGCCCGGGCCACGGCGAGCGCCGCGGCGGGCACATCTTCGGTGATCGTGGAGCCGGACGCGGTCATGGCGCCGTCGCCCAGAGTGACCGGGGCTACCAACATGGTATCCGATCCGATGAACGCATCCGCGCCAATCACCGTGCGGTGTTTGAACACCCCGTCGTAGTTGCAGGTGATGGTACCCGCGCCGATGTTCGTGCGGGCGCCGATGTCCGCATCTCCGAGGTATGTCAGATGGTTGGCCTTGACCCCCTCATGCAGGACGGCATTCTTCACTTCGACGAAATTGCCCACATGCACGTTCTCGCCCAACTCCGCTCCGGGACGCAGGCGGGCGAAGGGGCCAACGATGCTGCCGCGGCTGACATGCGCGCCTTCGAGATGGGAGAAGGCGCGGATGCGGACCTCGTTCTCGACGGTCACACCGGGGCCGAAAACCACGTTCGGCTCGATCTCGCTGTCGCGGCCGATCACCGTGTCCCAGGCGAGGTACACCGTGTCGGGAGCCGCCATGCTCACGCCGTCCGCCATCAGTTCGGCGCGGCGGTTTTTCTGGAAAAGCCATTCTGCAACAGCCAGTTCCGCGCGGGAGTTCACACCCAGCGTCTCGCGTTCGTCGCAACGGACCACCGTGGCGGAGAGGCCGCGGGCGCGGGCGATGGCGACGATGTCGGTCAGGTAATACTCGCCGCTGGCATTGTCGTTACCCACGGCGTCGACGAGATTGAACAGAACAGTCGAATCCGCGCAGATAACCCCAGAGTTACAGAGGGTTATGGCGCGTTCTTCATCCGTTGCATCCTTGAACTCGACGATCCGCTCCAGCGTTTCTCCGGAACAGAGGAGACGTCCGTAGCGGCCCGGGTCGGCGGCTTCGAATCCGAGCACCACGATGTCGTGCGTCTTGCGGGCAGCCAGCATCGCCAGAAGCGTGTCCTCGGAGATGAACGGTGTGTCGCCGTAGAGGACAATCGCATTGCCGTCAAAGCCTTGCAGGGCGTTCTTCGCCTGCGCGACGGCGTGGCCGGTGCCGAGTTGCTCGGCTTGGATCACCACCTTCACCTGCGGGTCGAAATCCTTGGCGGAGGCTTCGACCTGCGCCGCCTCGTGGCCGGCGACAACGACGGTTTCCTCCGGGTCGACCGCGAGGCCCGCCCGCATGGCATGCCAGAGCATCGGGGCGTGGGCGATCCGGTGCAGGACCTTGGGCAGGTCGGATTCCATCCGCGTGCCCTTGCCCGCGGCAAGAATGATGAGGGCGGTGCTCATGGCCTCTTTCCTGTTTGTTTTTCTCTTGGCCCCGTTTTATCCGGTTCTCGCGGCGGGGCAAGCAAGGGCTTTTCACGCTTGATTTCGGGATGTGACAGGGGGCTGTCACCAGATATGGCAGGACAGTGCATGAAACCTTGCGTGATTTTCGACCTCGACGGGACACTGGCGGACACCAGTCTCGACCTTCTGGCCGCCGCGAACCGCTGTTTCGCGGAAATGGGCGAGGCGGTGCGCCTCTCGACCGAGACCGACCGCGAGCTGGCCCTGCGCGGCGGGCGGGTGATGCTGGCGGAGGGGCTGACGCGGCTGGGCCGTCCGGATCAGGCGCGGGTGATGGCGTGGTATCCGCGCCTGCTGGAGGTCTACGGCGAGAACGTGGCCACGCACACCGCGCTCTATCCCGGCGCCGTCGCCGCCGTGGAAGGGCTGATCGAGGCCGGTTACGCGGTAGGCGTCTGTACCAACAAGACCGAAAATCTGGCGGATATCCTGTTGAAAACACTGGGTGTCCGGGACCTGTTCGGAT
Source organism: Tropicibacter sp. S64 (assembly GCF_049803835.1). Taxonomy (NCBI): domain Bacteria; kingdom Pseudomonadati; phylum Pseudomonadota; class Alphaproteobacteria; order Rhodobacterales; family Roseobacteraceae; genus Tropicibacter; species Tropicibacter sp. S64. The sequence goes on along the minus strand of NZ_JBNAGK010000012.1, from coordinate 5,220 downwards.
CGTTGATCGGGGCCGATACACTGCCGGTGAAGAAGCCCGATCCGCTGCACTACTGGGCTGCTGTGGATGGCTGCGGCGGGCGGCGCGAGGCGTCGCTGCTGGTCGGGGACAGCGACACGGACCGCAAGACCAGCGCGGCGGCCGGGGTGCCGTCGATACTCGTCTCCTTCTCGCCGGCGGGCGAGGCGGTGCGGGCGCTGGCGCCGGAGGCGGTCATCACCCATTTCGGCGAATTGCACGGCGAAGTCGTGCGCCTGATCGGTCAGCCCTGAGCGCCCCGGGCGGAGGTCTGCCAGTCTGACAGGCGTTTGCCCGGCTCGTCCACGAACAGGCCGGGCAGGGGCGACAGGCTCTCGATCCGCTCGAGGGCAAAGCGGTGAAACGCGCCGGTGGTCTCGTCCCAGCACACGCAGGTCCAGACCCGGCCCCAGTAATCGAGCAGCAGCGGGCGAATGTCGTGGGCCCGCCCGGCCAAACTCACACGCAGCTTCTGGCGCGCCCGGATCGCGGCGCGGATCGCGGGCATATGGGCGAAGCCCTTTGCTGCATTGGCAAAAGCGTCCGTGGCGAAGCCGAAGGGGGCCATCGGCTTGCCGGATTCCTCGGGCAGGACGGCGTCGATCTTGGCGGCGAGACTGCGGGCGGCATGGGCGTGCTCGTCCAGTTGCGAGGCCGCGAGGGCCGCGAGCGCGATGTGCAGCGCGTCGAGTTCGGCCTCCGTCAGGTTCAGCGGCGGCAGGGTGACGGCGGCACGGGCGGTGTAGCCGTAGCCGCGCGCCCCTTCGACCGGCACCCCGGAGGCGGCGAGCACCTCCATGTCGCGGTAGATCGTGCGGATCGAGACGCCAAGGTCCTGCGCCATCGCCTCCGCGGTGTGCAATTGCCCGTCGCGCAGGCGCTCCATCAGGGCGTAAAGCCGGTCCTTGCGATTCATTTTTCCGCTCTCCCGTCGGCCTATACTGACAAAATCCTGACAACTGACAAGAAGGTGACAAAACAACCCGGGTCCGGCGCGGTTTTGGTGCTTTTCCCCCGGTCCGGGAAGGCATAGAAGGCCAGCACCAGTTTTCGCACGGGTCCCCGGCGGGGCCTGCTGACACAAGGAGTGGAGCCATGCTCAACAACATCGGCCTTCCCGGCCTTCTTCTGATCGCCGTCGTCGTTCTCGTGCTGTTCGGGCGCGGCAAGATTTCCAGCCTCATGGGCGAGGTCGGCAAGGGCATCACCGCCTTCAAGAAGGGCGTCGACGAGGGCAAGCAGGAGATCGAGGACGACAAGGCGGCTTCCGCCAGGGACGTCACTCCCGAGGACGAAAAAGACAAGGTGTAAGCAGTCATGCTCGACATCGGCATGAGCGAAATGCTGGTCATCGGGACGGTCGCGCTGATCGTCGTCGGCCCGAAGGACCTGCCCAAGCTGTTCCGCAGCGCCGGCCGGTTCATGGGCAAGGCCCGGGGCATGGCCCGCGAGTTCACCACCGCCATGAACCAGGCGGCGGACGATGCCGGTGTGAAGGACATCCACAAGACGATTCGAACCGCCACCAACCCGGTGGGCAGCGCCATGGATGGCGTCAAGGATGCGGCAAAGTCGATGACGTCCTTCACCGAGGACAGCGAAACCGACAAGCTCGCGAAGGAACGCGAGGAGGCCAAACGCAAGATCGAGGCCAACGCCGCCCGCAAGGCCGCCGAACGCAAGCAGCGCGAGGCGGAAGAGGCGGCGCGCAAGGCGGAGGAGCTGGAGAAATCGCTCGCCGCCGATCCGCATGACCTGCCGCCCGATGTGCCGGGCGAGAGTGACAAGGGACAAGCATGAGCGCCAATGACGAGCTCGAGGACAGCTCCGCCCCGCTGATCGAACACCTCGCCGAATTGCGCACGCGGCTGATCCGCTGCGTGCTGGCGTTCGTCGTGGGCATGGTGCTGGCCTTCACCGTGGCCGAGCCGATCCTGCAGTTCCTGCTCGGCCCAATCGAGGCGACGCTGCGCGAGCTTGGCGATCCCTCTCCGACGATGCAGTACACCTCGCCGCAGGAATACCTGTTCACGCTGTTCCGCATCTCCATGGTCTTCGGCTTTGCGCTGGCCTTCCCGGTGATCTCCTACCAGCTGTGGCGGTTCGTGGCGCCGGGGCTCTACAAGTCCGAAAAGGGCGCGTTCCTGCCGTTCCTGATCGCCTCGCCCTTCATGTTCCTGCTGGGTGCGAGCTTCGCGCATTTCGTGGTGACGCCGCTCGCCATGGCCTTCTTCCTCGGCTTTGCGGACATTTCGTCGATCTTCGCGAACCTGCTGAATGCGGCGGGGGATGCCACGGGGGCGGCCATGCCCGCGGGCACCGGCCTGCCGACCGACGTGGCCATCGTGCCGGAAACCACCGAAGGCATCCGCATCACCTTCTTCGGGAAGGTGAACGAAAGCCTTGATATCACGCTGAAATTCATCATCGCCTTTGGCCTGTGCTTCCAGTTGCCGGTCTTGCTCACCTTGATGGGCAAGGCCGGGCTGGTCAGCGCGGCGGGTCTCGGCTCGGTGCGCAAATATGCCATGGTCGGCATCCTGATCCTCGCTGCCGTGGTGACGCCGCCGGATGTGACGACGCAGCTGATCCTGTTCACCGTGGTCTACGGCCTGTACGAAGTCTCCATTCTCCTCGTGCGATTGACCGAGAAGAAGCGCGAGAAGGAGCTGCGCGCGCAGGGCCTGTGGTTCGAGGATGATGAAGCGGAGGACCCGCTGATGGCCGAGTTCGACAAGGACGACGACAAGTGACGATCCTCTCCGATCCGATGGAACGCATTGCAGCGGCGCTGGAACGCATGTCCCCGCCGCCGCTGGACGCGCCCGATTTCGCCAGCGCGGAGGCCTTCGTCTGGCATACGGAGCCGGACCGGCTGGTGCCTGTGCCGCAGGTCAACCGGGTCGAGCTGGCGCTTCTGGTGGGAATCGAACGGTCGCGCGACACGCTGCTCGCCAACACGCGCCAGTTCGCGCGCGGCCTGCCGGCCAACAACGCGCTGCTCTGGGGCTCGCGCGGCACCGGCAAGTCCAGTCTCGTAAAGGCGGTGCATGGCACCATCTGCGGGGAGGGGCTGAACCTCAAGCTGGTGGAAATCCAGCGCGAGGACCTCTCCTCCGTTGGCCGCCTTCTGGGCCATCTGCGCGGGGCACAGGAGCGCTTCGTGCTGTTCTGCGACGACCTCTCGTTCAGCCACGATGATCAGAACTACAAGAGCCTGAAGGCGATCCTCGACGGCGGGGTGGAGGGGCGCCCGGACAACGTGGTGCTCTACGCCACCTCCAACCGCCGCCACCTGATGCCCCGCGACATGATCGAGAACGAGCGTTCGACGGCGATCAACCCGTCCGAGGCGGTGGAGGAGAAGGTCTCCCTGTCCGACCGCTTCGGCCTCTGGCTCGGCTTCCATCCCTGCTCGCAGGACGAATACCTCGCCATGATCCGCGGCTATTGCGCCGCCTATGGCGTGCCGGTGGATGCGGAGGAAATGCGGGCGGAGGCCATCGAATGGCAGGCCACGCGGGGTGCACGCTCGGGCCGGGTTGCCTGGCAGTTCTTCACCGATCTGGCGGGTCGGAAGGGCGTGAGCCTCAGCTGAGGGGTGGAGGTAGGCTTTGAGCCCAAACCTACCATCAACCCAAATGGGACTCCTCTGTTTCCTCTGAGAAGCGGCCGCGCTCAAGCAACAGCGGCACCGAAACATTCGCGAAGGCAGAAAGTTGCACCCACTCCTTTGAGGACTTGAACCACTCGACGTCCCAAGTGTCTTCGGTAGTTGCGTCAGAGGCTGCTTCAACAAGCCGAACAAACTCTGAGATGATACTCTTTTCTTGCGAACTGAAGACGTTAGACGTCTCGGTATAGTCGAGTGGCAACCAATCAAATACTGTGTTGATGGTCTCGAAAGCTGAGCTCCTCCCCGAAAATCGGACAGTGACGGAAGCTACTATCTGACGTCTGCTGGTCTCTAAGAACGAGGAGATCAGAACATGTCGAAACGCAGGAACCATGACGCGGGCTTCAAGGCTCGCGTGGCGCTGGAAGCCCTGAAGGGCGAGCGCACGGTGTCGGAGCTGGCCGCGGAATACGGCGTGCATCCGACCATGATCCATCAGTGGAGCGAGCCATTGTGCGCCATTGGTTCAAGAACAATGGCGAGCGCGCTGCTTGAAGGCGCATCTGACATTTTCGAGCGCGGCGGGAAGAAGAAGGCCGAGGTCGACGAGGAGACGGTGCGGTCGCTTCACGCCAAGATCGGGGAACTGGCCGTCGCCAACGATTTTTTGTCCAGAAAGCTCAAGCCTTGGACCGGCAAGTGAGGCGCGGGATGATCGAACGCTCTCACCCCACGCTGTCGGTCGGGGCGCAATGCCGCCTGCTGTCGATCTCGCGGTCGTCGTTCTACTACGCACCGCTGGGCGAGACCGCAGTGAACCTGGCGCTCATGCAACTGATCGACCGGCAGTTCCTCGAAACCCCGTTCTACGGCGTCCAACAAATGACCTGGCACCTGCAGAACGAGGGCCACGCTGTGAACGTGAAGCGTATCCGGCGGCTGATGCGGCTCATGCGTTTGATGCCGATTTATCAGAAGCCGAACACCAGCAAACCGGCCAAGGGGCACAAAACCTACCCCTACCTGTTGGGTGGCCTGCGGGTGGAACGGCCCAACCAGGTCTGGTGCGCCGACATCACGTACCTTCCGATGCGGCGGGGCTTCCTCTACCTGGTTGCCATCATGGACTGGTTCACCCGCAAGGTGCTGACTTGGCGCATCTCGAACACGCTCGAAGCCGACTTCTGCGTCGAGGCGCTGAACGAGGCGGTCCACCGCTTCGGCCCGCCCGAGATCATGAATACCGATCAGGGGTCGCAGTTCACGTCCTTCGCCTGGACCGACCGGCTGAAACGGATCGGCACCCGGATCTCGATGGACGGCAAGGGCCGGTGTCTCGACAACATCTTCATCGAACGCCTCTGGCGGTCCCTGAAGTATGAGTGCGTCTATCTGCACGCCTGGGAGACGGGCTCGCAGGCGAAGGCCGGGGTTGGCCAATGGATCACCTTCTACAACCACCAGCGGCCTCACGCCGCCCATGGCGGACAGCCGCCCGCCGTGGTCTACTTCAACCAGATCGAAACCGACCAGCAGGGGCAGAGAGTAGCTTAAACCACCCCGGAAACTGGCCAAAAGATGGGGAG